>JAIDTO010000317.1 GCA_029060625.1 Muribaculaceae bacterium | reverse complement strand
GGGGAGAAGTTCACTTGCTATCCGAGCTTTGAAGGTAAGGTAGAAGGTGGTATCCATGAACCGGCAAAAGTGGTGGTCTCGGGCAAGTATGTGACAGCCAACGGGCCATCCAGTGCCATGCTCTGGGCGTTGGAAATAGTGAAGGAAAGTGTGGGAGAGGAAAAGGCTTCGGAGGTGGCTTCCGGAATGTTGCTCTATCCTCCACAGACTGCACACGACACAGTGAATATGTTCGGCTGATCTGATGGCTGATATTTTTTATACAATAGAAAGGGAGGGAACCGGCAAGTTCACTGAAAAGAAAAGCCGGTTTCTCTCCTTTGCATATCATGTGGTCTCGGCAGATGATGCAAAGGCTCGTCTGAAGGCTCTTCAAAATGAGTACCATGACGCTCGCCATGTCTGCTGGGCTTATGTAATAGGTCCTGAACGTAAGGAATGGCAGGCCAATGACAACGGAGAACCATCAGGGACTGCCGGGAAACCTATCTTAGGACAAATCAACAGTCTCGAGTTGACTGATGTGGCTGTGGGGGTGGTGCGCTATTTCGGTGGCATAAAACTCGGTACTCCCGGATTGATAGCTGCGTATAAAGAGGCTGCGTCGCTTGCGCTTGAGGCATCAGGCAAGAAGGAATGCGTGAGGCAGCAGCTCTATTCGTTCACATTTCCATATATGGCAATGAATGATGTGATGAAAGTGGTGAAGTCGACCGGTGCTGAGGTCATCAGCCAGCAGTTTGATAATTCATGCTCCATGACACTCTCCATAAGGATGGATGACGCAGATAACCTGTATGGACGGCTTTCGGGGGTTTCTGGGTTGACTTTTGAGTAGGGTTGGTTCAGACTTCTTGGGGCGGTTGGGTAATTAAATAAAGCTTTAAAGTTTGTGCAGAATATCTAAGAGGGTGTTTGTTTTGCCCATGTAGAGGTGTGAATTGGAGGAGAATGGTTTGGATTTGCGGTCGAAGTAGATTGCTTGCCAGCCGGCGTTGAGGGCTCCTTGGATATCATTGTCAGGATTGTCGCCAATCATAATTGTGGTTTCGGCGATAGCTCCGGTCTCTTGCTCAGCATAACGGAAGATTCGGGCATCCGGTTTCTGGATACCAATTTCGTCGCTGATCACCATACGCTGTATGTAGCGGTCGAGACCGGTGGAATGGAGCTTGCGATATTGCGCTTCAGTGAAACCATTAGTCAGGACTCCGATCAGATATTTCTTAGATAAATCTTTGAGAAGTTCGTTGGCTCCTTCTACAGGAGTCTTGCATTCTCCGAGGAGCCAGAGATAACGGTTGTTGAACGCACGCATCTTTTGGCGTGTCTCATCATCGTCTCGGGCAGGAGCCAGGGTGAGACGGAAGCGTTCACCCTTCAGGAAGTCTGCTGTGATCTGCCCGCTTTCGTGTAGCTCCCACATCCGTCGGTTGTGGACATGGTATTCGTCGATGAAAGCGTCCGGATCGTCAAAAACAGTTTTAATTTCCGAGCTCTCGTCCCATAGCTTTCGCAGAGACATTAGGGATGCAGCAGAGAAGTCGAAGAGAGTGTCGTCAAGGTCGAAGAATATCCATTTTGGAGCCATGAATCTATATTTTTTGCAAAGATAACACTAAATTTGCACATAAATCGTATTTTTTGGCCTTGAAATAGTGATAAATTCAAAAAAAATCACGATATTTGCACTCGCAAATCGAAGTGGCTTTATGCAAAGGCACTTTGAAGAGCGGAAAATGTAAGATTTTCATTAAAAACATATCAATAAATATTCAATTATTATGCCCAGCGGAAAGAAAAGAAAAGGCCACAAGATGGCTACGCACAAGCGTAAGAAAAGACTGAGAAAGAATCGTCATAAGAAGAAATAATCCGGTCAGTCACCGGACGGTCTTCACAGACTCACTCAGCAGGCCTCTCCATACTACTGGAGACGGCAAAGCCATAAGAACAAGCCGGACGGATGGGGTGATGAATCATGCCATATCCTGCTTGTTCTTTCTTTTTCCCCAGGTTGAGGCCTGGGGTTTCAGTATGATTTCAGCTCGGAGAGCTGAAACATTGCCAGAAAATCAAAACAGTTAAATTGAAAAGTATCCTGAAATGGACACAATGAAAAGCGAACTCTTCGTCGACGTGCAGCCTAAAGACATATCTATAGCGCTGCTCGAGGATTCGCGTCTTGTATCCCTGCAGAAGGAGAGTAGAAACGTCGTATATTCCGTAGGCGATTTCTACCTTGCCAAGGTCAAGAAACTGATGCCGGGACTCAACGCAGCCTTTATCGACGTGGGGTATGAAAAAGACGCTTTTCTTCATTATCTGGATTTAGGCCCTCAGTTCAATACTTACAATGCCTATCTCAATGAGGCATTTGAGCACCCGGAGACTGTACCTGAAATTTCAAGTATCGAGGTAAAACCTGAGATTCCAAAGCAGGGACGTATTGCAGATCTTCTTCAGCCGGGCCAAAAGCTTCTCGTGCAGATAGCCAAGGAACCGATTTCGACAAAGGGCCCGAGGCTTACAACTGAATTGACACTTACCGGACGCTTTATGGTGTTGATTCCATTTGGCAATAAGATCTCAATATCTCAGAAGATCAAGTCGACGGAGGAAAAGGTGCGTCTGCGCCAAATTATAAGCAGCATCAAGCCTCAGGGTTTCGGAGTGATAGTCAGGACTTCAGCGGAAGGGAAAAAAGTAGCAGAGCTCATCAATGAGTTGCGTACGCTTGTAGAGGCATGGAAAAGCTCCATAGCCAAGATGCAAAGAAGCACACCGCCATCGCTGATCTACGAAGAAGAATCAAGGGCTGTCAGCGTGATCCGAGACATCTTCAATCCCTCTTTTGAGAGTGTCTACGTCAACGATGCAGAGATTTTTGAGCAAATTCAGAATTATGTCTCTCTTATTGCCCCCGAAAGGAAAGAAACGGTAAAACTTTATGCAAAGGATATTCCTATTTTCGACAGCTTCAATATAACGAGGCAGATTAAATCTGCTTTCGGTAAGACTGTTTCTTTCAAATCAGGTGCCTATCTTATCATAGAGCATACGGAGGCACTTCATGTGATCGATGTCAACTCAGGCAATCGAAGCAAGGCTTCTCAAGATCAGGAGACGAATGCCCTGGAAGTGAATTTGCGGGCTGCAGATGAAATAGCCCGTCAGCTGAGACTTAGAGATATGGGAGGCATCATCGTAGTTGACTTTATCGACATGGCAAAGGCAGAGCATCGGCAGCAGCTGTTGGATCATATGCGAGATAATATGGCCAAGGACAGAGCTCGCCATAACATCTTGCCTCTGTCTAAATTCGGACTTATGCAGATCACCCGTCAGAGGGTGCGCCCGGCTCTCGACATCACAACTGAGGAGACATGTCCATCTTGCTTCGGAAAAGGAGAGGTGCAACCATCATTGTTGTTCACCGACAAACTTGAGGAGAAACTTGAGTATCTTACAGAGCAACTTGAGGTGAAGAAGTTTATCCTTTACGTGCATCCTTTTGTAGATGCATATATTAAGAAAGGAATGTTCTCCCTTTATGGAAAGTGGAAGCGTCGCTTCGGAAGAGGAGTGAAGATAGTGCCCGATGAATCTCTTGCTTATTTGCAGTATCGCGTGATAGACAATGCCGGGATGGAAATCTTCCTTCATGAAGAAAGCGATATGAATTCCGCGCAGTCAAAGAATAAGACACGCTCGGAGCGTCTGCTTGAAGAGGAAACAGCTCAGAATGATGATTCTAAGCAGAAAAAGTCGGATAAATAATCTTAATGAAGAAAAGTATGTCGGGCGGAATCCTTGTCATTAGGATTCCGCCCGAATTTTTATTTAGACGCACGCGGAGCATGCTTTGTCACTAAAGTTTACTCTGTTGGGCTTCGGATGCGAGATAATCTGCAACTATGAATGTGCTGCCTCCTATGTAGATTATATCTGATTCTGTAGCGTTGCTCTTGGCCGCCTCAACAGCTTCTTTGGGATTACTGAAGACAGATCCTTCTATTCCATGCTCGTGGAACTTTGCCTGCAAGTCAGCTACAGGAAGGGCTCTCGGGATAGAGGCTTGCGTAAGATAGTAGATGGCATCTTTGGGAAGCAAACCTATGATATCGTCGATGGCTTTATCAGCTACAAATCCTATCACTATATGTTTCTTTCCTCCGGTATCATTGGCTGTCTTGTTGAGCTGCGACATCGTGAATCGTATTCCGGCTTCATTATGCCCTGTATCGCAAATCGTAAGGGGCGACTCTGCCACCTTCATCCAGCGTCCTGCCAATCCGGTGAGGCCACATACGTCATCCATTCCTTTTCGTATGGCTTCATCGTCGATTTCTATGCCGATGCGTTGCATCTCATACAAAGCAGTCAACACAGTATTGATATTTTTTTCTTGGTAGTCGCCTCCAAGTTGGCAATGGAACGACCCGCATATCGGACTGCTGCAGTCGAGTCCACCGTCTGCAGCATGCTTGCATTGCTGCAGTGGACGTAACGCATCGGCAAATAGCACGGTAGTGCCCTCTTCACTTGCCTTTTCCTCAAAAATCTCCTTGATTTCTCCATCTGCTTCGCCTACGACACATGGAATGCCGGTTTTTATGATACCGGCTTTCTCGCGGGCAATGTCGGTAAGTGTCTTTCCTAAGAATTGTGTATGGTCTTTAGAAATGTTGGTTATGACAGAAAGTTCCGGGGTTATGATATTCGTGGAGTCGAGTCTGCCACCCATTCCGACTTCTATTACTGCATAATCTACTCTTTGCTCTGCAAACCAGTCGAATGCCATCATCATAGTAAGTTCAAAGAAACTGGGATGACCCTGATAGCCGCTTTCACGGAATTTTCTTACAAATTCCACTACAGCATCCTTATCGATCATTTTTCCGTCGATCCTGATTCTTTCGCGGAAATCTATAAGATGAGGGGAGGTGTAGAGTCCTGTGCGGTAGCCTTGGCTTTGAAGGATCGCCGCTATCATATGGCTGGTACTTCCTTTTCCATTGGTGCCTCCTACATGGATGCTTTTGAATTTACGATGAGGATGTCTGAAATAGGCATCAAGGTCGAGGCTTGTCTGAAGTCCCGGTTTATATGCGGCGGCTCCGGTGCGCGAGAACATTGGGAGTTGCGCATAGAGCCATTCGAGGGTTTGTTCGTAGTTCATAGTGGGGTTTTCGGGTTTTCGGGTTTTCAAGTTTTCGGGTTATGGGATCAATAGTAGAGGATGAAGCCGGCGAGTCCCATCATGCAGATCACGAGAATAGGGTGAAGCCCTACTTTCTTGCCTTTATAAGATATCTTGAAATAGACAAGGCAGAATGATACAGCGCAGATAGCAATGCTGCATATGAGGGTCCGGGTATTATGGTCGGGAGCAAAGTTTGCCCAGTTCATGAGCATGATGGCAGCTGATGCGATAAGACCAACCACAACAGGACGGAGCCCGGCAAATATTGCTTTGATCACACCGCTTTCGTTATGCTTGCGAATAAAGTGAGAGGCTTTTATAACGAGGATAAATGAGGGCACAGTGACCGCTAATGTGCAAAGTATACTGCCGAGAATACCCCAGATAGGGGAAGCAAGTTCACCTCCTGTGACTTGTGCCGGTGCTACATAGCCTATGTATGTAGCGGAGTTGATCCCGATAGGACCGGGTGTCATCTGTGAGATTGCCACAATGTCAGTAAACATTTGTTCGGAGATCCAGCCTGGTCCAACGACTGAGCGTTCAACGAGCGAAAGCATCGCATATCCGCCTCCGAATCCGAAAATGCCTATCTTCAGATAGGCCCATATCATTTTTAGGTAGATGCTCATTATAGTTAAGAGTTAAGAGTCAAGAGTTAAGAGTCAAGGGTTAAGGGTCAAGAGTCAAGGGTCAAGAGTAAAGAGTCAAGGGTTAAGGGTTAAGGGTCATGAGGGTTGTCCTTTGCTTAGCTTCTTGCGGGAGTAAGCCCAATGTGCATAGCCTCCGATTGCTCCAAGGGCAATCCATGTGATAGGGTTGGATATGATGCCCATGTCGAGTGAGATGACCAGGGCAGCGAGGGCAGGAATCCAGATGGTGGTCAGCTTAAGCTTTGCTGCTTTTGCGGTTGTGATGACCGGCGCAATGATAAGGGCAACCACAGCGGGGCGAATTCCCATAAAGATACTGCTGAGGACATGACTTTCTTTGATGGTCTCCGGTGTCAGGAAAATGGCGATTGCGAGAATGATCAGGAAAGATGGAAGGATTGTGCCGGTGGCAGCAACAATTCCACCTTTCATACCTTTGAGTCGGTCGCCAATGGAAGTCGCGATGTTGACAGCGAGGATTCCGGGTAGTGACTGTGCTATGGCAAGGAGATCGAGAAATTCATCACGTTCAATCCAGTGATGCTTGTCAACGATCTCTTTCTCGATAATTGAAATCATGGCCCATCCACCACCGAATGTGAACGCACCGATTTTCATGAAAGTAGTGAAGAGTTGTCCGTAAATTCCCATAGTTGTTGTTTGTTTCAGACTGCAAAATTAATTTTTCCTGCATAATTTGCCAAGCAAATCTGCGGATTTCTCAAAATTTATTGCTAACTTTGCAGTTGCCCACGGTATGTGGATGAAAAAATAACCTAAAAACTTTAGCAATGGCACTCTGGTTTGAAACCAAAATTAGATACGACCGCATGCAGGAAAACGGAGCGGTCAAGAAAGTCAACGAACCCTATCTTGTAGACGCCTTGACATTTACAGATGCTGAGGCACGCATCATAGAAAAGATTACGCCGTTTATCTCGGGTGAGTTCTCTGTGTCGGCAGTAAAGAAAACCAAGATTTCAGAGATTTTTTTCGATGAGTCTGACTATGCTGACAAGTACTACATGGTGAAGGTGAACTTCATTACTCTCGATGAAAAGAGCGGAAAGGAAAAGAAATCGGCAAGCTTTATCCTTGTGCAAGCCGGTGACTTTGAGAATGCGCTGGGGCGTTTCCAAGACGGCATGAAAGGAACGATGGCCGACTACCAGATAGCATCCATCACAGAGACTCCACTGATGGATGTGTATCCCTACGAATATGACACCCCTGAAAACACAGCGTCTCCAGCTTGAGGCATCTGGAATGTTATCGTAAAAAACGAAAAAGGTAAGACGCAAAACGCATTCAGATGATAGCTGAAGAGATAAAAAAAATTCATGCAATGCTCCCGGATGGAGTGGAGCTATGCGCGGTAAGTAAGTTCCATCCGGCAGAAGCTATAAAGGAAGCTTACGATGCAGGGCAGCGGATATTCGGTGAGAGCCGTGTGCAGGAGCTCATTGAGAAGATCAAGGTGCTCCCTTCCGATATCAAATGGCATTTCATAGGGCATTTGCAGACCAACAAAGTTCGTCAACTTATCGGTCGCGTTTCTCTTATAGAGAGTGTAGACAGTGTTCGTCTTCTTGAGCTCATTGATAAGGAGTCGGAAAAGGCTGGGGTCGTGACAAATGTGTTGCTTCAGCTTCACGTGGCAAAGGAAGAAACAAAATTTGGATTCTATCCGGAAGAGTTGTTGGAATATTTCTCTGGCAGGGAATTTGAAAAACTCAAGGCTACACATATATGTGGCATAATGGGAATGGCTTCCAATACAGATGATATAGGTCGCATACGGGAAGATTTCCATACCATTTCAGACACACGGAAGCGTATACTTGAGATTGCACCTGATCTCCGCGGTTTCAGTATCGTTTCGATGGGGATGTCTGGCGACTGGGAAATCGCAGTGGAAGAGGGCTCCAATCTTGTCAGGATAGGAACAGCTATTTTCGGCAACCGCCAATATTGAAAAGAATTGACACTCGAATTTAATAATCTATAATCATAATACTAACATTAAAATATTAAAACCATGAGCAAAACGACAGCAGCACAAGCCCCACAGCAAGGGCGTACAGTTGCTATCATCACGATGTTCTTTATCTTCGCGATGATATCTTTCGTTACCAATATGGCTGCCCCCTTCGGTAATATCTGGGGTTTCAGATATGAATGGGCAGGCATGGCAGGTAACCTTATGAACTTTACCGCTTACCTTTTCATGGGTATCCCTGCGGGCAATATGCTAATCAAATATGGATATAAGAAGACTGCTCTTATAGCTCTTGCAGTGGGAGCAATCGGCCTTACGATCCAGCTTCTTTCAAGCTATGTGGGAGCAGATGTAGTGGTATATGGCGAAGGACCTTCCGCTACAACCCTTAACTTGTTTATTTACCTTTTGGGTGCTCTCGTCTGCGGTTTCTGCGTCTGCATGCTCAATACTGTGGTAAACCCCATGCTCAACCTTCTCGGTGGCGGTGGCAACAAGGGCAACCAGCTCGTGCAGATGGGTGGCTCACTCAACTCGCTTTCAGGCACACTCACTCCGATGCTTGTAGGTGTGCTCGTAGGCACGCTGACCAAGGAAACATCTATGGCTACTGTAGCTCCTCTCGTGATCACAGGTATCGTAATCTTCGTTGCTGCATTCATCATCATTTCTTTCATTAAGATTGAGGAACCTCAGAAGAATCTCAGCAAAGCTACTTATGAGCACTCTCCATTCTCTTTCCGTCATTGCACTCTCGGAATCATAGCAATCTTCTTCTATGTTGGTGTAGAAATTGGTATCCCGGGTGAGATGAACGCATGGATCAGCCGTGAGCCGTTTGAGGGAGCTGCTGCTGTAGCAGGCTCACTCGCAGCCCTCTACTGGCTCCTTATGCTTGTAGGCCGAATAGTAAGTTCTGCTATCAGCGGCAAGGTGTCGACTCGTCTGCAGCTGATCGTAGTTTCTTCTATCGCTTTGGCATTCCTTTTGATTGCTATCCTCCTTCCGGAATCTGTCACTTTCAACTCACCAAGCATACCTGCGCTTAACATCACCAGCGGTCTTGTGCCAATGAAATGTTTGTTCTTGTTCCTTTGTGGTCTTTGCACATCTGTCATGTGGGGTGGTATCTTCAACCTTGCCACAGAAGGCCTCGGCAAATATACAGCAAAGGCTTCAGGCCTGTTTATGACGATGGTGGTTGGCGGTGGTATCATGCCGTTTATCCAGGACTGGATCGCTCGTTCGACTGGTGACTATGTAAGCAGCTACTGGCTTGTATTCGCAATGGTTGGCTACATCTTCTTCTACGCTGTAGTTGGATGTCGTAACGTAAATACAGACATTCCTGTCGATGATATCAATGAAGATCAGGTGCTCAATGCAGGATAATGAACTTTCAGGTATAAACACAATAATAATTTAGTCTAAACTATGACCTTAGATCCAAACCTTCTCACCCGCGGAGCGGACAACATGCGTGTCCTCATCGCTGAAATGGTGGAAAAAGCAAAATCCGGACATCCCGGTGGCGCTATGGGTGGCGCTGACTTTGTCAATGTGCTCTATTCTTCTTTCCTCAATTATGATCCCGAAGATCCCAACTGGTTTGCCCGCGACCGTTTCTTCCTTGATCCGGGCCACATGAGCACTATGCTCTATTCTGTACTTGCCCTAGCAGGAAAGTTCACAATTGAAGAGCTCCAGGGTTTCCGCCAGTGGGGCACTGCCACTCCCGGCCATCCGGAACTTGAAGTGAACCGCGGTATCGAAAATAGCTCAGGTCCTCTTGGCCAGGGTCACGTTTATGCTGTAGGTTGTGCTATAGCAGAGCGTTTCCTCGCTGCGCGTTTCGGAGAAGTTGTTGAGCACAAGACATATGCTTTCATCTCTGATGGTGGCATTCAGGAAGAAATTTCCCAGGGTGCAGGACGTATCGCCGGAAATCTTGGGCTTCATAACCTCATCATGTTCTATGACAGCAATGAGGTTCAGCTTTCTACAAAGGTAAAAGATGTCACATCTGAAGATACAGCAGCAAAATATCGTGCTTGGAATTGGAATGTCCTCGAAATAGATGGAACCGATCCTCTTGCTATCGCCGGTGCTATAGAGGCAGCTCGCGAAGAGAAGGAGCGTCCTACTCTCATCATCGGACACACAGTGATGGCAAGGAAGACTGTCGCAGCTGACGGCTCAAGCCTCGAAGGACATGTCAACACTCACGGACAGCCTCTTTCAGCTGCCGGTGCAGACATGGACAAGACTGTGGCAAACCTTGGTGGTGATCCGCAGAATCCTTGGCAGATCTGGGACGACGTGAAGAAACTTTACGCCGACCGCATGGAGGAACTCAAGAAGTATGCTGCAGACCGCAAGGCTAAATTCGCTGAGTGGGCAGAAAAGAACCCTGAGGACTTTAAGACCCTCGGAGACTGGCTCGCAGGCAGACTTCCTGACCTCGACTGGACAAAAGTTGCTCTCAAACCCAACATGGCATCCCGCGCTTCGTCAGCAGCTGTGCTTTCATTCCTCGCAGACCATGTGCACAATATGATAGTAAGTTCTGCCGACCTTGCCAACTCTGACAAGACTGATGGTTTCCTGAAGAAGACACATGCATTTGTGAAGGGTGACTTCTCCGGTGCATTCCTTCAGAGCGGTGTGGCTGAACTTACGATGGCTTGCATCTGCAATGGTATTGCACTTCATGGCGGTTGCATCGCAGCTTGCGGCACATTCTTCGTCTTCTCCGACTATATGAAGCCTGCCATCCGTATGGCTGCCCTCATGGAACTTCCTGTCAAGTTCATCTTCACTCACGATGCATTCCGTGTAGGTGAGGATGGTCCTACACACGAACCTGTAGAGCAGGAAGCTCAGATACGTCTTCTCGAACAGATGGATAATCTTGCCGGTCATCAGGCAGCACTCGTGCTTCGTCCTTGCGACAGTGCAGAGACAGTTGAAAGCTATCGCATAGCTCTTGAGAACCAGAAATCTCCTACAGTCCTCGTACTTTCACGCCAGAATCTTGAAGACCTCCCGACTGAAAATCGTGCTGCAGAAGCAGCCAAGACCGGAATGGGCGGCTATGTGGTTTATGACGCTCCCGACACAAAGGTTGTGCTCGTAGCCAACGGTTCTGAAGTAGCCCTTGCTTATCATGTAGCAGAGAAACTTGGTGAAGAGGGTATTGGAGCACGCGTGGTTTCTGTCCCCTCCGTTGGTCTCTTCTGCCGGCAGCCCAAGGCTTACAAGGATGAGGTGATACCTTCAGGCGTGAAGGTATTCGGCATCACAGCCGGTCTCCCCGCATCACTTTATCCTGTAATGAAGGGTGACTGGGAAATCTTTGGTATGGAACGTTTCGGTGCTTCCGCTCCCGCCAAGGTTCTCGATGAAAAGTTCGGCTATACTGTAGATAATGTGCTCGGTAAAGTCAAGGCTTTTCTTGCTGAGTGATTCAAATTGAACAATTCTCATAATAATAAGGAAAAGGCGTGATTTTTCACGCCTTTTTTTATTGCTGATAAGGATTTTTTTATTAATTTTGCATATTGTAACGAAAAAGTATCAATACCGATAAATAACTGACCACCTAACGATAATCAAACAAAAGGATAATCGAACAATCTATAAATAATTTTATCAAAACGATCAGATTATGAGCAATGAAAAGCAGTTTCTGACCTGTGATGGTAATCAGGCAGCAGCGCATGTGAGCTATATGTTCACAGAAGTGGCTGCAATCTACCCGATTACACCGTCGTCAACAATGGCAGAATATGTCGATGACTGGAGCGCAGCAGGCAGAAAGAACATCTTCGGAGAGACCGTACATGTACAGGAAATGCAGTCTGAGGCCGGAGCAGCAGGTGCTGTTCACGGTTCTCTTCAGGCAGGCGCACTTACATCTACATACACTGCATCCCAGGGTCTTCTCCTGATGATCCCCAACATGTATAAGATTGCCGGTGAACTTCTTCCCTGCGTCTTCAATGTGTCAGCACGTACAATCGCAAGCCACGCGCTTTCAATCTTCGGCGACCATCAGGACGTAATGGCAGTTCGCCAGACCGGTTTTGCTATGCTCGCAGAGGGCAGCGTACAGGAAGTGATGGATCTCTCAGGCGTAGCTCATCTCGCTACTCTCAAGAGCCGTGTTCCCTTCGTCAACTTCTTCGATGGCTTCCGTACTTCTCACGAAATCCAGAAGATCGAGGTGATCGATCAGGATGCTCTCGCAGCCCTCATCGACAAAGATGCTCTTGCTGACTTCCGCAAGCGTGCCCTTTCTCCCGAAGCTCCGGTAGCCCGCGGTATGGCTGAGAACCCTGATGTATTCTTCCAGCACCGTGAATCTTGCAACAAATACTATGATGCTGTTCCTGAAATCGTAGAGGAATACATGAAGGAAGTGAGCAAGATCACCGGCCGCAACTATTCACTCTTCGACTATTATGGCGATCCCGAGGCTGAGAATGTAGTCATCGCCATGGGTTCTGTGACAGACACAGCCAAGGAAGTGATCGACTATCTCCGCGCTCAGGGCAAGAAGGTGGGTCTCGTTTCTGTTCACCTCTATCGTCCGTTCAGCGTTAAGCATCTCCGTGCAGCAGTTCCTGCTACTTGCAAGCGTCTTTGCGTGCTCGACCGCACTAAAGAACCGGGTGCAAACGGCGAACCTCTCGCACTCGATGTTAAGGACGCTTACTATGGCGTAGAAGGTGCTCCTGTCATCATCAGCGGTCGCTATGGCCTTTCTTCAAAGGACACTACTCCTGCTCAGATTCTTGCAGTTTATGAGAACCTTGAAGCAGCTGAACCTAAAGATCGTTTCACTGTAGGTATTGTTGACGACGTTACTAACCTGTCGCTTCCTCAGCTCCCTGAAATCAATGTTGGTGGCAAGGGAATGTTCCAGGCTAAGTTCTATGGCCTCGGTGCAGACGGTACTGTAGGTGCCAACAAGAACTCTGTTAAGATCATCGGTGAGAACACCAACAAGTATTGCCAGGCATACTTCAGCTACGACTCCAAAAAGTCAGGTGGTTTCACTTGTTCTCACCTCCGTTTCGGTGACGAACCTATCCGCAGTACATATCTTGTGAACACTCCTAACTTCGTGGCTTGCCACGTTCAGGCTTACCTTCACATGTATGATGTGCTCCGTGGCTTGCAGGATGGCGGCACATTCCTTCTCAATACTATCTGGGAAGGTGAAGAACTCGCTGCTAATCTTCCCAACAAGGTGAAGCGCTACCTCGCTAAGCACAACATCACTCTCTATTATATCAATGCTTCTAAGATTGCTCAGGAGATTGGTCTTGGCAACCGCACCAATACTATCCTCCAGTCTGCATTCTTCCGCATCACTGAGGTTATCCCCGTTGACCTTGCTGTTGAGCAGATGAAGAAGTTCATCAAGAAGAGCTACGGCAAGAAGGGTGATAATATTGTCAACATGAATAATGCAGCTGTTGACCGCGGTGGCGAATACAAGAAGCTCGACGTAGATCCAGCATGGGCAGAGCTTGCTGATGAAGCTCCCGTTAAGCTTAACGAGCCCGAATTCATCACTAACGTGGTTCGTCCGATCAATGCTCAGGATGGCGACCTTCTTCCGGTTAGCTCATTCGTAGGTCGCGAAGACGGCACTTGGGAGCAGGGCACTGCAGCTTATGAGAAGCGTGGCGTTGCAGCTTTCGTTCCGGAATGGAATCCTGAAAACTGTATCCAGTGTAACATCTGTTCTTACGTATGTCCTCACGCTGCTATCCGTCCGTTCCTTCTCAATGCAGAGGAAATGGCAAATGCACCTTTCGGCGAGGATCATACTCTTCCCGCTATCGGCAAGGGTCTCGAAGGTCTCCGCTTTGTTCAGCAAGTTGACGTCCTCGACTGTCTCGGTTGCGGCAACTGTGCTGATGTCTGCCCGGGCAAGAAGGGTGCGAAGGCTCTTGAGATGAAGCATTTCGAGACTCAGGAATGCCAGGCTAAGAACTGGGAATATTGCGAGGATCATGTCAGCAACAAGGCTGATCTTGTCAACATCATGCAGAATGTGAAGATGAGTCAGTATGCTAAGCCTCTCTTTGAGTTCTCAGGTGCTTGCTCAGGCTGCGGTGAGACTCCTTATGTAAAGGCTATCACTCAGCTCTTCGGCGACCATGAGATCGTGGCTAACGCTACCGGTTGCTCTTCAATCTACTCTGGTTCTGTTCCTTCTACTCCTTACACTACCAACGCTGAAGGTAATGGTCCGGCTTGGGCTAACTCCCTCTTCGAAGACTTCTGCGAATTCGGTCTTGGTATGTATATCGCATATGAGAAGATGCGTGAGCGTCTTGTAGATACTTGCCAGAAGATCCAGACATGTGACTGCTGCGACGATGAGATCAAGGCAGCAGCTGCAAAGTGGCTTGAAGTTCGCGAGGATGCTAAGGAATCACGCAAGGCAGGCAAGGCACTCGTGGCAGCTTGCGCTAAGTGCGACTGCGACCTCTGCAACATTATCCGCAACACTCAGAAGTTCCTTTCTAAGCGCAGCCAGTGGATCATCGGTGGCGACGGTGCTTCTTACGATATTGGTTACGGTGGTCTCGATCACGTGATTGCTTCCGGCAAGAACGTCAACATCGTAGTCCTTGACACTGAGGTTTACTCCAACACAGGTGGCCAGAGCTCTAAGTCAACTCCTATCGGTGCTATCGCTAAGTTTGCAGCAGCAGGCAAGCGTATCCGTAAGAAAGACCTCGGTCTGATGGCTACTACTTATGGATATGTTTACGTAGCTCAGGTGGCAATGGGTGCTAACAATGCTCAGACACTCCAGGCTATCCGCGAGGCAGAGGCTTATGATGGTCCGTCGCTCATCATCGCTTACGCTCCATGTATCAACCATGGTCTGAAGGCAGGTATGGGCAAGAGCCAGAAGGAAGAGAAGCTCGCTGTAGATTGCGGCTACTGGCATCTCTGGCGCTACAATCCTGCTCTTGAGGAAGAGGGCAAGAATCCGTTCAGCCTCGACAGCAAGACTCCGGATTGGAGCAAGTTCCAGGACTTCCTCGCAGGTGAGGTTCGCTTCGCTTCTGTGAAGAAAATGTGTCCTGAGGCAGCTGACGAACTCTTCAAGGCTTGCGAAGATAACGCCCGCTGGCGCTACAACAACTACGTGCGTCTTTCACAGCAGGACTGGGGCAAAGATCCGGAACTGACTGCTGAAGAGATCAAGCTCCGCAAAAACGACTGAATCAATTCATAATGCATAATTGATTGATCCTGTATAATAAAAAGGCTCGCGAATCCGGTTCGCGAGCCTTGTTTTTTTAAGATTAATCATGATATCATGATTAAACATGTTGTATCATGATGTATCATGAGGGGTAATATAATCTTCTTTTACAGGAGTGTTAGCTTCCTTCGGTTGCCTTTGATTTTCTTGGGCTCCAATTCTTTGATCAACTGCTTTGCCTTGTCGGATGGGACGGCTACAAGGGCGTGATGGTCAGATAGGGTGATGGGACCAACTTCGGCGGCTTCGAGTCCACCTTCCTTACATAGGAAGCCTACAATATCGCCTTTAGACAGCTTCTCCTTGCGTCCTGCGCTGATACGAATTGTTGCTTTGTCGCTCCTGAGAGAGGATGTCGCATTGGGGTCGGGACGATATGTGCCATCTGTCTCGATGAAGGGTTTCAGTTCCTCGTCAGGTCCTGTCAATACGTATATGTCACCGCTTGCGTCCACGCGGGCTGTACGGCCGTTGCGGTGAGTGTATGTCTCAGGAGTCAACGGCTGATGATAATGCACGATGCTGCTTACGCCGCGGATGTCAAGACCGCGGGCAGCAAGGTCAGTTGCAACCAAGATCGGGGCTGAGCCATTATTGAACATTGATATGGCATCCTCACGCTGGAACTGGTCAAGCTCGCCATGATAGAGGGCGCATGCCACTTTATTCTTCTTAAGGAACTCAGCCACGCGGACCGCACTCTCACGGTGATTGACAAATACTATGGTGCGTTCAGGCACATCCTCTTTTGATATGCTACGCAGAAGGGCGAGAAGCGATTCTAATTTATCTTTGTCGGTATCCACGCGATATATCTTCATACGGTCGCGTACATCGCTTGAATTTCCTGAAAAATCTATCTCAAGAGGATTTTCGAGTTTTATAAAACCGGGCAGGGTAGTGCTTGCAGTGGCAGAAGTGAGTATTAGGCGGCTCACATTTTTCAAGCGGTTGAAAATCTTGCGCATGTCATCTTCAAATCCGAGTTCCAAAGATTTATCATACTCGTCAAGAATCAGGATGCGAGTAGGAGTAGGATCGACGTTGCCACGTTTGAGATGGTCGAGAAGGCGTCCTGGAGTCGCTACGATGATGTCAGGTGTCACACTTAGGGTGTTGACCTCATCCTCCACATTGTGTCCTCCATACAGAGCTGTCACTTTGAATCCGCTGGCTATCTCCCGCACTACACCGGCAATCTGGATCACGAGCTCACGCGAAGGCGCGATTATAATGGCTTGCACACGGCCTGTGCTTGGATTAATCCATTTCATCAAAGGGAGTGTGAATGCAACAGTCTTACCGGATCCTGTAGGAGCCACAAGGATCATTTCTTTAGTTTCGGAAGCAGCTGCCATTGAGCGACGCTGCATGTCATTTATTTCGCTGATGCCGAGTTTTGACAAGTTCGGCAAAAATTCTTTTTCTCTCATATTAGTTATTTCTAAATATCAAAAAATTCTGTTGCGGACGCACGGGCCGTGCGTCCCTACCACAAGTTAATACCTATACAATAATAACTTTAAGGAATCTATAATCGTTCAAATTAATCAAACATTATTGCATAAAAAAAGGCTTTCGATAAAATCGAAAGCCTTGAGAGTGGCGGGAGCAGGACTCGAACCTGCGACCTTTGGGTTATGAGCCCAACGAGCTACCACTGCTCCATCCCGCGGTGTGACTGCGAGTGCAAAGTTACAACATTTTTTGCCGTTTGTCAAGTGTTTTAGTGTTAAAAAATCTTAACTGGGCTAATATTGCTTATTTTTTTATTGTGAAAGCGGCGCAAGAATAGCCTCCTCCGAATACCATAAGCGATACAATATCACCTTTCTTGAGCTGATTCTGATGCTGTGCCAATACAAGAGGCGCACTTGCACTTCCTGTGTTACCAAGTTCCTGGATATTGTTGAGGAATTTATCCATGGGTGTCTCCATCATTCGTGCGAGTTGCTTTACAATGCGCATATTCGCCTGATGAGTGATGAAGAAAGTGATATCTTCTTTTTTTAGGCCACTGCTCTCAAGATTCTTATTGAGGGCATGCTCCATATATTTTACAGCATTCATGAATACATCGCGACCATCCGGCATGGTGATACCCTCTTCTTTCGGACGAAGCATGACACCATCAGGACCCTTCCCTATGTGTCCGAGACCTTCAGTGTAGACTGAAAGCACCTCTATATCATTGTCAGATTCCTTTTCCTTGCTCAAGAAATATGCTACCGCAGCATCTCCCCAAAGATGACCGGCCTTAGGATCAGAATCATTCGAATAGTATGAATTTTGTTCGCTGCATATCAGAAGAGCCCGCTTTGCCTTACCCATTGCAAAGTAGCCTTCGATGATCTCAAGCCCATTGACAAATGAGCTGCAGGCTGAAGAAGCGTAAAGAGCCTTTGCCCCTTCGATGCCATATTTACGTTGCACCCTATGAGCGGCAGTCCCTACAGTATCATAAGCGCAATAGTGTGCCGCCACGATCAAATCCACATCCTTTATGGAGTAGGGGAGTCGTGGAAGGGCATTTTCTACGGCATCGTATGCCATCGTGTCGATGTTTTCCTCAGCTGAACATCTGCTGCGTGTCTCGATCCCGGTGCGTTGTACAATCCAGTCTGCATCAAGACCGTTCAGGTTCTTGAAGTGTTCATTGGTGATGCGTTCCTCCGGAATGTAATGGCCTATTGCGTTTATATACATAAGTCGTATTTTTGATTTGGGTTAGCGTTTTGATAAGTAGTGAGCCGGTATGGTTTACCGTTTTCTCAGTCCTGAAAGGAGCATGGAAACGAATGATTTTGAAAGTTCATCTTTATCCACTCCTATTTCAGAAAGATCATCACGTATGTAAGGCACGTCGAGTCCCTGAATGGTCTTGGTGATAACAAGGGCAGTGCGAGGGATATTGTCGATTTCAAATATTCCTTCCGCAACCCCTTCCGCAAGGATTTGCTGAAGGAGTATTGTTTCTTTGCGGCTGACAATCCTTCGTGCCCTGTCGACTTTCCTGACATCTCGGAAAAACCATGCGCGAAGTGAACCGTTGCGTGACACTACCTCCTGCATTGTCTCAAAATGGGCGTCGATATATTCTGTAAGCTTTTCATCAGCAGGGATGGCCTTTGAGACGATAGTGCGCAATTGAGAAAGTGCAATGTCGGTCTCCTGCTCTATAACTGCATTGTAGATGTCGCGCTTACTTTTAAAATAAGTGTATATTGTGCGCCGCCCTTTTTCTGATGCTGAGGCAATGTCGTTCATGGTTGTATTTTCGACACCTTTTCTGGCGAAAAGTTGCCGAGCCACTTCTATGAATCTTTCTCGAGTCTTAAGTCCCACGTCGCAGGGTTTTTTAGTTAAACGTGATTTCCGGTATAAAACCTACGATAATTGCACACAATTTCTTTTGTGTGCAAAATTAATCAAAAATTATCCGATTTCCAAATTATTTTCCAATAATTGGAAGCATTTCAGGCAGAGGGTCGGTCTCAACCTCGATTTTCTCCTTCGACACCGGATGAACGAACTCTATTTTCTTCGCAAGGAGAGAAATCCCACCTCCCGGATTAGATCGCCTTGCGCCATATTTTAGATCTCCTTTAATGGGAGTGCCGGTGGAAGAGAGCTGCACTCTTATCTGATGTTTGCGTCCCGTCAGCAGTTTTACTTCGAGCAAAGAGTATCTGTCGCCTTCTGCGATGACTCTATATTTGAGCTTTGACAGTTTTGCGTCAGGAGCGTCCTTGCTTACGACGCGGGTCTTATTGAGCCTTCCATCCGATTGCAGCCATGATTCTATCTCCCCTTCCTTCTCCGCTCTTTTTCCTTCCACGAGAGCCCAGTAAGTCTTGTGAATCTCACCTTTCTTAAGCATATCGTTTAAACGTGAAAGAGCCTTTGATGTTTTTGCAAACACTACAAGCCCGGCTACCGGACGGTCGATGCGGTGCACGACACCGCAGAAGACATTCCCGGGTTTGTTGTATTTTTCTTTCAGGTAAGCCTTGATGACTTCAGAAAGAGGCGTATCCCCAGTCTTGTCGCCCTGCACTATTTCGCCAGCTTCTTTCCTGACGATAATGATATGATTGTCTTCGTAAACCGGAGTCATGATTGTGAAAGTCTGAATTCAGCTATTAGAAAATCATCCGGGTAAGTAACCTTGATATTTCGGGGGTCTCCTTCATACAGACGTATTGGATGCCCGAAATGGTCAACAACGCTTGCATCATCTGTAAATACCTTCCCTTCTGATTGCATGGCTTCTTCATAAGCCATGTGCAGCAGCAGATTGTCGAATACCTGCGGTGTCTGTACGATATGGTATTCCCCCCTGTCTACAGCAGTGCTATTACGCAGATTTCCTTTGCGAATCGATTCTGTCACCGGGACTGCGGGCACACCTACATACCATTGGCTTGCCATATCATATCCTTCACGTATTACTCTTTCGCTTACGAGAGGTCTGGCTGCATCATGCACCGCCACAAGAGCATCCTCTTTGAATGGAATCAAAGCCAATCCGGCAGCCACTGAAAGAGTGCGTGTTGCCCCACCGGCAACGACTGAATGTTGTGCACAATCATCACCACAAGTCTTTTGCCAATAATCGATAAAATCCGGATGCATAACTACAATTAATTTTGTAGCTTCATCTTCATTCCGGAAAGCACGAAGAGTCCACCACAGCATCGGATGCCCACAAATATTGTGAAACTGCTTTGGAAGAGAATCGCCGGAGCGGCTTCCAACCCCTCCGGCGACTATGATTGCATATTTTGTTTTCTTTACCATGATAGGATAGGAGATCACATGTTCATGCCGCCGTCTACCTGGATTACCTGTCCTGTGACATAGCTTGACATGTCGCTTGCAAGGAATAGGGCCACGTTTGCGATGTCTTCTACCTGTCCTCCACGACGGAGAGGAATTTTCTTGCACCAGTCAGCGCGCACTTCTTCAGGCAGAGCAGCAGTCATCGCAGTCTCAATGAAGCCGGGAGCGATGGCGTTGGCACGAATGCCGCGGCTGCCTACTTCCTGGGCTATACTCTTTGCAAGAGCGATAAGGCCGGCCTTTGAAGCGGCATAGTTAGCTTGACCTGCATTGCCGTGTACGCCTACTACAGAAGCCATGTTGATGATGGAGCCGCTACGCTGGCGCATCATGATCGGGAGCACAGCGTGGATGAAGTTGAAAGCTGACTTGAGGTTTACAGCGATCACTGCGTCCCATTGAGCCTCGCTCATACGCATCATGAGGCCATCTTTGGTGATACCGGCATTATTGACGAGGATGTCGATAGAACCGAAATCTTCCTTTATAAGCTTAACGACCTCTTCGGTCTGAGCGAAATCTGCTGCGTTTGATGCATATCCTTTTGCTTTTACTCCGAGGTCTTTGAGTTCCTGCTCAGTTTGCTTGCCATTCTCATCGATAGCGAGGTCTGTGAAAGCAACGTTGGCGCCTTCAGCGGCAAACTTAAGTGCGAGAGCCTTGCCGATGCCGCGGGCGGCTCCGGTCACGAGGGCTGTCTTTCCTGCTAAAAGATTCATAATTATCTGTTGTTATTGGGTTGATTGCTTTTTCAGTCTGCAAATTTAGTGAAAAATTCTCAATTCTCAATTCTCAATTCTCAATTATTTTGATTAATTTTGTAATTATGATGCTAATTCAAGTCATACTTCCTCTTCCTATCCAAGGCACATTCACTTATTCTGTGCCTGATGATGTCCGCGATATGGTGGGCATCGGTTCACGTGTCCTTGTTCAATTTGGCCGAAAAAAATATTATACGGCGATAGTTTCGGGTGTCGATCAAACTCCGCCACAGCACTATGAGGTGAAACCGATTATGGCTGTCCTTGACCCGCATCCTGCCCTCCGCTATCCTCAACTGAAGTTTTGGGAGTGGATTGCCGATTACTACCTTTGTTCGGTGGGAGACGTAATGAAAGCAGCCTTGCCTACGGGACTCAAAATCGAGAGTGAGAGTGTAGTGACCCTCAATCAGGAGTTTGATGCTGACGATGGGATACACCTTACGGAGCGACAGTCGCAGATTGTCGCGGCTTTGCAGCACTCCGGAAAAGAATCGCTCAGTGGTCTTGAGAAGACACTTGGAATAAAGAACGTGGCTCCTCATGTCAATGCGTTGCTCGCTTCAGGTGTCGTAAAGGTCGATGAAAAGGTTGTAGAAAAATACAGGCCAAAGACGGTGACAAAAGTTCGCTTGCTTTGCAACCGAAATGATGATGAGCGTCTTCATTCATTCTTCGACCAAACCAAACGTAGCAGCCAGCAGCAGGCCGTGCTTTTGTCCTATCTTGACCTATCAAAATTTATGGTAAAGGGGGAGGATGTGCGCGATGTAGAGCGGGATACTCTCTTGAAAGCTTGTGGTGTATCTCCTGCTGTGCTGAAAGCTGTTGCTGATAAAGGAATAATAGAGATATACAAGGATAAAATCAATCGATTTGCCTCCGACGGAGAAAAGACAGGAGAGATGCCTGTGCTTTCAGACGTTCAGGCAAAAGCAGCCAAGGAAATCCGTGACTCTTTCCGCGACCATGCCATCACCCTGCTGCATGGTGTCACCGGGTCCGGGAAGACGGAGATATATTGCGATTTGATAAAGGAAGTGTTAGATCAGGGTAATCAAGTGCTTTATCTTGTGCCTGAAATATCACTTACAACCCAGCTTACCGACCGACTCAAGAAAGTCTTTGGCAATCGTCTACTCATCTATCATTCTAAATTTTCAGACAGTGAGAGGGTAGATATTTGGAATCGTCTTCTGACTTCTAACGAACCGATGGTGGTGCTTGGGGTAAGAAGTTCGGTGTTTCTTCCATTTGCAAGGCTTGGTCTTGTAGTGGTGGATGAGGAGCATGAGGCATCTTATAAGCAATATGATCCGGCTCCACGTTATAACGCGCGCGATGCAGCTACTG
>JAIDTO010000316.1 GCA_029060625.1 Muribaculaceae bacterium | reverse complement strand
GGTTCGCTAGCTCAACTGAATAGAGCATCTGACTACGGATCAGAAGGTTACAGGTTTGAATCCTGTGCGAATCACAATTAAAGGCTATCGGATGATAGCCTTTAATTATTTTATTATGACATTATTATGAGTCGTATTCTATTCCTCGATTGATGAGTCTTTGATAATATATTAGTTTTTTGCAGAAGGAGGCTGCGACAGCTATGCAGATGAAAAAGCTGCACCATGATTTAACTTCTGTTGGATCTTTTATTACCGACAGAATACCTACAACAAATGCAGCAATTCCTATAATAGTCAATAATGCCCAAACATTTCTGCTTGCTTTGTTACTTGGTCTCATTTTCGAATGTTTAGGTTTTTAGATAAGACATTATGCTGTCCATTTTTGCCTTGATACGGTCATTGGCAAGATTGCCGATGCTGCCTAGGTGGGTATGGTTGACTCCGCGGTGGGGTTTATATGTGCCGGTTTGTACTTCCATACCTATCTTCTTATATGCGTCGCGGAAAGGCATACCTTCGAGTACGAGACGGTTGACATCTTCTACAGTGAAGATATAGTCGTATTTGCTATCTTCAAGGATATTATCCTTCACTCTGATCTCTCCGAGCATATAGGTCGCCATATCAAGGCATTCAATCAACTCTGTAGATGCAGGGAATAGAATATCTTTCATGAGCTGAAGATCACGGTTGTAACCAAGAGGTAGATTAGCTGTAAGCAATGCTATCTCGTTTTGAATAGACTGTAGGCGGTTGCATTTCCCTCTCATGATTTCAAACACATCCGGATTCTTCTTGTGAGGCATTATGCTTGAGCCGGTGGTAAGCTCATCAGGGAAAGAGACGAAAGCAAAATTATTGCACATCCACATGCATACATCCATTGCAAGATGTCCTAATGTAGAAGCAACAGTCCCAATGGCAGCAGCCACGGCTCTCTCTGTCTTTCCACGGCTCATCTGTGCAGCTACGACATTGTAATGAGGATTAGCGAAATGGAGCAGGTCAGTCGTCATTTCTCTGTTGAGAGGGAACGAACTTCCATATCCTGCTGCGGAGCCAAGTGGATTTTGATTGGCGATATTATAGGCTGCCACCACCATATTCATATCGTCGGTGAGAGCTTCTGCGTATGCTCCAAACCATAATCCGAAAGAAGAGGGCATTGCGACTTGCAGATGTGTATAGCCAGGCATCAGCTTGTCTTTGTGCTTTTCGGATAGTTCTATAAGACGGTTGAAAAGATTTTGAATGCTCTCCGATATATGCTTGAGTTCATCACGGAAAAATAGCTTCAAGTCTACAAGCACCTGATCATTGCGGGAGCGGCCGGAATGAATTTTCTTGCCGACATCTCCGAGACGATCGGTAAGAATAAATTCTACTTGGGAATGAACGTCTTCAACTCCCTCTTCAATGGAGAATTCTCCACGCTCTATCTCTTCTAAAATTTGCTGAAGAGCAGGGAGAAGAAGTTCAAGCTCTTCTTTGCTTAACAATCCTATAGATTCGAGCATTCGGATGTGAGCCATAGATCCTTGCACATCATATTTAGCGAGTCTGAGGTCAAGTTCTCGGTCTTGACCTACGGTGAATTTCTCTATAGCTTTGTCCGGCTCGAAGCCTTTATTCCATAATTTCATATTATATCAGAGTTTCAGTGTCGTTATTAATTTAATATAAGTGTCAATAGCATCTGATATTTCAGAAAGACACACATATTCATCAGCAGAGTGTGACCTTGACGATTCACCCGGTCCCATTTTCAAGGATGGAATGTCATGCATCAGTGCCATATCTGATGTAGTGGGGGAGATGAATGTTTCTTTATCAATAGCAACAGCTGCTTTTACAAGGGGATGGTTGCTATCAATTACGGACGCGTGTACACGAGTCGATCGTGGAGTCAGCTCGCTCCATTTTACACATTGTCTTAGCAGTTCTACAGTCTCTTCATTGCTGTAAGCGTCTGTAGTGCGAACATCTGCCACAAAGGAACATTTGTCAGGAACCACATTGTGCTGTGTACCGCAGTTAATCATTGTCACACTCACTTTTATTGGCCCTAATATATCGCTTGTCTTC
Source organism: Muribaculaceae bacterium (assembly GCA_029060625.1). GTDB lineage: Bacteria > Bacteroidota > Bacteroidia > Bacteroidales > Muribaculaceae > Lepagella. Next base: position 10,341 of record JAIDTO010000316.1, on the reverse strand, counting down.
TCCGGAGAAAAATTTCTTAAGCGGTCGATGTCTTCCATTGCCCTATAAAGAGCGTTTATCCCCTCATTACGGGCAGCGTGTCCTGCCTTTCCTTTTGCCACACAATCAAGAACGAGAAGACCTCTCTCTGCTATTGCCGCTTGCATCCCGGTGGGTTCTCCAACGAGCACCATATCCGGAGTCAATCCATTTTCTGCGAGATAAGGCAAAAAAGCCCTCATTCCCAGTTCTCCCATCACTTCTTCAGCTGCAGTGATTGCAAGAATCAGATTGACCGGTAAGGTCTTTTCATCCTTAAGAGCAAGAAAAGCCATAGCAAGGGCAATTCCGGATGCTCCTGCATCATTGCTTCCAAGACCATATAGCCTATCTCCTTCAATTGCAGGACAAAATGGGTCGCGCGTATATGAAGAGGCTGGTCTCACCGTATCATGATGTGAATTTAGCATTAGAATTGGCTTTTGGGAGTCAAAATTTTGAGACATAACATACACATTGTTGTGAAGTCTCTTGACTTCTCCTGCGCCATTTTCATTCAGCCATTCTTCCCAGATATCAGCAGTGGCCGACTCCTCCCTTGAAAAAGATGGAGTTGAAATAAGCCTTTGCAATAGAGAAATGTAATCCGCACTCATTGCCGGTCATTTGATTACAGTGCCGGAATCGGTAAGCAGATTCTCAGCTTTGCATATTCTTACTTCTTTCACTCCTTTAGATGCGGAGTCAAGTGCATTTGTCAGTTTAGGAATCATTCCCTTAGCTATCGTTCCATTCTCCTTTAAAGTCTGGAAATTATCTTTTGTGATAAGGGGAATCACCGATTGTTCATCATCGATATCAGCAAGAACTCCTGCCTTCTCAAAACAATAGGTGAGGACAGTGGGTGCTATACGAGATGCTCCAATCGCTATCGCAGATGCCACAGAGTCGGCATTGCAGTTGAGAAGCGTTCCATTTCCATCATGGCAAATGGCACAGACTACAGGAGTTATTCCGGCTTCAAGAAGAATACGGATAAGGGAATCATTTACATCCTTGGGGTCAATATCTCCAACAAATCCATAATCAATGGGAGTCGCCGGTCGACGGGTAGCTTTTATTATGTTGCCATCGGCACCGGAAAAACCTAAAGCGTTGCAACCTGCAGCCTGAAGCATCGCAACAATCCGTTTGTTGATGAGTCCGGCGTATGTCATAGTGACAATGTCAAGTGTTGCCCGGTCAGTCACGCGTCTGCCCTCTATCATAATTGTCTCTATCCCCATTCCCTTACTAAGGCGAGTTGCTTCTTTGCCTCCTCCATGCACAAGGATCTTCGGCCCCTCAAGACCTGAGAATATTTTGACAAAATCAGCAAGAGCAGTGGGATCGTCAATGACGTTCCCACCAATCTTTACTACATTGATATTATCTATATTCATATCTTTCAAAGGCTTTCAAGAAGTCGTTTTATTACAACCTGTGCGGAAATCTCCCTATTGGCTGCTTCAGGAATCACGATGCTTCTGTCTGATTCAATCACATCATCGGTGACAATCATATTTCGTCTGACCGGAAGACAATGCATGAAGTAAGCATTGTTTGTCAAAGCCATTTTTTCTGCATCTACAGTCCAATCACGGTCAGTAGAGAGTACTTTCCCATAGTTGGGATCTGCATATGCCGACCAATTCTTGGCGTAAATAAAGTCAGCACCCTCGAAAGCTTTTCGCTGGTCATATTCAATCTTAGCCCCTTTAGTGAAGGCAGGATCGAGTTCATATCCGTGTGGATGAGTGATTACGAAGTCGTAGCCGGCAGCAATCATCCATTCAGCAAACGAGTTTGGCACAGCCTGGGGGAGAGCTTTTGGGTGAGGAGCCCATGTCATTACGACTTTTGGACGCTCTTTTGTCTTGTATTCCTCGATAGTGATGAGGTCGGCAAAACTCTGCAAAGGATGGCGGGTAGCTGCCTCCATGCTGAAAACCGGTTTGCCGGAATATTTGATGAACTGAGAGATTACTTTCTCCTCGTAGTCATCTTTTTTATTGGTGAGTCCGGCAAATGAACGTACACCGATTATGTCGCAGTAGCATCCCATGACAGGGATAGCTTCGAGAAGATGCTCGGCTTTGTCACCGTCCATAATCACTCCTCTTTCAGTCTCCAGTTTCCATGCCCCTTGGTTTACGTCAAGAACGATGACGTTCATGCCGAGGTTCATAGCAGCCTTCTGTGTAGAAAGGCGAGTGCGGAGTGAAGAATTGAAGAATATCATTAGCAGGGTCTTGTTTCTACCAAGCCCGGTGAATGCGAATTTATCTTTTTTGATTAGTGCAGCTTCGGCAAGAGCTTTTTCAAGTGAACCGATATCTTCGACACATGTGAATTTTTTCATTGTCAGCAATTTTAAGAATTAATAGCCTTCTTCAGTTCTGTAAGGAAGATGTCAGCATTCTTTTTAGAAAGGTTTAGGGCAGGCAATAGTCTCACTGTCAATTTCCCGGCACCTCCCGTGAAGATATGGTGATCAAAAAGGAGTTTCTTACGCAAGTCACTGCCAGTGAATCCATCGACTTCAAAACCAATCATAAGTCCACGTCCCCTGATGTCGGTAATCTGTGGGATTTTTTTCAATTCTTCAATAAGATATTCACCGACAGAAGCTGCATTTTCAATTAGTTTTTCATCTTCAATAATCTCGAGTACAGAGATTGCGGCTGCACATGCAAGATGATTGCCTCCAAACGTCGTGCCAAGCATTCCCTTTTTTGCTTCAATCGACGGTGAGATAAGGACAGCACCCATCGGGAATCCATTGGCAATACCCTTTGCACAAGTGATGATATCGGGCTTAACATCATGATGCTGGTGAGCAAAGAATTTTCCGGAGCGTCCGTATCCGGATTGTATTTCGTCGAGAATAAGCAGTGTGCCGGTTTCTTTACACTCTTTTGCAAGCGATTGCATGAACTCTGTGGAGGGTTCGTGAATACCGGCCACTCCCTGGATTCCCTCAATGATAGCTGCTGCATATTCTTTAGATGAAAGAGCAGCTTTCATGGCATCGAAGTCATTTAGAGGGACAAACGTTACATTGTCAGTCTTGTTGAAAGGAGCTTGAATCGCAGGATTGTCGGTGGCTGCAACTGCGCCTGACGTACGCCCGTGGAAAGCATGTTCGAATGCAAGGATCTTGCTTCTTCCTGTAGCAAACGATGCAAGTTTCATGGCGTTTTCGTTTGCTTCCGCTCCGGAATTACAAAGGAACAGAGCGTAGTCGTCATACCCTGATGCTTTACCCAGTTTTTCTGCAAGGCGTTCCTGAAGAGAGTTGATCACTGAATTTGAATAGAAACCGAGTTTAGCAACCTGATTCGCCACAGCTTCTACGTAATGAGGATGTGCATGTCCGACAGAAATTACGGCATGCCCTCCGTATAAGTCGAGGTATTCGGTGCCGTCTTGGGTGTAAACATGATTGCCGAAACCTTTGACCGGCTCTATGTCATATAATGAATAAACATCAAATAGTTTCATATTCTTAAAAAGCTGATGGTTTAAGATGAAGTCCGGTAGTCTGGTCTATTCCAAGCATGATATTCATGTTCTGCACAGCCTGTCCGGATGCACCTTTCAAAAGATTGTCAATAGCGCAAGTTATAAGCAATTTCTTACCATGTTTTTCCACATGGATGATTGCCTTGTTGGTATTGACAGCTTGCTTCAGGTCTATAGGCTTGTCGCTTACTATTGTGAACGGTGCATCCTTGTAGAACTCCTTATATAGAGAAGTCACTTCTTCTTCTGACAGATGGCAATCAACTGTAGTAACAGCAAAAATACCTCGAGGAAAATCTCCTCTCATAGGAACGAAGTTTATGGTAGCGCTGTTTCCGGGTTGTAGTTTCTTTAGAGATGCACCGATTTCAATCAGATGTTGGTGTGTAAAAGGCTTGTAGACTGAGATATTGTCGTTTCTCCAACTGAAATGAGTTGTAGCACCGGGCTTGACACCGGCTCCGGTCGATCCTGTCAGAGCAGTGATGTTGATGTCTCCGTCTGCAGGAAGAAGATGTGCTTTGGCAAGAGGAAGTAGAGATAGTTGAAGAGCCGTCGCAAAACACCCAGGATTAGCTACAGAATTAGATACGGAAATTTTCTCAAATTGAAGTTCCGGGAGACCGTAAACATATCCGTCAGATTCGTCACGGAAGTCTTGTGCAAGGTCAATCACCTTAAGACCTTCCGGTCTTGCATTTTCCTCCCAAAACCTTTTGCTCTGTCCATGGGCAGAGCAAAGGAAGAGGATATCTATGTCTTCGAGTGGGTGAGAATCAGAAAAGACAAGATCGGTTTCTCCAAGAAGACCACCATGCACATCAGTAATTGGCTTTCCTGCATTGCTTGAAGAGTGCACGAACTCAATGCTCACCTCCGGATGGTTGATGAGCAGGCGGAGGAGTTCACCGGCAGTATAGCCAGCGCCTCCGATAATACCTATTTTTTTCACTCTGATTTTCCGTTTTTGACCTGATTGTTGTGATATATCTTCATCTGGTTGCCGAGAATTTTAGTAAATCCCTTTACATCGTCGGCAGTCCAAGCCTTATTGACTTCGCCGTATTCGCCAAAGTCTGTCTTCATCAGGTCAAAAGGTGAGTCTACTCCTACGAGAGTGTAGGAATAGGGACGGAGTATAAGCTCGACGGTACCTGTCACGTTACGCTGAGAGCTTTCAAGCATCTTTTCGATGTCTCGCATCACAGGTTCGAGATATTGAGCCTCATGAAGGAACATTCCATACCAAGTGCCAACCTGGTCTTTCCAATATTGCTGCCACTTTGTAAGGGTATGTTTCTCAAGCATCTTATGTGCAGCGATAATTAGGATTGGGCCTGCAGCCTCGAAACCAACGCGACCCTTTATGCCAATGATGGTGTCGCCAATATGCATGTCGCGTCCGATGCCAAATCTCGATCCGATACGCTCCACTTCCCTGATAGCTTCAATCTTGTCGGAATATTCCTTGCCGTTGACAGCTGATATCTCACCTTCCTTGAAAGAGATGGTGAGTTTTTCCGGTTCTGTCGCAGTTATTTGTGACGGGTAAGCCTCTTCCGGGAGTGTCTGGTCAGATTTTAGAGTTTCTTTACCTCCAATAGATGTTCCCCACAGACCCTTGTTGATAGAATACTCCATCTTTTTGAAGTCAGCTTCATAGCCATGTTTCTTAAGATAGTCAATCTCATATTCGCGTGTCAGGGTGAGGTCGCGTGTCGGAGTGATGATCTCGATTTCAGGAGCAAGGATCTGGAATGTGAGGTCAAAACGTACCTGGTCGTTGCCTGCACCGGTAGAGCCATGCGCGATAGCATCAACACCAAGTTTTTTAGCATATTCGATTGTGGCAATAGCCTGGAATATTCTTTCGGAACTTACTGAGATAGGGTATGTGCCATTACGTAGCACATTGCCGGCAATCATGTATTTGATGCTCTTGTCGTAATAGTCTTTTGTGACGTCAAGGGTAGCATGCGATGCGGCTCCGAGACGCTTAGAGCGATCAGCGATTGCAGCCAGTTCCTCCTCGGAGAAACCACCGGTATTAGCAATGGCGGTGTGGACTTCATATCCGAGATCTTCGGAAAGATATTTTACAGCAAAAGAGGTGTCAAGACCTCCGGAAAATGCGAGAAGCACTTTTTTCTTATTGTTTTCAGACATTTTATATACTTTGGTTTCTATTCGTGAGACTAATATTTGTTTTCCCTGTGATGATACCGGGAGGTTGGGAAACCTCCCATCCATAAGAATTCAATTATGGCAGGCAGGAAAGCCTGCTCTCCATATTATTTTTTGAGGTGAAGGAGGCGTTTGATTCTGTTTCGCACCTTTATCATATAGGGATTTGCCCTCTTGTCGGCAGGAAGGGGTTGTTTGGGGTCGAAGAGCATACCTGTGCAAAGACACATACGTCGGTTGTTTCGTTGCAGGATGTCATAATTTTTGCAACCCTGGCAACCTTGCCAGAATTCTTCATCGTCAGTTAGCTCAGAGAACGTCACGGGTTTGTAGCCCATTCTTGAGTTGAGTTTCATGACTGGAAGTGAGGTCGTGATAGAGAAAAGTTTCGCGAACGGAAAGCGAAGTCGAGCCAGCTCGAAGGTTTTCGTCTTGATGGCGCCGGCAAGGCCAAGATGACGGTATTCTGGGTCGACAATCAATCCGGACGTCGCAACGAAATCTCCATGACCCCAGCTTTCGATGTAGCTGAACCCGACGAGCCGGTCGCCGTGAAGGGCCACAACCGCTTTCCCGCTCGTAATCTTTTGAGCGATATATTCGGGTGTCCTCTTGGCTATACCAGTACCGCGCTGAAGAGCTGATTCATAGATCAGCTTTACGATCAGTTCGGAATATTTGGCATCCTCGGGAGAAGCAAACTTAACTGTGATACCGTTGATTTGCATTTTGTTGAGATGTTACCGAAAAATTGTTAAAAATACGGTGTCTGCCCGTCGCGCAAGCCTTGGCTCTCCGTACGCCAAAGCCCTTTTTTTGTTTGAGTAGGGCAAACAATCTGCAAAATTACAAAAAATAATTGAGACTTGAGTGTTTAGGATTGAGAAATTTGGATAATTTATAAATAATTGGTAAGAATTTATGAAAAAATAAGACATGTACATGTTTTAGAAGGCTCAGAGTGGGAGCACTACATGGCCTTCAAGATTGAATGTCATTATTCTTCCAGTGTCTTTATGAGTAGTGACTCCTCCCGGATGCTGAAACCGGTCTTCACGATTTTTCCTTCCTTGTCGATGAGCACTCCGAAGGGAATGCCGGAAAAGTTGAAGATGCCTCTCAGACGCTGCCAGTCGTCGTCTGACACGAATATATGCTCACCCTTTATCTCCTCTTTGCGCAGCCATTTCTTGCAGGCATCGATGTTTTCTGCCGCGTTCGCGATATAAAGAGCCTTGAAAGGCTTGTTAGCCAGTTCCTCAAGAAGGGGTTTCTGATCCATCATGCCGGCACGGCAGGGGCCGCATCCGATGCCCCAGAAATCAAGAAAGAGCACATTGCCCTTGTAAGGCTCTATTATCTTTGTAAGGACGTTACCCTCAGGACTGTCAGCGATCACTTTGGACTCATCATTCATGTCTTCCAACCGGTTTTCTGCGATAACGACGTCTTTCACGTAATCATTATATTCCGACATGAGTATTTCGTCGAGCTTCCCGCATTCGTTATGCTTAATGGCGCGCGCCACCAGACGGTTGTATCGGTCGAAGCGTTCCGAGAAAGGAATGGCAGTGGTATGAAGCTCATTGATCAATGTGGAAATACGCGCGAGCTGGGCTGAGAAACAATTGCCGAGGCCGATTGAATCGAGACGACTCAGGTCTTTGTCGTAAAGTGAGGTGATGTCATCTGAAGAGATGAAGACAATGGTGCCGGGCACTTCTTCCATGCCTTGCGCCGCCATTGCTGAAGGGTGGAACTGCTCATTGAATTTCCATCTGTTCGGAAGCACCCATCCGTTGCAGACAATCAGGGGATTGTCATAAATCAGCTTTTTATGCTTCATCCACGGTTGAAGAAAGAGGGTTTCGTCAAGGGGGTCTCCTTCAGTTTGCGACAAAGAGCCGTCCTCGTTTTTCACCAAGCGCGCCCCTTTATTGTATCTGTAATCCATCTGAATGTCTTCCATTCTTTCGCATATCCTGCCGATGGCAGCTACACTGAGCATATCCTTTGCAAAGACACTGACTGGCAAGTTGCCGAGATAGTCGGGAAGGTCTTCGCATACGGAATCGAGCAACGCTGCCAGTTGCACCGAAAGCCTGTAGGTGTCAGCTTTCATAGAATCTGTATCCTGGGTCTTGTATTTTCTATACATTGATTTCAGGCCGTATCTCTCCTCCAGGCTATCGGTGTGCATATTGATGACTACGGCATCATCCGGCTCCCCTTCATATCCGAAAAATTCCGGAACCAATCCTCGGTCAGGATCGATTCTCGAAGACATACATGTGGTTATGTTGAGTGTGTCCCCGGGTATCAGAAAAATGTTTTTGTGTATTTCGCCGAGGTGTAAGTAATCATACTGGGGATAGGTAAGCGGAAAGTCAATAGAGAAGGTTCCGTCGGTATTGATATCACCCACAAAAGTTTTCTCTTTTTCGGTGAAGTCATCTTTAGTGCGTAGGGAAAAAGTCGCTACTCCATACCTTGGAGAGTAATCCGTGATGCGGCCGCGTATATGTGCCATTCCGTCCTTGTCATAGAATTTCAGGTCGGCATAGCGTTCTGGATCCAGACCTGTCCATGCTTCGGCAGGTTTCGGTCCCTTATCAAGGATATCAGAGAGGCTCAGGACTTCGGGTATGATAGGTGGGCTAGCCGGTTCTTCGAGGTGAATGCCCAAAGTACAGTTTGTTATGTCAGAGGGTTCGGTCTCGACCAGATCCACCACTTTTATGTTGTTAGGAACCTTCTCGAATATCAGCACTCCGTCATGCTGTCCTGACTCTGGCATCCATATTTGAGATCCGAGCTCTATATTCTCGGTCGCTCTTAGTTTATATTGCAGTGTTGTATCTTCGGTTGCCATAAGCCGGGTATCAGGACTTACCATCACCCAGAAATGCGGACGATTCTGAAGTTTAACGCTGACGCGGGTAGTGGAATCGGTTCGTTCTACATCGGTGACTTTCATCCACCGGCAGGTAGTTTCAGTTTTGGGGACGATGGCGTATGCCGAAATGACGAGGGCTGGAAGGCATATCGCGGAAAAAATACGGTTTATTTTCATGGAATTTTATAGTTTTTATAGTTTTTATTCTCTGTAGGTGTCCATAGGGTATTTCTTTTAAGAGGTTTAATCTCAGTTAAAACAGGTGTCAAGGATTGCCTTGACCTTGTCTGATCCAGTGTCAGAGAATATGATCTTTCCTTCCGGATTGATGAGGAAGACTGCGGAACTCGTGGCTCCATGGCGGTCGAACACATGAAATTCATCGTCGATGTCTACAAGGGTCTGCCAAGGGTATTGGTCCTTATCAAGAGCTTGCTTCAGGGCGTCAATGTTTTTGAATTCTCTTGTAAGAGCGAATACATTGAGACCCTTTTCAATGTATGGGTCAATGAATTCGGCTATTTCCTGAGCTTCTTTACGGCATGGAGAGCACCAGGAGGCCCAGCAGACCACAAGATTATAGCCGGGTTTTAAGAAGTCAGAAGCTCTCACTTTCTCTCCGTCAATAGTACGCACATCGTAGTCATGGTACTTCCCTCCATAAATCTGTAATCCAACATTTTCATTTTTCGAAATACTTTGATGGACCGGGTGCCCGGGATATCTGTCGGAGTAATGATCGTGGTACAACTGTAGTTTTTGCATCAGCCGATGATCGTTGAAACGAAAGTTTAATAGTCTAGTGTCAAGATCAAGGATGAAAGCTATCATTGGATTTTGGGCATAGTAGTCGCTTTCCCATTGATTTCTTTCTTTCGTCAGTTTTTCATACATCTCAGCTGCCGCATTCTCATCCTCGATCTTTTTGATTTCCTCGGCTCTTGCCTTGAAGGTGTCCATCTTGAGGCTTTCCATTCGCTCTAATGCAAGGTGTTCCAGTCCGGTCGACTCGGCTTCTATCCTGTCTTCAAACAGTGTAAGAGTAATATTCGCTCCGTCTTCTACAAGAAATTGTGCTAAACGCGCAGTCCTGCCATTATTTATCAGTTGAGTCCAGTCTATTATTCCATAAGGTTCAATGAAGTCCGTCTCTATGTCAATTTCAAATACTCCGTTCTCGAGATTTGTCCTGTATGGACTATCGGCTGGATCTGTGCCATCTTTGGAGATTACGAGTTCTGTCGGAGTTACACCCTCCGCAGCCTTTACTGTTATATGAGCTTTCTCTGTCGCCATTGACGTAAAATGGACAGCGACACAGAGAGCCAATGCTATTGCTAAAAAAAGAATCCTATTTTTCATATATCTTGTTCTTTAGATGCAAAGTTAATACTAATTTTTTGAAATGATGTTTACATATGTTTATATTTAAGGGTACCTTACAAAGAAATTAGTTCCTGAAGGAGTTCATCCGAAAAATTGTCTATATGGATAGACGTAGGAGAATCGGAAAAGATTTAAACAATAATGTTTTTTAATAAATCTTCATGATTACTTCAGACTCCTCTCATACCGCAAAATTACGTCATAGACAGGTTTCGACTATCATGATCCATCTTTAGTTTCCAGAATTTGAACACGTTCTTATTTCAGCCATTCATCAAGTTCTGACAGTGAATGAATATGGTTAGTGGTAGACACAATATCACCATTACTAT
>JAIDTO010000315.1 GCA_029060625.1 Muribaculaceae bacterium | reverse complement strand
TGGGAATGAATTTACCTAAGGACGCACGAGCCGTGCGTCCCTACAAATTCATTTGTTCATTAGTCTTTGACGAAACGCAGGCCGTAGACTTTGGCGTGGTTGGTCTCGATGTTCATGTTCTCGTCTTCGGGACGGAACTCGAGAGTCAGGATATGCTGCCCTTCAGATAGCTTCACAGGGACAGAGTTGCTCCAGCCGAGATCGGCCCAGTTGCCACTTCCGCGCTGCGGCATCACTACGAGCCCAGCCTTATTGCCATCCACTGCAAGAGTTCGGATGGCACATTTATTTTCCGTGTTTACAGGGCCGTTGCCGTTTGCGTACTTGACAGATACGAAGTATATGCCAGGTTCATTTACTGTCATGGGAACATTTAACACAATTGTCTTGTCAATGTCCTTACCGTTAGCTGCCACCTCTAAATACTGCTGCTTGCGCGTCGAACGGGGTTCGGAGGCGAAGCCTTCTGTGCCGTCACCTGCCACGCCAATCACCTGATACTCACCCGGAGCCTTGGCATCGAAAGTCGTGGCATGCGTGCGTGCCACTTCCTTGCCGTCCTTGAGCACTATGTATTCGCCGATATACTCAATCGGATTCCACGTCAAGACATCCTCCTCAAGCCATGCTATGGGAGTGAGCGGAGCGTTCTTCTGAGCCTGATGGTTTACCTTCATGGCGGGGATCTGATTGTCGGCCATTACTATCTCTATGTTCATCTTCCCTTTGGCCTTGTTGGCGGCGATGAAAGGCTGCTGCTCCTTGCCGTTGACCTTGAAGCTCTTTATCTCGTTGCCATAGCCGCTGACCGTTATGTTGAGGTCAGCGTCACGGTATTTGAAATTCTCGAGGGTGCGTGTTCCGGCAAGGGCTTTAGGCACGAAGGGATGGAAAGCGAGTCCGTCTTTCTGGAAGTCAATACCGAAAAGCACCTTGTGGGTCAGGGCAATATTGCCGCTGAGACACCAAAGCATATTGGAGGAGTTCAACTCTGTGGCGATGTCGCCATTCTCGATGTTGAAGTTCTCCTTATTAGTGGCGAAGAGAGCGGCAGGACGGAATACGCTACCGATGGCCTCCATCACGCCCAGCTCGTTGCCGGCCTTGGCGTTGGCGAGTCCCCACCACGCTCCTACCCAAGGCCAGAGCGACTTATTGTGGTAAGAAGGGATGTCAGCGATGGAGGGATAGAATATCGTAGCGCCGAAAGGTGTGGTCGGATTGCTTTCCGTTATGGTCTTGGCGCGGTCAGAGGGAGCCACGTCCCACACCACAGCCAGTGATTCGCCAAGAGTTTCAGCACGTGGATTCGTGATGAGGTTATCGCGTCCGTAAAGATACATGGCGTAGTAACCCTTGTCATCCATCCAGAGATGGTCATTGATCGCCTTTGCTATCTTCTCTGATTCAGCGAAGGCCTCGGCAGCCTCCTTCTTGTGGCCAAGAATTTCAGCCGCTTCTCCAAGCACCTTCCATGCCTGTGCGTGAACCACCGATGTTGAGAGGGTCTCAGTGTTGTAGATGTCGGCACACTGCATCCAGCGGGGATGGCTTTGCTCGCGCCAGTCTATGAAGGAGGTCTCACCTTTCACGAGGCCGGTCTCAGTGTTATAGAAAGCCTCGCGGTCGGTCTCGAGGGAACGTTTCATGATCGGATAGATGTATTCGAGCCATTTACGGTCGCCGGTCACCTTATACACCTCCCATGCTGCAACACACCAGATCTCACGGTCGGTCGACACAGGCCATGCGCCGCCGCTGCCAGTGTCCTGGATGATGCGTCCGAGCGGATCCACCTTCTTCATTAGGGAGATCATGGATGCCTCCGGCTGCATGTAGGCCATGGAGAGGAGAATCGAATAGCTGACATCGCGTGTCCACACTCCGGCCCATTCCTTGCCGGTGCGGAGGGTAGTGTCAGGTTCGACAGCGTTGACCATCTCGTCGAGCCCCATATTGTAGATTGCCTCGTGAAGGCGGTTTGGCGTAGTAAGCTTCGGATAGGAGCTGATATCGTTTTTCAGTTTCCACTGCTTGTCTATGCCCATATAGTAGCCGGGCTGCGCGCTATAGGTAGAGACTATCTCGGTAGCGGAGGGAGCGGTAGCCATGTAGACTCCCTGCGTTATGGTGTCCCCATGCCAAACATAGGCATCTGTTTCCACTATTGTCTGAGCCGACACCGTCGCTCCCGACAGCGCCGCAACTCCTATAATCGCGTGTATCGTTTTTATTTTCATGAATATTCACTTATTGAGTTTTTCTCTTACAAAATTAACATTTTTGTGGTTTGTATGCAAATTAATCTTGGTAAAACTTATGGAGGATGTAGAGTTTCAGAGTTATGATGTTGTGGCGGTGGAGGGATAATAAAAAAGTGCGCATATGGACACCAGAGGCAGCCATATGCGCACTTGCTATGTAGGGATGTGGAGATATTCATAAACAATATAGTATGGGTTGCAGGCCAAAAGGCATGCTTTCCATGCCCCGTCACCTATGGCGGGGAGAGTATAGGGCGGCGAATTCGGTCATGTCGCGGCCGTCAGGGTCAATACTCTTGTCAATGCATCAGGGTTTTCGTAGTTGTCATCGTTGTCATCGTTTCCGACGATACGCGACAAGCAAACCATACGGATGTATTGGGATTCGCATAGCTGTGATGGACCGTCAGGCCTCAGCCGACAGCATGTGGATCCTTATGCATCTGTCGATACATTGAAGGGGTGTAGCAGACTTGTCATTGTACTCTTTCCGGGCTTCGGGGTGTCGCGTTTCGCGTAGTGCGAAAAGCAGAACCGCTGAGCACGGCACGGTGTGGACCGTCAGGCCTCGGCCACCGTGAGGAAACCTCTGTTTCCGGGTGCAAAGTTAATATGTGTTTTGGGGTGGATTCCCTTATCGCCATCAAATAGGTAAAAAATTTTTTCGCATGCACTTTTACTATCACGCAAAGGCGCAAAGGGGCAGAGCTTCAAATCCTTAAGAGCTTCGCGACTCAGGTTTGGCAAGCTCGCAATGAATCAGGACAAGCGAAACTTGAATTAACATGGAAATTAGGCGCGGATTTATAGAAGCATCATTTTTTAACATTTAACCCATAGATTGTTTTTAAACTCAATTTTTCCATCAATACGCAATGAGGATATAAGGTTTTTTATTTTTGCTTTTTTCTTAGTCTCATCTTCATCAAGATATGCAGGTAGCTTATCCCAAAGCAAGACGTTGAGATCTTCTCTTGACGCAGATCCGAATTTTTTGAGATGTCTTTGCCTGATTGGGGTTGACTTATTTGGTGGGAACTTCTCAGAAGGACTCGATTATTAGGTGAGGAACGCCCGGTCCTATATATGGTCAGCTAATAAAATCACTCGACCGAGAAAAAATAAGGGATGAATTGGGGGTAGTGTGCTAACTTTGTTCGCACCACAATCGCCGACGGTTGGGGAGGGGGAATTAGCATGAAGCGCCTTTCCGAGGCTACTGGGCTTTGAAGAAGGGGGGATGATTCTGATTGATTTTAACCTTCAAAATTAAAATAATCGAATATTCAAACTTTATTTTCAAAAAAAAGTTGTATCTTTGTGAATTCTAAAAGAAGATAACGATGAAGACACCTAATCAAATTGAGAAAATTAAGGCGGTGATACTTTATATTATGCAGAGTTTCCCTGCTGGGGTGGACTATATCAAATTGTTTAAGATATTGTATTTCGCACAACGAGATCATCTTGCAAAATATGGTAAAGTAATTGTCGATGATTCATTCCGGGCACTCAAACATGGTCCGGTTCCGACTTATACATACAAGGGATTGCAGATAGCGGAAGGCAAATCATTGGAAGGAAATTTCAGCAATTTTCTTAAAAGCATTAAGGTAAGAGAAAAAAAGGTGTATGCAACATCTTTGCCTAATATGGACTATGTTTCTGGAGCGGAAAAGCGCAGTCTCGATGCCTCCATCAACAAATACAAGAATATCGATCCTTACGATTTGTCAGACCTGTCTCACGATTCGGCTTGGAAAGAAGCGATTGAGCGTATGCAGGATGACCCACAGAAGAACTTCATCACCATTATAGATATGGCTCGCGCCGGCAATGCGTCTAAAGAGATGGTAGACTACATACGAGAAAAGCAGATTCTTAAGAACGCATTATCATAAGATTTCGGAACGGAAAGGAAAACTCAAAGGATGCCTGATAGACGATGATAGAGCACGGGTATTGGAGTTCTTACGAGAAAGTGACGTATTTGATAACATCACCAAGCGGCGATTTGGATTGCTATAGACCTGTAACGATGTTTATGACAATCTGACGCAACCTACACTTGTGAGCTATAAAGCGGAATATAAGCTTATGCTATATGGGGAGGCAGGGAAGACTCCTTTCCATGTTTGACTCGATAGGAAATGGATGGCTATTTTATGTGGCGGAAGGAAGGGTTGCTGTCGAAGGCGGGAGTTTTGACTATTGAGGAGCGTAGGATTTTTTGAGGATTTGGTCGGTGGTGTCTTCGGTGGCTGCAAGGACACTGTTGAATTCACGGGCAAACGAATCTATGGAGAAAGCGTTGCCATCTGTGTAGCGGCCTATCCAGAATGTGACAGTGCCATCAGCACTGATGCATCCGCTTACTGTATTTGCTTCCATATTATATCTGTTGATGGCCCCCAGTGCTGCGTCTCTGTTGGATTCCGGTATGAAGGTTTTCTGCTGACCTATGATCTGATACATGTCTCTATCAGTCATCACATAAACACGCATCGTGATTTCTCCGTTTTTGCCTTCAAAACCAATCGTAAAGCATTCCACTGAGTCTTTTTCTGTGGATAAATCGAAAGCTATCCCCATTTCGTCGAAGAAAACGTACATTGTGGAGACAATATCCGAGATGGTATCCGTACAGGTGCTTTGCATCCCTATGGGCTCTTTACCGGTTTCCTGAGATGATTTCTTCCTTTCATTGCGTTTACGCTTCTCCCGTGAACTGTACCACCAAGTAAGCAAACTGACAACCAAAATGGGGGCAATACCTGTGAGAATATTTCCAATGTCAAAAGTCATATCTGATTCTCTTTTTTACATTGCAAAATTAGCGATTATTCTTGAGAATTGCAAACATCCCGTCGACCACACGCATGTAGCTCCCGGTATATGGAAAGGATATCAATAGAGAAAGCCGAAAAGACAGAGGGGGATTTTGTTGCCGAGGCTTCTTATATACCCATTAAGTGATCACTTAAACAATTATGTATTAAGAATATAATAAAACAGATTATTCTCTACAAGTGACAATTTATAAAATTGTTCTCTGCTCGGAACAATTTTGAATTTAGTTCTGAGTAGAGAACAAAAGTTAGAATAGGGAGGCTCACCCTACCATTCCTGTCTTGAGTTCATTCTGGAGGTAGGAGTAGACGTAGCGACTTCCTTGAAAGTACAAACCAGTAGTGGGATCACTGATCTTGGAATATGTATCGGAGTCATAGAGGGTGCTCAACGCCGTCTGTATATCAAGGTTGTAATCCTTCATAAGGAATTGGACTATATCCGAGGCCAAACCTTCCTTCAGGTATTTAAATTCTTTTGTCATAGTTCACCTCCTGCTCTTCTGCAGAACATTACCACACTGTCAACAGCCTCGTCAAAATCAAGAGTATGGATTACACCATAGTTTTCTTCAAGGAAAGAGATTCCCTTGTGAAAACTTATATATCTATAAGCCTGTTTGTCTGTAAGATTGTATTTGGATGCAAACTCACTAACCACAGCCACTATATATTCTATTATATCACGTGCCTTATAAGCCATCTCTGTATGATTTACAACAATTCCCCGAAGGAGTTATCATTGACTATTTTCTGCAAATTTAGTAAATATTTCCGAGATTCGCAAACCCTTCATCTGAGAGACAAATAGAATTATTTGCATCTCGTCTAACCACATACCAATATCATTGGACGACAGACCAAGTATTACATTACCCTTCCTAAATTGCAGCTAAGGACTCTTTGAAGATCTGGGCAGTGGCTGTATCTGCTTCCCTCATCACCATATCGAAATCACAACCAAATACTTTCTCTGAAAAAGTATCTCCATCAGTATTACGTCCCATCCAGAATGTGATGACACCATCTTGACCAATACACCCACTTACCACCTTGGCTCTGAGATTATATCTATTGATAGCCTTTATAGCTCTTTCTATATTTATATTGGAAACAGGTACGATATTTTAGATTGCCCAATGAACTGATACATATCATGATTAGGCATTACATCCACACGATACAGGATTTCTTCGTTTAATCCCGTAAAGCCCAACATAAAAGACTCTATGGAATCTTCTACATACTACCGGTACTTCCATTCCCGCGAATCAAAGAAACTCCGTATCATGGTTGTCAAATCCTTATGAACTTATTTTTCCCGAAGACTGGGACAAAAAGTATTTTCCTTTACAATTGCTATTTATGGAATATGCAATTTGTAAATTAGGGAAATTATACTTATTTTTGTATATCAGTTTGAATAACCATAATCAGCTATTAAATAGGAATGATAACGATAGTAAATGGAATATTCCTTAGAAATCAAATGGTTTTAACCAAAGATGCTAATAAAAGGTTAACTCCTCTTCATTGCCGACAGGGTGATCTAGATGGCGCATGTGCAGTCTATTCAACAATTATGTGTTTTCTTCTCATCGGCTATCTTGCAGAAGAAGATTTGCTTTTGTATAATTCTCCTGACAAACGTACAGCAAAAGGAAAGATTCTTCATGAACTTAGGGAGAATAATGGTCTTGTTATAAATGGATTCTCCTACGTAAAACTCAAGAAGACTATCGAAGAACAGTGTGGCTGTGACATAGAAGTATATCGACGTGCTCCCCAAAATCAAGACAATATTGTGGAACAGATATGCGAATTAATTGATAAAAACACAGCTCCAATAATTTCTGTGCAATGGAAGAATGGAGGAGCTCATGCTTTATTGGCAATTGGTTATGAATTTGACGAAGATGATGTTATCACCAATATTTTGTGTTTGGATCCAGATGCAGAATCTCCTAAAGTATGTGCATGGAATTGCTACATTAATGTAAGTAAAGAACACGGATCTTTCCCATACAAATATGTATCCACTTCATGTAGAGGAGATAAAGTTAAATTAGGAGATTTCTTAATACTACAGAAAAGAAATTGAAACACAAAGGAGTTTTCTACAATAGTTCTATATTTATCGTAAAAAATACTTTGTAATTTTTTTGATTTGGCAAATGTTTTTTTGTGTTATAGATAAATTTTTGTTTAAAGGGATGAATCGGGGATAGTGTGCTCACTTTGTTCGCACCACAATCGCCGACAGTGGCGAGGGGGAATTAGCACGAAGCGGAACTGCGAGGGTATTGGGGTTTAGAGGGGGTGAGACAGGCTGAAGCCTGGGTTTTTGGCTTGATGTCTGCTCTCCGAGGTGATGTGCTATTGGGGGAGGCTGGAATTAGCTACGCCCAAGATAAAATTTGCAAGTGACTCCGCTCAAGATGAAGCAAGGCTCACTTCCATATTGGACTCTGGGGGAAATAGATTAGGGTTTTTCGAAGTTAGCGAAATATTTAATAATTGTTAAAACAAGGATAAGATATTTGGTATTCTATATTTAATTAACTAAATTTGCAACACGAGAACCCGCCGAGCCTCTTAATAATGCTTAAATAGGCGGGTCGTTTTTTATTATGACCCATTATTCTAAGCCATATTCATCTCCTTCCCAATTAGTGACAATGCTACAGTCACGCGGACTCATAATCGAGGATACTGATATGGCGGAAAGTTTTCTGAAACGTATTGGATACTATCGGTTTAGTGCCTATCTTTATCCACTCTTGGAGACCCCAAAAGAAAAGCATCTGTTCAAGACTGGTTCTTCATTCAATCAAGCGATGGGACTGTATCGATTTGATCGTAGCCTACGTCTACTATTATTCGATGAAATTGAAAAAATAGAAATTGTCGTTAGGAGTGCCGTAATCAATATCACCGCCAAAGAGACCGGAGATCCTTTCTGGATGACAAATCAAACCTACTTTAGATCAACTGATATTTTCAAGAAGACAATTAAACTAATCGAAAATGAATTGACGAAGTCAAGAGAAGATTTCATTCATCATTTCAATACTACATACACTGATAAATATCCACCAGCATGGATGATTGGAGAAGTGCTTCCGTTAGGAGTGTTGACGAGAATCTACAGCAATATCAAGAGTAACCAGATTCGAAAAACAATTGCTCGAGAATTCTTTTTGGAAGTCCCTGTTTTTAATTCATGGATGACAATCATTACGGTAGCCCGCAATAATTGCTGTCACCACACACGCGTCTGGAACCGGACTTTCGCACTGAAGGCTTTGCTAATGAAACGTATGACTCAACCTTGGATTGAAATTCCAGTTAACCAACAAAAAATATATTTTAGTCTTTGTATAATAAAACATTTCATTAACGTTATTGATCCAACTGATGACCTTACAGAAAAGATTGAGCTGCTTTTTGCTGAATTTCCTAATGTTGATATCTCTGCTATGGGTTTTCCATCGGGATGGAAAAATGAAGCTCTCTGGAAGAGTCCAATTTGTAAGATGGGATAATACTACCCAAAAGTGAATCTGCTATACGGTGGTGTAGCTGGACAATAATGGATACTTGTCTATTTGATATTGCGGAAGGAGGTTTTGCGGTCGAAGCCGGCGGATTCGGTTGGATTTGGCGAATGTTTTATGCTTTTAATTTGTTATTGTTACTAAATATTGATAATTTTGCAAATAAAACTAAAACGGATTGATTATGAGAACGACATCAGTGGCTTTAGGCACATATTTTGAGAATTTTATTAAATCTAAAATATCTCAAGGGAGATATAACAATGCAAGTGAAGTAATTCGGGCAGCCTTACGTCTACTCGAAGAGAAAGAACAGCAGACAACTCAATTAAGCGCCGCTATCGACAAAGGTCTGGAGAGTGGTATTGCAGAAGATTTCGAACCTGCTTCATACTTACAGACGTTAAAAGCCCGTAGAAATGGCTAAATACAGACTTACAAACCAAGCTGTAGCAGATCTTGGCGGAATGTGGGTTACTATGAAGCGCCTTTCCGAGGCTACTGGGCTTTGGAGAGGGGTGCCTCAGGCTAAATGCGCATGGAATCTCAATTTGTTTTATCCTTTGTAGAGGGCTATGACGGAGTGGACTATGGCTTCCTGTGACAGGCGTGATGTATCGTAGACGGCGTCGTAGTTTTTGGGATCACCCCAGGTCTTTTCAGTGAAATAGGAATAGTGGTCACGGCGCATGGAATTCATCTTGGATACTTTCTCCGCAGCTGCTTCTGGAGCGATTCCGTAGTATTCCACAGCCCTCTTGACCTTATACTCCTCTGAGGCACGAAGGAATATATTGATGGCATTGGGATTGTCTGCGAGCACGTAGTCGGCACAGCGACCCACGATTACACACGGTCCTTCGGAGGCAAGCCGCCGTATCACACGGCTCTGCACTACAAAAAGGGCATCTTTCTTCGAAAGTGAGCGCTCGGTCGGAGTTGAGAAGTCTTTGGTGATAAGTTCGTAGAGAAGGGAGTGAGGAAGGCGCTGATCGTAGTCGCGTACTGTATCGATGCTAAAACCTGACTCCTTGGCTACCATCTCCATCATGGAATTATCGTAGAATGGGATGCCGAGTGTCCGGGCTAACTTATCCCCTATCTCGTGGCCACCGCTGCCGTATTCGCGGCCTATGGAGATGACGCGGTAGCCCAGGTTGTCAGTGTTGTCAGCGTTTTCGGCGTTCTCAGTGATGGTTGTAGGACGTTTTTCCCATCTTTCGATCCAGCGGAGATGCGGCAGCAGCAGTTTCACTACTGGGCCTGTCAATACCGCAACTATGACAGTGCCTTCCCTGACGCCGTCGATGCGCCCTGCGAAGATCCAGGAGCAGCCCACAGCTATTAAAAGCAACGATACGTCAAACATTATCTTGAGAGTACCGAATTCCTTACGAAATTTCCTGGAGGCAATCTGGAGTACATATTCCCCGGAATTCATACATACGTCTGCCAAAACCTCAAGTGCAATGCCGAGACCCATCCCTACACATCCTATGACACAGGAAATTATCTTTAAGTAGTAGGCATCCGGCTGCCAAGCGGACAGAATCGCCATACTTACGTCTACGAAGAGCCCGAAGAGGAGGGAGACCGGGATCTGCATGAGAAGTTCCACTTTGTTTTCCTTGATGCCATCCTTACCGAGCATGATGAGCTGTGCCATTATTAGGATTGCATTTAGGATGATGATGTATGTCCCCATGGATAGGGCTGTGTGTAGACTCCAAACGTATGGGACGCTGGAGATAGGAGAAGTTCCGAGAAGGGAGCGCGTAACGAGGCTAACACCGAACGACATGATGAAAAGACCAAGAAAAAACACCGCATAGCGGCGCATTTTCTCTTTCTTGCTGCGTAGTATGATTTCCATTGTATCTGATTTTTTACCTATTTTTGCAAATATAGCGAAAATTTCTGAGAATTGCAAACGTATTCACGTTTTGCATCTGAAGGCGAAAAAACAGATGGGGTATATATTTGACACTGGTGGGAGCTTGGGAAAGCTCCCACCCATATGTGCTATTGGTGGGAGGCTGGGAAGCCTCCCTTCCATATTTGACTCTGAGGGGAGCTTGGGAAAGCTCCCTCCAATATTAGTCGAGTTGCCATTCGAAGATGCCGGCAGAGTTGTCGTCGGGGAGGACAACTTCGAGCTTCAGGGCTTTGGTGGTGACGGGGTCGAAGTCCACCCTATTGGCGGCTCCTTTCTGGGTACCGAAGTTGTCGGCTCCTGTTACGGGTTGCCACTCACCGTTTGCATCCTGATAATAGAGATTCCAGGATTTTGGTACGCGGCAGCCACCCCAGGGACCGTCGTCAAACCAATAGACAGTCGCGCTCTGCACTTTCTGTGCCTCGGGAAGCTCGTAGGCAATCCATTCTGTCGTGCCCTGCTTTGGCCACCAGTGGGTATAGGGTACGGAGCGGTCGTTCTCGTCTTTCGGAACGAGGCGGTCGTTGAGCGATGAGAGGGAACCCATGGGAGAGGATGTAGAGATTTTGCTCTGTGAGGCGATCGTCGGTGGCATGACAGGACGCGATGCACTCAGCTCCTGCGGAAGCCAAACAGCCATGTTGCCGCTTCCACGGTGACACCATGCATAGTAAGGGATCATGTTGAGTTTCACGTCCTTAACTGTCAGGCGACCCTTGTCGTCGTAAGCGAGGGTCTGGCCGTCGGTGGTGAGTTCCACGATACCTTCCAGAAGTTCGGGCTTTTCAGTGACGGTGAACTGCGGTTTCTGGTTTACAAAGATGCTAAGCACATCGAAGTCGTTGTCGGGCCATTCGGCGCAGTAGACGATCGGACCACGCTCCACAGCAATACGTCCCTTATCAGCCTCAACCTTGGCGTGAGCCTTGACGGTACGTGGCTCCATGTCGAGATGAAGCTCTACCTTATCGCCTTTCTTCCATTTGCGGGATATAGTATAGTAGCCATCAGGGGTAAGTGTGCCATCAGCAGGTTTGCCGTTTACCATTACTGTATAACCAAGACGTTTGCCATCTGAATAGGTATAGAGGTCGCTTGGCACGGGCTTGTTCTTTACCCAACCGGGGATACGGAGCTTGAGGTCGAAGAGACCTGCCTTATTCTGGTCTACAGTCACTGTGACATTACCGTTCCAGGGATAATTGGTCTGTTGGCTGAGCACCACATTCTTGCCGTTTACATCAAGGTCGGCAGTGTTGGACATGAAGAGATTGACGTACACGTCATCGCCTTTCACTGCATAGACATATCCCGGGAGTGACGGAATGAAGCGAGCGATGTTAGAGGGGCAACAGGCACATCCAAACCAAGGTTGACGTTGGTGCTGACCCATAGACTCAAGGGGATTGGGATAGAAGAACGCTCCGCCGTCGAGGGCTACACCGGAGATAAGACCGTTGTAGAGCGTCCGCTCGAGCACGTCATAATATTTTGAGTCTCCGTGAAGAAGGAAGAGACGGTGGTTTACGTAGACGTTGCCGATGGCTGCACAGGTCTCGCAATATGCCGACATATTTGGGAGCTCGTAGTTGGCACCGAAAGCCTCACCATTGCTGGTGGCACCAATACCACCGGTGATGTAGTACTTCTTGCCAACGATATTATCCCAGATACAATCGATGGCATTGATGTAGGCGGTGTCGCCGGTAAGGGCTGCCACATCTGCCATACCGGCGTACATGTATGCGGCGCGCACTGCGTGTCCGACAGCCTCATCCTGCTCTATGACAGGCTTGTG
>JAIDTO010000314.1 GCA_029060625.1 Muribaculaceae bacterium | reverse complement strand
GTTCCCTTCAACATGCATGTGGCAGGATACAAGTACAGCGAGATCGCTGAGGAGCTCGACCTCCCCGTCGGAACAGTGAAGAGCCGCATCTTCTTCGCACGCAAGCGTCTCCGCGAGCAGCTCGCAGACTTCGCCTACTGATTCCAATTAATGATTGCGGGGACGGAATTGGATGCCCCGAGCCCCGACAAAAACGATGAAAACGCCGACAACGACGAAAACGGCGACAACGATAAACACACGAAACACACTATAAACTATATCGCCAGAAAATACCTTGAAAAACACACTGCCTTAATCGAAATCTGATACTTGAAAAGACACAAAAGATCCTTAATCTGAATTGATACTATACTTGAAAGACACAATATCCTTAATCTACACAAAACACACCTTAATCAAAAATCAATAAATACTATGAAACCCACAAAAGCGCCCCGCTTATGAAGAAGCGGGGCGCTTTTGTGTCATTAATAAAAAAACTCCCGCACTTCGGTAAGCGCGGGAGAATTCAATTGAAGGTTATAGCTTTATTCTAACATTTCCGATGATATAGATGTTGCTGTCAAGGTTTTCGATTACATTTCGTCCGGCTGCAACATTTACTATCATGACAATATGACCGTCGAGCGTGTAGATCGGAAGTGAGATTGCCTTGTCTGAATAGACTACGACATTCGCACCTTCTTTGCA
This sequence comes from Muribaculaceae bacterium, assembly GCA_029060625.1. Taxonomy (GTDB): domain Bacteria; phylum Bacteroidota; class Bacteroidia; order Bacteroidales; family Muribaculaceae; genus Lepagella. The sequence goes on along the minus strand of JAIDTO010000314.1, from coordinate 5,213 downwards.
GACCTTAACGCCGTCAACGCTTACTGTCTCAACTCCGCTGAGTCCGCTTACCGTAAGCTCTGTTACCTCTGAGTCATAGAGTCCGTTGGCGAATGCACGGGCGCGTACTGTAATACCGTTTTCTGCATTGATCGGTCCGGTGTAGAGCTGGCTATCTCCGGTTGGCTCCGAGCCATCGGTTGTATAGCGAATCTCTGCGCCTTCGGTCGGGCAGGAGATTATCACTGTATTGTTTTCTGCGTCCTGTTGGAGTTCCGGCGCGGCGGTCTGCCAGTCGGCATAGACAAGGGTGAATGTCATCACCTCGGAGTCGTTGTAGGCTGCGCGGCGCGCGAAGTAGCGTACGGTGCAGTCGTCATCAAATGTGATGGGCTCAGTATAGATGGTCCATGCCTCGATGGTCTCCACGGTAGCATTTGTATCATAGGTATAGAGGATTTGGGCGTAGGCATCCTCTACGCTCAGTGTGAGCTCGAGATTATCGAAAGATGCCGTCGGGTCTGCGACTGTAAGGTAAGCCACTTCCTCTTCGCTCACAGCAGAGTCGAACAGTCCGTCCTTTATCGCTACCGCCTTTATTATGCAGTTGCCCGGAAGCTCTATGGGTTCAGTATAGACAGCGCTCTCGGCAGTCGGTTCTGTTCCATCGAGTGTATAGTGGATCTCTGCATTCTCGGTCTCGCATTCCATTGCCACAGTCATATCCTCCGAATTGACCATAATCGCGGGAGCGGCAGTCTGCCAGTCGGCGTATACGAATGTGTAGGAAGATATCTGAGAGTCGAGGAATCCGCCACGGCGGCTGAAGAAACGTACCGTACAGTCCTCAGTCAGTGCGATGGGCTCGGTGTAGAGTGTCCATGCATCGATGTCTTCTGGTGATGCCTCCGGATCCAGGGTGTACCATACTGCTGCCCCTTCATCCCATACGGAAAGGTTGAGGTGCAGGTTCTCGAATGAAGCGTAAGGTGTCATCATTGTCAGATTAGCCACCGAGTATTCGCTTACAGCCGACTCGAAGAGCCCATCGGCGAATGCCCTCGCGCGGAACGTGCAGTTCTGCACTATGAAGACAGGTCCGGTGTAGAGCTCGCTCTCCTCTGTGGGCTCACTGCCGTCGGTGGTGTAGCGGATCTCGGCTCCTTCTGTCTCCGTAGTCATCACTATCGAGCGTCCATCCTCGCTTCTGTCGATCAGCGGAGTGGCTGTCATGTAGTTGGCGCGCAGGAACACGAATGTTTCGATGTCAGAGTCGTTGAAGTTTTCGCGACGGGTGAAGAAATGTACGTAGCAGTTCTCAGTTAGTCCAACAGGTCCAGTGTAGAGCTCCCACTTCTCGTCTTCCTCAGGCACTGCGTCATCATCGTTGGTATACCAGATCTCGGCTTCCGGATCGGCGCATGTGAGCGTCAGGACCTTGTTCTCAAACGTAGCGTATGCCACAGGCACAGCCATGTTTGCTACCACGAAGTCTGTCACCTCGGAGTCATATAGTCCCTTCACAAAGGCACGCGCGCGGAATGTGCCGTTGCATACGATTTCCACCGGTCCGGTATAGAGTGTGCTCTCAGACGTCGGTTCGCTGCCATCGGTGGTGTAACGTATCTCTGCTCCTTCAGTTGGAGTCTCCATTACGATGTGTGTGCCTTCCTCATTGCGCTCTATCGTGGGGACGGCTACCTGCCAGTCAGCCTTTTGGAATACAAATGTCTGAATGTCGGATGCATTGGCGTCGTCGTCGCCGGCGAAGAAGCGGTATGTGCAATCGTCACCAAGCGGAAGCGGAGCCTCATAGAGTGTCCATGCCTCGATATCGTCAAGGCTAAGCTCGGGATTGGTGGTATACCATATGCTCGCTCCCTCATCGGTGGTGGAGAGCACAAGGGTAAAGTTATCGTATGTGGCGGTCGGCACGTTGAGTTTATCGCTTCCGATGATGTATTCCGACACTTCGGATGCATACATGTTGTCTGCAAACACTTTTGCACGATATGTAGCCCCTTCTTGGATACGTACCGGTGTCTCATAGAGCGCACTTTCAGCGGTGGGTTCCGAACCATCTATTGTGTAGCGGATCTCTGCACCGTCAATTCCTGAAGACATAACCATGTGTGTACCCTGTTCATTGCGGTCGATCGACGGAGCCGGAGCCTGATATGCTGCGTAGACGAAAGTCAGGCTTTCGATGTCGGAATCGTTGAAGTTAGCACGGCGTGAGAAGAAACGCAGCGTGCAGTCACCGGTCATCTCGAACGGGGCTGAATAGAGCGTCCATGCCGATGTGTCATCAGTGGCAGCATCTGCATCTGTGGTATACCAGATTTGAGCCTTAGCGTCGGGGCAGGCAAGGCTCATACGGAGGTTTTCGAAGCTTGCAGTAGGGTTGGGGGCAGCCATGTTGGATACCACATAGCGGTTCACCATTGAGTCGAATAGTCCATCGGCGATAGCCACAGCGCAGAAGGTGAAGTTACCCTCGATTTCCACCGGTCCGGTATAGAGTGTGCTTTCAGCCGTCGGTTCGCTGCCGTCGATTGTGTAGCGTATTTCGGCTCCTTCGGTTGCTGTCTCCATCACGATGTGTGTTCCCTCGGCGTTGCGCTCGATGGTGGGGTCAGCCGCACGGTAGTTGGAATATATGAAGGCGAAGCTTTGTATGTCGGAGTCGTTGAAGTTGTCGCGTACGCCGTAGAAGCGCACTGTACAGTTTTCTGTCAGCGACAGCGGGCCTTCGTAGAGGCTCCATGCCCCGGTATTGTCGGTAGTGGCATCCGTGTCGAAGGTGTACATGATCTTTGCCTTTTCGTCGGCGCATGAGAGCACGAGGCGCTTGTTCTCGAACACGGCTGTCGGACTCGGCACTGCCATGTGCATCACGATGAAGTCAACTGTATTGGAATCGAATAGTCCTTCCTTGAAGGCGCGTGCGCGGAAGGTACCGTTGCCGATGATCTCTACCGGCTCAGTATAGAGTGCGCTCTGTGCGGTCGGCTCGCTGCCGTCTGTGGTGTAGCGTATCTCCGCTCCTTCGGTCTCGCACACCATCACCACATGGGTGCCTGCAGCGTCGGCTGTGAGAACCGGGGTTGAGGTCTGGTATGCGGCGAATACAAATGAGAAACTTGCGATCTCGGAATCATTGAATCCAACGCGTCTTCCGAAATACCTTACAGTGCAGTCTTCCGTCAGTGCTATTGGAGCCGTATAGAGAGTCCATGCCTCTATGTCTTCAGTAGTAGCGTCAGGATTAGTCGTAAAGTAGACGCTTTCCTTGCTGTCGGCTGCTGTCAGCACAAGTGCCCTGTTCTCGAAGGCTGCCTCAGGCATCCCTGATGTCAAGAAGTCGACAGTATATTCCGATATATCGGAGTCAAACATCTCGTTGGCGAAGGAGCGTGCGCGGAAGACGCAGTTTTCCGTCAGTTCCACAGGCCCCTCGTAGAGGGTGCTTTCGGGTGTTGGCTCTGAGCCATCCGTCGTATAGCGTATTGATGCTCCTGTGGTCTCGCAGGTCATCATCAGGCGCGTCTTGTCCATATCGGGAGCAATCTGCGGCGCAATAGCCTGATGGTCGGCGAAGACGAACGTGTAGGCTTGTATGTCGGAGTCGTTATATCCCTCGCAGCGGGCGAAGAAGCGTACCGTACAGTCTTCTGTGAGGTCAAGGGGTTCGGTGTAGACGCTCCATGCATCCTTATCGTCGGGAGTTGCATTCGGATCCATCGTGTAGAGAATCTGAGCGTCGGGCAGTCCACACGAGAGTGTAAGTCTCAGGCCACTGTATTGTGACTGAGGTATGTCCTGAAAATTGAAGTTAAGCTTAGGGTCATCATCATCCCAGTCTCCCGGAGTCACCTCGGTGGTGTGGCCGCTGCCCGGCTCGTCTGCCATGGCAGTGTTCCCGGCTCCGATGAGGGTTACGGCTCCCAATACTATGATTGTTTTTTTCATTTATTCTGAATTGTTTTTGAATGATGTGATTAATCGTTCTTGACTGCTCTCACATAGGCGAATGCCTCCATTTCGAACTGGAATGTCTCGGCCATGCATGAGTAACCCCAGTTGAACATGAATCGCATTGCTCTGGCGTAGCCGCCCCAGCAACCGTTGTTGTCGTTGCCCCAATATACAGCGTCGCGTCCAAAGTTGGAGGTGGCGGCAGTGCTCTTATCACCTTTCCATCCTGCGAGAGGCAGGATGAGGCAGTTGCCTGTCTCTTCCGAAGTCAGCTTCATGTAGCGGCATACTCCGTTCACATTGGTTGGAGTCACCACATCGCCCGGCAGACGAATTATATCTACATTTATCGTCTCTCCATTACCTGCGGTGTATGAGCCTATTTCTACTCTGGTGCCTTCAGGGAACAGTGTGCGCCATTCATCGATTGTGGCAACATGGTATCCTTGTGGGCAAGGCATATGCGACTCATGTACCCATGGGATGTCCTGCTTCTGCTCACCGAGGTCGTTACAGGGGTTGTAGCTCTCATATGGAGTGTATCTGTATTTGCGGCCAAACTGGAAGAGACCACCCGTACAGCTTACCCAATCTTCAACATACATGTCCTCGACCGTCTTTCCTTCATCCACATAGATTTGGTCGTCAGGGTCGGGTGAAGTAGCGTTGAAGGCCATCCACTTGATGCCTGCCAGCTCTACGGTCTCAATCTGGAACCTGGATGGAGCCACGCGTATGGTCACGTAGTCGTAGCTTGTATTCATGACAGTCTTCTTGACATACATCTTGATTTCATAATCTGGGCGTCCCTTCAGCTGGGGATTGATGTCTACATTAAATTTCGAGACTACGCTCTTGTCTGTGGCGTATGCCTTCTCAGCAGTGAACTTCACGTGTTTAGCCTCGATGGAATCGATGGCTACGCGTTCTCCCGAGTAGCAGATGGTGTCTATATCCACCCTCATCTCCGATGCAAAAGCTATCTTCATGCCTTTCACTCCGGAATCGGGAATCTCAATGATCTGGTTGACATAGTCTACGGTGACTCCTTCGGGGAATACCGAGGCCTCAGGATCGATGCATAGGCCCCTCGTCGTGTCCGGGGCGCCGTTGAAGCTGTCGCCTTCCTCCCAGTCAGACATGGTGAAGCCAGCCTTGACGGTCGCGTTCTTGTCGTAGACGCGAAGAGTGTAGACCTTGTTGCGCTCAGCGTTCTCGATCACTGCGGGGACGGCGATCTCAGTTCCGTCTACGCT
>JAIDTO010000313.1 GCA_029060625.1 Muribaculaceae bacterium | reverse complement strand
GATTAAGACCAAGGTTGACATTAATTTTATCGCGCATGGCATATATATCTGATGCTATCTCTACATCCCCCTTCTTTGCAGGGAATATCAGACCGGCATTGATCTTTGCCATTCCAAGAAAAGAATCTATATCTACCGAGATATCAACATTTCTGATAAGTTTATTCTTTCCTTGCTGCAGATGTGGTGTGGAAACATTTAATGATGCCTTTCCCTGTTTCAGGTCCAACGACCCATACAAAGGTATATTAGTCAATGGACGCACTGGTGTATTGAAAAATGCGTAAGGTGTAGCAACGCCCTTGATATTTATGTCAAAGTCAAATGCGTTTAAAGCCGCCTTCGCTTCCGGAATACGGGCGTAATTGCCACCTAATGATGGCATCACTGATTCTACCATTCCTCTAAGTTCCTTCAGCAATGTGCTCGGGTAGATCTCACCACTCACTCTTGCATCAAACCAATCAGATTTTAAATCGATCAAGCGCTTATTGACCGATCCGTCATTTGTAGTCCGGGAGATTAATGAATCTACACTTACGGTCAGCTCCTTAAGTTTCAATTTATTGCCGTCAGTCCGCTCTAATGTGAAATCCTTTAGCTCAATTTTGCCGGTTGCATTGTCTAAGTTATTTCCCCTTGTATTTGCTGAAATTCTGCCGGAAATACTGCTGTCAGCCATCTTTCCCTTTATTCCGAAGTCAGAAGGATTAAAGCCTGAAATGAGCATCTCTGCTTGCAAGTTGCTATTTTTTTCTGAAATATTTGCTCCCGCATCAATATTGAGCTCCATCACGTTTGAAGCCAAATAAAGGTCTAAGTCAACTAAATCTTTATTTTTCCTTAATTCCACATCCACTCCGGTCAGCAAATTCCCCATAACTTCACACTCCTCTGATTTTAGTGAAATGTGTCCATCCGCATTTTTGTCTAAACCGGTCGTTTCCCCCTCAAGACTGAATGAAACAATGCCTATATTATTGGTTGAAAGAAGTTTGTCAAGCTCTATATTTTCTGCATTCGCTTTTATTGAAATTGAAGGTCTACCGGATCTAAGTCGGCTTCCGGATGCGGAAAACTCTAATGTTCCTCTTTCAGTGTCGATTTTTCCCTTGGCATCCGCCGTGTTTCCTTCAATCAATTCTCCTTGGATATCAATTGATACATTACCAAGCGACTCTATTACTTGCACCCCTTTTTGTGCGTGATTCGCCAAATTAGACACAACTTTAGATATGAGACTTGATGAAATATCAGCATGCATAGTGCCTAATTCAAGGTTGATACTGTCTTTTTTGTTAAGGTTTCCTATAAATCCTTCTAATCTCAGTGATGATTTCAAGTCATCATTAGAAAGGCTAATTTCTGAAAGCTCAATACCATTTTTCCTATATGTTGCGTCTAAATCTATATTCCATGAGGTATCAAAGGCACTCAATTGTGGCAAAATATTCGAAAGATCGGAAGGAGTGAATTTGCCTTCCACATTTCCTCTTAAATCCGTAATTGAATCAAGGTGTATATTGATATCTCCCACCTCGAGCGACGTATTGGGCAAGTCAATTTTCAAATCACTCACCTCAAGCACATCGCTTCCTCCACCCTTTTCCAGAGCTCTTGAATACTTCACTTCAGCTGTCAAACCTCTCAAATTAACCCCCGGGGTCACTTCAAACTGAAGGTTCCTGATATCAAATTTATAAAGATCGTTGCGGAGCACCGGAATGCTTAGATCCATCCTAAGTCTTGACAAATCAATATCAGCAAATGGCAACTTGTTGCCATCCGTGTCTTTCATCCAAGGTCGCAAAAACGATGCTTTGGAATCTCTGATCACTATATTCCTTATCCTCAAGTCAAAGGCAGCAGACGGCTTGTCTTTATCTTTTGGGGCAAGTGCATCGATAAGAAATTGAATATTTAATGGAGCATCCTTGGCTCGTTGGCTCACTGCTACATCCATGCCGATGATTTCTGCATAGTTGAGCACAATCTTTCTGTCTGTGAATAGTGTCCACAGATCAATGCCGGCTGCCACTTTTTTTATCGATGCGCATTTTTCGTTTTCAGGAGAATAGAGGCTGACTCCGGAAAGTATTACTTCACTGAAAGGATGTATTGTCAATGATTCCATTTTCAAGTCTCCTCCAAGTAATTTTGATGTCTCCTCGCATACTTTCTCCTTAACTTTATTTTGGACAGCTGGAATCGAAAGCACTACATACAGGCCTAAATACACCACCACGAGAAGCACAATCACCGACATGATCATGCTCCTAAAGACGTTGTATACAGGTCTTAAAATACTCATCTATAGTTTAATATGCATATTTGTGAGATTTCAGTGCCAGCCCTTTGACAAAGCTGTTTCTGCAAATTCTTACAAAATTAATAAAAAAAGACGGTATTATACTCATGAAAATAATAAAAAAACAGATTTGCATCTTTCAAAAAATAGTATTAACTTTGCATTGCGCTCTTGTTTTCTCCTCCAAATGAGTTGCATCTGAAGATATAGTTAGAATGAGTATTACAATCCTTGGAATAGAATCAAGTTGCGACGATACATCGGCTGCAGTGATTTCCGATGGCATTCTCCGCAGCAACGTGATTGCGGGTCAGAAGGTCCACGAGCAGTTTGGTGGTGTCGTTCCTGAACTCGCAAGCCGTGCACATCAGCAGAATATTCTCCCGGTAGTCAGTGAAGCGTTACGCCAGGCTGGTGTAACAACGGCAGATCTTGATGCCGTCGCCTTCACTCGAGGTCCCGGTCTGCTTGGTTCGCTGCTGGTAGGCACTTCATTTGCAAAAGGCTTGGCTATTGGACTTGATATTCCAACAGTTGATGTCAATCATCTTCATGGTCATGTGCTCAGTCATTTCATCAAGGAAACGGAAGAGCAAGAAGTGCCTGAATTCCCTTATATTTGCCTTTTGATTTCAGGTGGTAACTCACAGATCATTTTGGTTCGTTCTCCTTTCGACATGGAAATCCTTGGTAGCACTATTGATGATGCAGCAGGAGAGGCTTTCGATAAATGCGCGAAGGTAATGGGCCTTCCCTACCCTGGCGGACCTCATATCGATCGTCTCGCGGCTGAAGGAGATGCTGATGCATTTAAATTTGCAAAACCTCACATCCCGGGCTTTGATTACTCCTTCAGTGGACTGAAGACATCGTTCTTATATACGGTTCGCGACAATCTAAAAGTCGAACCTGATTTCATCGAGAAAAGAAAGGCCGATCTTGCGGCGTCTCTACAGAAGACAATAATCGACATTTTGCTCGACAAATTGGCAAAAGCTGTAAAGGAAACCAAAGTTAAAGCTGTCGCTATTGGTGGTGGGGTCTCGGCCAACTCAGGTGTCAGAAAAGCTGTTGAGGTCTTTTGTGAGCGTCGAAAGATCAAGGCTTGGATTCCAAAACGATCTTTCACCACTGATAACGCTGCCATGGTGGCTATTGCCGGCTATTTTAAATATCTAAAAGGTGAGTTTTGCTCACTTGATATGCCCCCCTATTCTAAAGTTGAAGTATAACTTGGACACTACGAAGATTATGAACGAAGCTCCCAATATTGAAAAAAGACACGTCATTGTGTATGGCTACACAAGCGACGAGCTTGCAAGCGTCCTTAGACATTTTGAAAAGCATCTTCCTGACTATATTAAGATAGCCATAGAAGCAAATCTTCTGCTGTCTAAGATCATCCTTACCGGACAGCACAACGGAGTGGCGATATTGCGTTTTCAGATGAATCGTTTGCATCAGAATCTTCGGGATATCTTCACAAAAGATGTGATTGCAGATGAAGACAAGTCGCTTGCTGAAGTGCTTGGTTCTTTATTGAAAGAACGCGAACTTACAGTATCCTGTGCGGAAAGCTGCACAGGAGGCAATATCGCTCATCGAATCACTCAGCAACCCGGTAGCAGCAACTATTTCCTTGGAAGTATTGTCAGCTATGCTAATGATGTGAAGACAAGCGTTCTTGGTGTGCCACAAAAGTATATCGACCAGAAAGGTGCCGTAAGTCGTGAAGTGGTTGAAGCCATGGCGGAAGGAGCTTCTCGCCTCATGCGCAGCGATTGTGCCATCTCCACTTCCGGAATTGCCGGACCTGATGGAGGCACTAAGTATAAGCCCGTCGGTACGGTATGGATAGGAGCTAAATATGGCAGTAAGCTCGTCAGCGAATGCCGCCACTTCAAAGGTAGCCGCAACGATGTCATTGAGCAAGCTACAGCCCACGGAATGGTGATGCTCATCAATCTGCTCCGTGACACTTATGAGGAAGAAGATGATCTTGCCGACGAATAATACCCACTATAAATGAAAGATTCTATTTCTGACGATATTAATCTCAATACTGATCTGGACCCTCATGCAGATGGTCAAAAAGAGCATAAGGAGTCACAACAACGACCTTATAAACCTATATTTTTGCTTTTCGGAATTCTTATGACCGGGACAGCCGGTTGGAAGGATCTCCGACGCTCACGTCTTAAGCCTGAACAGACTGCAGCCGGGTGTTTCTATCCCCTGGTTGCTCTTGCCTCTGTTTGCCGTTTTGCCGATTGGTTCTATCTTCCCGAATTCGACCTTTCATCTACTCTGGTGAGTGCGGCATCAGTGTTCGCATCTTTCTTTTTCAGCTTCTTTGCTGTCCAGGTCGTATGCAGATGGCTGTTTCCTTTCGCTGCTAAGTCAAAGACAGAGACCCCATTTTTCAAGCTCATGGTGCAGTATGCTCTTGCAAGCCTTGCTCTTTTCTGGATTCCAGGTGAGCTGATGCCTATTCTTGAACCCTTGACCGTCTTACTGCCAATTTGGACAGCTTTCATTATCACCAAGGGTATTCGATTTCTCCGATTACCGGAAAAATGTCTCAACCGTTGTATGACTACAATTGTTTTGACTGTAATCGTGATGCCATACCTTTTTATGTGGCTATGCGAAGAAATCTTTAAATGAACATTCATCTCCACCCTTTAACCCTTAACTCTTAACCCTTGACTCTTGACCCTTGACTCTTGACCCTTAACTCTTGACCCTTAACTCTTGACTCTTGACCCTTAACTTAAAATACCTACACCCTATGGAAGCAAAAAACATAAATATAAAAAACAGACGTGCCACTTTCGACTATGAGATTGGCGACACATATACGGCAGGCATGGTGCTGACCGGAACGGAAATTAAATCTATCCGTTCAGGCAAGGCATCTTTGACTGATTCTTACTGCATAATCGATCGTGGCGAAGTATGGGTAAAGGGAATGAATATTTCCGAGTATTTTTATGGTTCATACAATAATCATATTGCTCGCCGCGACCGCAAGCTCCTCCTTTCAAAAAAGGAGATTGCCAAGATTGAGAAAGCCATCTCCGACCCTGGATATACACTTGTCCCCCTAAGGATCTTTATCAACGACCGTGGGTATGCAAAACTTGTAGTTGGAGTAGCCCGCGGTAAGAAACAGTATGATAAGCGTCAGTCAATAAAGGAGCGTGAAGATAAGAGAATTCTTGACCGGCTTATGAAAAAATAAGTTTTTAAGAATGACAGGTCCTAAGCATCTTGAACTTCTTGCCCCGGCTGGCTCACCCGAAATCGCCATAGAAGCAATCCTCCATGGTGCGGATGCAATATATATGGGTGCGTCAAGCCATGGAGCCCGACGCAATGCAGCTAATTCTATCGATGATATAAAGCGTGTGGTGGATTTCGCCCACATATTTCGTGTGCGGGTTTACGTCACTGTCAATACGATTGTCTACGAAAAAGAGATCAGACAAGTTGAGCGTCTGATAAGCGACCTTTATCGTATAGGAGTTGATGCTATAATCGTGCAAGATATGGGGATTCTCCGCATGGACATCCCTCCCATTCAGCTCCATGCAAGTACCCAATGTGATATCCGCACTCCTGAAAAAGCACTTTTTTTGCAGGATGTCGGTTTCAGTCAATTGGTGCTTCCAAGAGAACTCACTTTGGAAGAAATAAAAAAGATGTCTGAAACTGTGGCTGTCCCATTGGAAGCTTTTGTGCATGGAGCGTTATGCGTCAGCTATTCCGGACGTTGTCACGCCAGTTTTGCCGCATGCGGAAGAAGTGCCAACCGTGGGGAATGTGCACAAATATGCCGTCTGCCATTCACTCTCTCCGATTCTAAAGGAAATGTAATCTGTAAAGACAAGCATCTTCTCTCCCTCAGAGACCTTAACACCATTGATATGCTTCCTCGCCTTATAGAAGCCGGCATTTCAAGCTTTAAGATAGAAGGAAGACTCAAGGAAGTTGCCTACGTAAAGAATACCGTGGCAGCATATCGAAAGGCTTTAGATCGGTTTATATCTAAGAATCCGGATTCTTATCGCAGAAGCAGTTTCGGATCTTCGGAAATTTCATTTGCTCCGGAGTTATCCAAATCATTCAACCGAGGATTTACTCACTATTTTATCGAAGAGCGACGTCCGAAGGGAATTATTTCGCCCGACACTCCAAAATCATTAGGTGAAACTATCTACGATGTCTCTCAACTCAATAATGGTGATGGTATAAGTTTCTTTGATGCTAAAGGCGTTTACACAGGTGCTATGGTCAATGGCATCAAAGGAAAGAGAATAATCACATCTAAGCCTGTCAATATTCCCAAAGGTGCTGAGATACATCGCACATTTGATCGCGTTTGGGATAAAGAAATGCAGCATGACACTGCGACTCGAAAAATTGGGGTTTCATTCACTCTTTCTGATTCCGGATTGACAGCAGAAGATGAGAGAGGATGCTACATTACGATTCCTCTTGATTGCAAAAGAGATATTGCAAGGAAGACCCCTGACTTCACTCCCATTTTTGCTAAACTTGGCAACACTCCATATTATCTTCAGGATTACAAATCTCTTTTGGATCCAACTGTATTTATCCCCGCTGGTGAACTCACGGAATTGCGACGCAAAGCCATAGAAGCCCTTAATTCAGCTAATCTTACGACGTATCCTTTCCTATATAGAAAGAAGGAGGATATGGAT
>JAIDTO010000312.1 GCA_029060625.1 Muribaculaceae bacterium | reverse complement strand
ATACTACGATGGACTTTTACGCCTTTTCTCATTCATGCTCCTAAGTGGGAATTACAAGGCAATCGAACCAACGAACTCAATTGACTAATAAACAGCGGCCCCTGGAAATCCGGGGGCCGCACTATATGTGTATTTCAAGTATCAATCAATAATTTTCCGGACGAAGCTCAAAGTAAGCCTGAGGATGGCTGCAGACCGGGCAGATCTTGGGAGCTGATTTACCTACATGAATATGTCCGCATTCAAGACACATCCACATGCGGTCGCCATCGCGTGAGAAGACAATTCCGTCCTCAATGTTCTTCAGGAGAGTACGGTAACGCTCCATATGAGTCTTCTCGATTTCACCAACCATCTCGAATTTCTTCGCGATTTCTGTGAAACCTTCCTCGCGTGCGATTTTTGCGAAACGAACATACATGTCGTCCCATTCAAATTCTTCGCCCGCAGCAGCATCAACTAAGTTCTCGGGAGTGGCAGGAACATCACCACCATGGAGATACTTGAACCAAAGTTTAGCATGAGTATGCTCGTTCTTTGATGTTTCCTCAAAGATATCACCTATCTGCTGGAAACCATCTTTCTTTGCTTTCTTAGCATAGAATGAATACTTCACACAAGCCTGAGATTCGCCTGCAAATGCTGCGATCAGACACTCTTCTGTCTTACTTCCTTTAAGTTCTTTCATAATTTTTTATAGTTTATAGATGATTTTAGTCTCTAAACAAACACCTCATGCTTATGGTTCATTTTTTTGCACAACAAAACAGATTCCTTCCGCAAAAAAATAATCCATCATCAGCTGAAATCAAAGTCAATTCGAATTCAAATCTTTAATCAGAAGTGAATTAGCTTTGTCGACAACGGATGTGTCGAGACTCGCGAGATAGATTTGTGTTGTCAACTCCGAATCGTGACCCATCCCCTCGCTAATGATACTTATCGGTATACCTCTTGCCTTAGCCGCAGAGGCCCAACTGTGTCTTGCCACATACATAGTAAGCGGTATCGGCAATTCCAATTGTTCAGCTATTTTTCGTAATTGCCGATTGATATAGTAGCCCATATTCCGGTATGCATACAGAGGCACAGCGTGAGGATTTCTAATGATTGGGAGCAGATAAGATGTCTCATTGTATGGATACTTATCAATTATGCCTTGCATCTCAGGAGTCCATTGGATAGTAAGGATCTGTCCGGTCTTTCGTCTCCTATATGTCACATGTCCATTATTAAGATCACTCTTTTTCAAAAATGCCATATCGATAAGACTCATACCCCTGAGCATAAAACTAAGCAAGAACATGTCGCGGGCAAAGTCCAACTGAGGATAAAGGGAAAGGTCGAGAGATTTAATCTTCTTTATGATTTTCATGGGTAGAGCTCTCTTTACAGTCTTTTCAATGCCCGTGAAGACTCTTTTAAACGGGTTACGATTCTCAGTAAGCTCTTCATCCACAGCCCTGTTGTAGACAGCCCTGAGAATACGGGTATAGAAAGAAATGGTGTTGGATGAGACACCTCTTTGTCGTAGCCAAGCCTCATACGCCTCCATGATTTCTTTGTTGATACTTTCAAGCATAATGTCTTCCCCCTCCCTATAATTGCGAAAACTATTCAATGCTGACTTATATGTCTCGGAAGTGCGTACCTTCCCGTTGAATTTCAATTTGGCTATTATTTGGTTCATGAATCGAAAAAGAGAGTTCTCCTCTGAGAGCCGCTCATATTCCTCGACAATGTCATCAGAAGTGTATTCAGGACGCTCTCTCTCAAATGTCCTGACAATCCTGAGGAGCCTCTCGACATCCACCTTTATTCTTTCCCTGACCGACAAGATATAAGGACATCTTGGACTCTGCTGGCTACATGTCACCGTAGCGCGATACTCATTCCATTCATAAGGGAACACCTTATATTCCGTAAGCACCTGCCTCGGTTTTCTCTCATGTATCACCTGATAGAAGATAGTACCTTCCCGGTCCGGAGTCATAGAAGACCTGAACTTTACTTTTATGGTAGCCATGTGTTGAGTAAATCAAACGAAATTATGAAAATAATCACGCAAATATACATAGTATTAGGTTTTTATTTCAAAAAAACTAATTTTTTTCTATAAATATTTGGAAGAATGAGGAATTATTAGTAATTTTGCATCCGATTTGTGGCACATCCTTAAAAGCAGGGCCAAATGATGCAATGGCCAGCGATATGAGACTGTGATGGCCGCCTCAATCCGAAAGTTAAATTTTTATAGAAGTAAAAAACAAACCTCAGTCATGTCAAAGACTTGTCAGATTACAGGCAAAAAAGCGTCGGTCGGCAATAACGTTTCTCACTCGAAACGCCGCACCAAACGCAGATTCAATGTGAACCTGCACACCAAGAAGTTCTATTGGGTAGAACAGGACATGTGGATTGAGCTCCGCGTCAGCGCTCGTGCTCTCCGCACTATCAACAAAATCGGCCTTAACGCAGCTCTCAAGCGCGCTGAAGCTGAAGGAAACATCGATTTCAAAAACATTCAAATTCTCTCGCTCTAATAGCGTTCAATAATTATGGCAAAGAAAGCGAAAGGCAATCGTGTGCAGGTGATTCTTGAATGCACCGAGCACAAGGCAAGCGGTATGCCGGGTATGAGCCGTTACATCACTACCAAAAACCGCAAGAATACTCCGGGTCGTATGGAACTCAAGAAATATAACCCGATCCTTAAGAAAATGACCATCCACAAAGAAATCAAATAAGCACTCTGACCCATGGCAAAGAAAACCGTCGCGTCTCTTCAGAAAGGTGAAGGACGTACTTACTCCAAAGTCATCAAAATGGAGAAATCTCCCAAGACAGGCGCTTATGTCTTCAAAGAAGAGATGGTGCCCAACGATGCAGTTCAGGCTGCCCTCAAATAAGATTACAATATCTTTCGATACGAAGCAGATATGCCAATCAGGCATATCTGCTTTTTTATTACTGATTCCCACAAAAAAATGTCCCTAAAAACACCCGCTCACTATTGCAATTATGATTTTTATGTGCTATATTTGTAGTTGCAAAATATGTACAATCTTGAAACTACAACATAATGAACAAATACGGTTATCTTAGAGTCGCCGCCGCTTACCCCAAGGTGGAACTTGCCGATCCGGGAGTCAATTCTGTCAGGATCGCAGACATGATCATGAACCTTTCGAAGAAAGGTGCACGCCTGATAGTATTCCCTGAGCTTTGTCTCACCGGATATACATGTGGCGACCTCTTCAACCAGCCCACTCTCCTCAATGCCGCCATACGCCAACTTGGATTCCTGCAGCAAGTGACAAAAGAATCACATGTCACTGCCGTCGTAGGGCTACCGGTCAGATACAGAGGACGCCTTTACAATTGCGCAGCTGTGATACAATATGGTGAGATTCTTGGCATTGTGCCCAAATGTTATCTGCCCAATTATGATGAGTTTTATGAAAAGCGCTGGTTTTCTTCCGGTCTTGAGCTAAACCTGCCGGAAGGAAAGGAATATAATATTATTGATATTGACAGCCATTCAATTCCATTCGGAATCAACCTTCTATTCAGGATCGAAAACGCTAAATTCGGAGTAGAGATATGTGAGGACATGTGGGTACCAAATCCTCCAAGCACCACGATGAGTGTGGCAGGGGCAGATATCATAGCAAATCTTAGCGCCACAAACGAAGTGATTAATAAGCATGCTTTTCTCCTTTCTCTTATCAAAGAGCGATCTTCAAGATGCAAGTGCGGATATGTATATGCTTCTGCGGGAGCAGGGGAATCAAGCACCGACCTCGTTTTTGCAGGCAATGCTATCATAGCAGAAGATGGGGAGATTCTCAAAAAATCAGATAGATTCCGGCGTGAAGAAGGATTCTGCATAGCTGATATCGATGTAGAAAAACTTCGCAATACCCGTCAGCGCCAATCAAGCTTCGGACAAAATGACATTGTATTGCCCACATTCGGCTTGCAAGAGTTTACAGCTACCCAAGCCGAACCGGCAAATCTGATGCGCGAGATCAACCCTTATCCGTTCCTCTCTTCGAAGAAAGCAAAATTTGAGGAGCAATGCGAGGAAATCATCACCATTCAAGCTTGGGGGCTCGAGCAGCGACTGCTTGCCACTCATTGCAAGTGTCTTGTAGTGGGCATATCCGGAGGCCTTGACTCCACACTGGCTCTATTAGTGGCAGTGAGAGCATTTGACAATCTCGGGCTTGACAGAAAAGGCATAATCGGTGTCACCATGCCGGGATTCGGAACGTCTGACAGGACGCACAACAATGCGACCAAACTAATGGAGAAAATGGGGATCACACATATCGAAATCAGTATTGCGGAAGCTGTAAAACTACATTTCAAAGATATCGACCACGATATAAACACTCATGATGCGACTTATGAGAATTCGCAAGCCCGCGAAAGGACGCAGATCCTGATGGACCTGGCAAATAAATATGGCGGTATGGTGTTGGGCACAGGCGACCTCTCTGAACTCGCGCTTGGATGGTGCACGTATAATGGCGACCATATGTCGATGTATAGTGTAAACGCATCAGTTCCAAAGACTCTGATCCGGCCGCTCGTGCGCCGTGTTGCACAAGACTATGATGAAGAGACCCGCCATATCCTTGAAGACATAGTGAGCACACCTATCAGCCCTGAACTTGTGCCGACGGATACAGAAGGGAATATTGCACAGAAGACAGAAGATCTTGTCGGGCCATATGACCTGCACGACTTTTTCATCTATCATTTTGTGAAGGAAGGATTTCCGCCTGCCAAGATTTTTGCACTCGCTTGCAAAGCATTTGCAGAGGGACCCTATGATGACGGCCGCCCCACTTTCAGCCGGGAGACAATCAAGAAGTGGCTTATAGTATTCCTACGCAGATTTTTCAACCAGCAGTTCAAACGCTCTTGTATGCCCGACGGGCCAAAGGTGGGCCCAGTATCGTTCTCGCCGCGTGGCGATTGGAGGATGCCTTCAGATGCAGTGGCAAGACTTTGGATTTCAGAAGCAGAAGCAATTCAGGTATAATCTAACACTTGATCAAGCATCAATGGAAGAAAAAAAGGATTTCAACAATAATCATACAGATGTTCGCTATGATGAAGCTGACCTAAAGGAAGCAGTAAAAGTCTTGAAGGAAGGAGGAATCATCCTCTACCCTACCGACACTGTATGGGGAATTGGGTGCGACGCTCGAAATGAAAAAGCTGTGGAAAAAATATTCCAACTCAAACAAAGGGCTGACTCCAAGTCCATGTTAGTGCTTGTTGGGTCGGAAGGTATGCTACAACGCACAGTAAAGCATGTTCCAGACATAGCATGGCAACTCATAGACGTAGCAGTCAACCCAATGACTATCATATACGACAATCCCATTGGAGTAGCGGAAAATCTAAAAGCGGAAGACGGCAGCTTGGGCATCAGAATTACATCTGAAAAATTTAGCCGAATGCTGTGCGAAAGGCTTAATGGACCGATCGTTTCCACCTCTGCTAATATCAGTGGGAAACCGACTCCACATACTTTCTCTGAGATTTCTTCAGAAATAAAAAATGGAGTTGACTACGTATGTCGATTCCGACAAAAGGAAAAAGCCTCTTCACGACCGAGCAACATTATTAAGATCACGAGGGAAAATATTGTCAAAGTCATAAGATGATCGGGAAAATGGCATCTGTAAGATTGGAGCGCATGAAGCTCGTATTGACGGACTGGATCACCGCCAATATATCTTTCATGCTATTTAATCTTCTCAGATTTATGGAGTCATCAGGGGAAACCCATTCGTTTGAAGACGCTTCCCGCTTCATTTTCCAACCGAAAATCTGCATCGAACAAATTTTCATACCGATTGTTCTTGTAGGACTCTATTGGTTATCGGGATTCTACAACAATCCATTCGGGAAGTCTCGATTCAACGAATTTCTGAATACCGCAATAATCTCTGCCATCAGCACTATCCTCATTCATCTCGCTCTCCTGACCAACGACCAGATGAGCGACATATCCTCAAATCTGATGCAGATTCTCGTGGTCTATATCATTTTCTTTTCCTTTACCCTGCTTGGAAGGCTCATCATGATCAATAATCAAATCAAACATTTCAAAAGCAGAGATTGGAAATATACTGCCGTGATAGTTGGGAATTCCAAAAAGGCTCACTCCTTAGCTGCCAAGATGCTTGAAAGCAAAGCGGTGATCAGTTACTCAATAGAAGGTTTTTTCAATATTGATGGCGAAAACAATATCCAACCGGGTGGTATGGAGATTGAAGAGCTGGCTGACTTCTGCCAGGAGAAGAAGATTGACCAGATCATCCTTGCCCCTGAGAAAACGGATGAGGAAAATGTATTGAATCTTGTCTACCGACTTTTTCCCATCGGAAAACCTATCAAACTCTCCCCGGATACCATAAATTTTATGACATCGTCGATAAAACTGAAAGATATTTATGGTTTTCCTCTTGTCGACCTTACTCATTCAAGCATGTCTGAATCTGAAAAGAATATCAAAAGAACCATCGATGTCCTGGCGAGTTTCATCACACTCATAGGATTAAGCCCTATTTTTCTTTTCCTCGCGCTATGGGTGAAATCAGATTCCAAGGGACCGATTTTCTACCGGCAAGAGCGAATAGGCCTCAAAGAGCGACCATTCCAAATCATAAAATTCCGGACTATGCGCACGGATGCAGAAGCTGATGGACCTCAACTTAGCAGCGATGACGACCCGAGAGTCACCAAATCAGGCAGGATCATGCGGAAGTACAGGCTTGACGAACTTCCTCAATTTTGGAATGTGCTCAAAGGGGAAATGAGCATTGTCGGGCCAAGACCAGAAAGAAAATTCTTCATCAACAAGATAATCAAGCGAGCTCCGTATTACACACTTCTTTATCAAGCCCGACCGGGCATTACCTCGTGGGGCATGGTGAAATATGGCTACGCTTCCAGGATTGATGAGATGGTGGAGCGATCTAAATATGACCTCCTTTATATCTCAAACATGTCGATCCTTGTCGACTTTAAGATAATGCTATATACGGTCTTGACAATATTAGAGGGGAGCGGAAAATAGCGATTATAGATACACCCATAAAAAATATCTAACATTGGCTTATAAAGAAACTCATAATAGATTCACTGAATGGTGGGCTGAAGTGGTACAATGGCGTGAACGCCACATAAAAGAGCGTAATTTCGTAGTAATATTAGCTCTTGTGGTGGGAGTAGTATGCGGATTTGCTGCGCAACTTCTGAAATTTCTTATCCACACAATAGCCCATCTTCTGACCCAGCATTTCAGTGCCACAACAGGAAACTGGCTTAATCTTGTCTACCCGGTGGTGGGTATCATCATAGTCACTTTGTTTATCAAATACGTGGTGAAGGATAACGTAAGTCATGGTGTGACAAAGGTGCTCTATGCCATATCCCGACGTAAGTCGAGACTAAAGAAAAAGCATTGCTACGCTTCTTTGGTAGGATCAGCCATAACAATTGGATTCGGTGGTTCGGTTGGAGCTGAGGGACCTATCGTATATACCGGAGCTGCCATCGGCTCCAATGTTGGGCAAGCTTTCCGACTATCTCCAAGAATCCTTATGCTTTTAGTGGGTTGTGGAGCAGCGGCAGGCATCGCGGGAATATTCCGCGCCCCGATTGCTGGCATGCTTTTCACGCTTGAAGTTCTAATGATCGACCTTACTGGTACTACAGTGATGCCTCTGCTTATATCTTCAATCTCCGGAGCCACGGTGGCATATGTATTGGAAGGTTATGGTGCAGAATTCTTTTTCTCCCAAAATGAGCCATACTTCACCAATCGGATCCCATGGACAATTCTCCTCGGCATTCTATGCGGATTTGTGAGCCTATACTTCACCCGAGCCATGTTTATGCTCGAAAAATGGTTTGGTGCTTTTACAAGCCGCTGGATTAAGATTTCGGTGGGAGGAGTGATCCTTGCCGGATTGATTTTCGTCTTTCCACCCCTCTATGGTGAAGGTTATGATGCCATAAACACTCTCCTTGAGGGAAACACGCAAGGAATACTTGATGGCACCATCTTCTATGGCGACAGAATCAATCCATGGTCGATTACTCTTTTTGTCGGATGCCTAATCCTTACAAAGGTATTCGCTACGACCGCTACCAACGCAGCCGGAGGTGTTGGAGGCACATTTGCACCCTCCCTGTTTGTGGGTGCAATGACCGGATTTTTGTTCGCTTATATTTTCAATCTGATGGACTTCGGAATCGAGCTAAGCCAGAAAAATTTCTCACTTATGGGAATGGCAGGGGTGATGAGCGGTGTAATGCACGCCCCCCTTATGGCTATCTTCCTGACAGCAGAAATGACCGGAGGCTATAATTTGTTTCTCCCCTTGCTTATTGTTTCCTGCCTTTCGTATATGACAATAAAAGCATTCGAACCGTATAGCATCTATACAATGCGTCTTGCAGAAAAAGGGGATCT
Organism: Muribaculaceae bacterium; assembly: GCA_029060625.1. Classification (GTDB taxonomy): domain Bacteria; phylum Bacteroidota; class Bacteroidia; order Bacteroidales; family Muribaculaceae; genus Lepagella. The sequence goes on along the minus strand of JAIDTO010000312.1, from coordinate 3,644 downwards.
CATCACTCATGAAAAAGACAGGACAGTCCTTACCCTTCTGAAGATTGACAATGTCATAGAGCGTGATTTTATTGAGGTACATCCGGAGATGAGTCTCAAGCAAATGGTAGAGGTAATCTCCCAGTGTAATCGAAATCTCTATCCAGTTACTGATTCCCAAGGGATGCTGAAAGGTATCGTGCTTCTTGACGATATACGCAACATTATGTTCCGTCCGGATCTTTACCGAAAGATGCATGTGAGCCGATTCATGGCAATGCCTCCGGCGCGTATAGAAGTGACCGACAGCATGGACAAGGTGATGAACACATTTGATAAGACCGGAGCTTGGAACCTCCCTGTCGTAGACAATGGCAAATATGTGGGCTTCGTATCAAAATCTAAAATTTTCAATTCATATCGTCGGGTCTTAAAACACTATTCAGACGATTAAAATGATGACCAATGGAAAAAAAGGACCTCAAAATAGTTTTCTTCGGAACTCCCGAATTTGCAGTGGAAAGCCTTGATGCACTTATTAAAAATGGCTTTAATATCGCTGGAGTAGTGACGATGCCGGATAAAGTAGCGGGCAGAGGACATAAACTATATCAAAGCGATGTGAAACGCTATGCAGTGGATCACAATCTGCATTTGCTCCAACCTGAAAAACTGAAATCTGAAGAATTCCTTAATAGCCTGAGGGAGCTTAATGCAGACCTCTTCATAGTCATAGCATTCCGCATGCTGCCTCGCGAGGTATGGCAGATGCCAAGGCTCGGAACTTTCAATCTCCACGCTTCGCTTCTTCCTAAATATCGTGGAGCTGCCCCGATCAATAGAGCCGTGATGAATGGTGACAAAGAGACGGGAGTCACCACATTCTTCCTCAAGCATGAGATCGACACCGGAGATATGATCATGCAGCGCAAGATCGAAATTCTTCCTGAAGATAACGTAGGAGATGTGCACGACAAGCTGATGCACCTTGGTGCCGGTATGGTAGTGGAAACAGTAGATGCAATTATTGATGGCACTCTGACCACTACCCCACAACCTTCAGGAGAATTTACCCCTGCTCCTAAAATCTTCAAGGAAGACTGCCTAATAGATTGGAATAAATCTTCTGTTGATATACACAATCATGTGCGTGGACTCAGTCCCTATCCTGCAGCTTGGACTATATTAGTAGAGGAATCAGGCAGACCACTCGAATGCAAGGTTTTCCGCACAAACCTGTCAGATTCGGAAACAAACGGGACAAAACCGGGGACTATAAAGATCGACGGCAAGCGATTGATGATAGCGTGTTCCGACAAATGGCTGGAAATTCTTGAGTTGCAACCAGCCGGTAAAAAAAGGATGGCAGCCGATGCTTTCCTTCTCGGCTACCATCCATCATATGTGAAATGACTGGGAGTTTTCTACCCGGGTCCCGTCTCGAAAAAAAAGTTACTTAAAGCTTAATTTCAGAAGCAATCTTTTCAATAGCATTCAACTCTTCTGCAGTGAAGTCTTTAGACTTTACTGCTTGAAGAGAATCGTCAAGTTGCGACACACTGCTGCATCCTATTATGACTGAAGTGACTCCGGGGTGCGCCAAGACCCACGAAAGTGACATCTGCGCCAGCGACTGACCTCTTTGCAATGCAATATCATTGAGCTTACAAATATTAGACACAAGATCTTCACTTATCTGTGAAGTCTTAAGAAAACGTTGCTGCATAGCTCTGGAATCGGAAGGGATACCATTCAAATACCGGTTGGTAAGAATGCCTTGGGCAAGCGGCGAAAAGCTTATGAACCCACATCCGTTGTCTTTCACACAATCAAGGGTGCCATCAGTTTCCACTCGCCTGTCGATCAAATTCAGGCGGTCTTGAAATATGAGGCAAGGGGTGTCATGTTTCCTTAAATAGTCGAAAGCAAATTTGGTTGCCTCCACCGGCCAGCGGGAAATCCCTACATAAAGAGCTTTGCCCATCCTTACTATGTCAACCAGTGCCTGAAGGGTCTCCTCAAGTGGAGTCTCAGGATCATATCTGTGGCTATAAAATAGATCGAAATAATCCAATTTCGTACGCTTGAGGCTTTGATTTATTGATGCCATCAGATACTTGCGTGAGCCCCAGTTGCCATATGGGCCGGGCCACATGTCGTAACCGGCCTTTGATGCTACAAACATTTCGTCTCTATAGGGACGGAACGACTTGTCGTAAACAAAACCAAACGTTTCCTCAGCAGTACCATATCCGGGTCCATAATTGTTAGCCAAATCAAAGGAAGTGACTCCATGATCAAAAGCATACCTCATAATATCCTTGCTCCTTTCAAGAGGAGCAGTTTCACCGAAATTGTGCCAAAAGCCAAGTGAAATCTCCGAAAGCAGAATACCACTTCTTCCACTTCTCCGATATTCCATTCCGGCCTCATAGCGATTGCTGTCTGCCTTAAATATTTCTTCTATCATAATTTTTCAGCTATATTATTGAAGTTGTTTCATTCCGTCGCTTTCTTACCACTTATCAATGTCTTCATCTTTCGAAGAAATCCAACGGGTAGCATCCTTACAATCCTGTGCATCACAGAAAAGGAGCCCCGTTTCACTTGATATGAGAAAGAATTGGGCATCTTATGGAAATAGGTCATAAGGGTCTCAAGCATCCCTGCAGCATAGGCTCCACTTTCAAGCACCGCCCAATGATCTTCGGGCAAGTCGCCGGTTTTAGTTATTACCCCAACAATATGACCTCCGTCAGTCACCGAGGCTTTCACATCGGCATATCCGGCAAGAGCGTCACCTACGTCAATTCGCTCCTCCTTATTCCAGATGATCAGCCTGCCATTTTCACAATCTACATTATATTGATGGAAACCAACATACGCTTCATGCTCTGCCTCATTTGGCTTGTGATTAAGATACAACACACCTCCCACATGAAGACAAATCAACGCTTGCCATATCACCATCATTGGACGAACACTATGATCGAGGGCATTGCGGATATGAAAAAGAGTGACGCTATCTTTTGGAAAAACCAAATTCAGGGATTCCCCCATACCAAATGCTATTCGAGGATAATCTAATGAATAATCATCCAGAATCTTATTATAGAAAGGAGCCAAAGGATCAAGATATCTTACATTATACTCCTTGCCACCTATTATATTGCTAAACATGTAGCTCAGAGCGCATCCGACATCTACTATTACCGGATATTCCCTATCAATCCCACTTATGTAGGATGCAATATCAAAATTGTCGAGTTGACATTCTTTACCCAATTGTGACCAGCTCAGCAAAGCCTCACGGGATTTACGACGACGATAGTAGCTTCTCCAAAAAGCCACTTCGTATGGAATACCGGTAACCCAGCGTTTTCCCAAGGTGAAATCAAACCCTTTTTTTTCCTTTTCTTTTCTCTTATCCATAGGTTATTGAATGGGATCTAAACTGAAATTAAACCCATTCACAACGCAAAGATAATAAAATTTATCCATACATCAAGTATTATTCGATGACTACATCTTTCTTTGTAGAATGATTTTCTCAACACATCTGCATAAAATCGCAAATGAAGTTGTTTTGACTTATTTTTTTATTAAGATTTCGTCAGCTTTGCGAGCAGATTTCGCTTCATGAAGAAGGAGACAATTCCATTGAG
>JAIDTO010000311.1 GCA_029060625.1 Muribaculaceae bacterium | reverse complement strand
ATAATTATCGTGAGTCCCGTACGGAAATAAATCTTGTCGAGTTCCTTGTGAATTTCATCGGTGGCATCGTAAGCAGTGTCTATCATAAAGCCTTGCGGCATATGGCGAATGAATTCCGATAAGGATTCTCTTATCTCCTTCGCCACGTTAAGCTGATTGGCATATTCATCGGCAATGATATTGACATAGATGGAATTAAGTCCATTTATGCGGAAGTAGCCGGTAGGCTCAGCCTCCTCATGAGTGGTTTCCGTTATCTTGTCGAGCGATATGATGTTTCCATCTTTTGCAGTCAGTGATATGTCGGCAGGATTGAAGCTTTCCCGGTCGCTTACCGAGCTCATCGATATGCGAAGCCATTCCATGCCGTTTTCCCTTACTATAGGTGCAATACCGAGAAATTCAGACTTATAGTGCTCATTTATGGCATTGCGGATATCAGACGGAGTCATGCCATGAGCTGAAAGCCGGTCAATGTCGTAGTGAAGTTTCCATTCCATCGGTTGCGCTCCACTCAACTCTACGCTTCCGACCCCCTTAATCCTTGAGAGCAAGGGCTTGAGGTTCTCTTCCCCATATGTCATTATCTCCGACGGATTGGCAGGAGCGTTGAGAGTCAGAGTGATAAAAGGGCGTGAGGCATCGCTGTCTGCCTGACGCAGCGAAATGAAAGGATAACTGACACCTTCCGGAAGCTGGCCCCAAACCTGCCTCACGAGTGTAGACACCTCAAACCGCACATTGTCCATATCGGCATGCCGGTCAAGACTTACTGTTACCCGTCCTCCACCATCTCGAGACTTAGAATCGATACCCTTGACCCCGTTGATTCTGGCAAGGATTGACTCGATTCGTGAAGTGACCTCCTGCTCTACCGTACGCGATGATGCCCCCTTCATCGAGAAACTTACCGTTATTGAAGGGAGCGTCTGCGATGGGGCAAGTTTCACCGGCAGAAGAGGGAGCAAGGCGCATCCCGCAATAGACAGGGCGATGAAGACCACTATTATGGAAAAATGTTTCATAGGTCGAATTCTCGGGAGAGAGGTAGGTCCATCTCGAAATCGTGGAGTGTGAGGCGACGGATTTTGTAGTGGCTGAGCCAGAAATTCTGGAGAGCCGAGATGTAATTCTTGGAGGCTTCCTGCCTGCGGTTTTGGGCAAGAGTCATGGCGTTGACGTCTGCCTTGCCTATCATGAAGCGCTGTTGTGTCTGGGCATATGCCATATCGGCAAGGTCGAGTGCTTCAGATGCAGAAGTTATCATATCCTTACGAATCTCATAGTCACTGACGGTCATAAGAATATCTTCTTCTATTGAGAGTTCCTCTTGCTCGGCTGCAATTCGCGTTACGTCAAGATTATTTTTTGCCATGTTCACACGCCCCTTGCGGACACCCCAGTCAACGATAGGAACCGACACTGAGACATTCACGAGATCCTGACGAAGCAATGAACGGTAGGCTTCGGGCAGACGGTCTGACACTTGGTTGAAGCCAACAGATGCGTTTACAGAGGCATTGAAACGAGACTCAGCCACAGTGCGGCTTACTTCCCGCTCTCCCTCGAGAATGTTCTGCCGGTGTTCAAGAAGGGTAGGGTTGTTTTCCTTTGCGTATGCGAGAGCAAGATCGGCAGGTATTGACAAGCCTCTTGGTTTACCTGGTAATTCTACCTTAATCTCAGAGTTCTTGTCCATGCCAAGGAAGGAGGCGAGTGAGAACATGGCGCGCTTCAGGGCTATTCGAGAGTTTTCCAGTGTGTTGCGGGCGTTGACCCGGTCGAGCTCCAGTGTAAGAAGGTCAGCCTTTGAGATGGAGGCTATACGGAAACGTCGCTCGCCGATGACATACATAGTGTCGCAGGAAGCTACGTTTTCCTCTGCCAGCCGGTATTCAGCCTGAGCGAGAGCGAGGTTGAAAAAATAAGTCACAGCCTGCTCGCTCACACTCTCCATATTATAGATAAGTTCCTTTTTCGCCTTTTCGTAGCGCAGGGGTTCTATCTTGCGTTCCCACTTGAAGGAGTTGAAGCCTATGAGGTTTTGTCGGTAGCCGATGCGGACCGGGACTGAAGAAAACTGCGTATAGGTGTTTGCCCCGAAATTTCGCATATACTCAAGGTCCGTGTCAAGATAGAATGTACCTCCTAACAGATCGAAGTTCTGTTGCAGCTCAAGGCCTGCAGAAGCGCTGAACATCTGCTGCTGACGGAATACGTCGATGTTTTGGTCGAAGTCGTAGCGCTGTGTCATGTATCGGTTGTAGGAAGCGGGAGTGAAGGTCAGTGAAAGGCTCGGAAGGCGTCCGGCACGGAAACTGATGTATTGCCAGTAGTTTGCCTGGTACATGTTTCGGTAGCGGAAAGCCATAAGAGAGGAATCATTGGCAAGCTCGATTGTCTTGCCAAGGGTAAGAGTCACTGCGGAAGCACTCAAAGAAAACCACGACAAAGCCAACAGAAGAGTTAATATCCTATATAGTTTCATTTTTTCGGTATATAAGCCAGTAGAACAAAGGTATGATGAAAATGCTGACGGCGGTGCCCACCACCATCGACCCGATCATGGCTATGGCGAGGGGACGCTGCAGTTCCGAACCGATGTCGGAGGTGAAGAGCACAGGAAGCATTGCGAATATAGTGGTCAGCGATGTCATAATGATTGCCTTAAGACGGCGGTGTCCGGCAGTGTGGATTGCCTCAATGAGTGGAGTCCCTGCCTTTCGCAGCTCGTTGATAGCATCAATCTTCAGGATGGAGTCGTTGACAACGATACCGCATGTCACGATTATGCCGATTGCCGACATTAGGTTGAGCGACTGCCCGAATATCATCAGCGAAAGCAATGCGAAAGCTGTGTCAATGGGAATCTCGATAAGCACGATAAGAGGCTGAAGGAAACTTTCGAATTGTGCACACAGGATGAAATACATCATCAACAGGGACACGAGCAGGATCACGGTCAACTCCTTCATCATCTTGGAATTGCTGAAAAAACTTCCAGCGAAGTCCACATCATGCTTTCCATCGCAGCGTACTGTCTCGGATATCATATCCATCAGGCTTTCCTCATTCCCGGAGGTGTTGAATCCAATAGGGACATATTCACCGGCTTCTCCGGCTATGATGGTCTTGAGGTCTTTGCTTTCCGATGTCTTGATAAGGTTGCGAAGCGGGATATCCGTGCGGTTACCCTGTTTGTCGGAATGGCTACGCACGAAAAGAGAGCCGATAGTTTCTTGAATATCCTTATCTCGGCCTGCTATTTCAATCGGGGTGTATTCCTGAAAAGAGCGGAGAGTGGAGACCTCATTTCCCTTGAAAGCAGTGCGCAATGCCCGCTGCACCTCTGAATAATCCAC
>JAIDTO010000310.1 GCA_029060625.1 Muribaculaceae bacterium | reverse complement strand
GTGAATCTGTATGATGCAGATCAGGGTGTTCCACTCCGTGAAGCAGAAGATTGGTCACAGCCAAAAGGTAAGGAAATGGTTTCCATTCTTGCCCCACAACAGTGTTTTGGAATTTCTTAACGTCTTCCTCCGTACGTTGCTGAGATTTCAGATGCTCAAGAGCAGACACCAAAAAACCACCGGTGCCCATTGCAAAGTCGCCGACTCGTTCACCCAACTGAGGATTAAGACGGTCTATTATAAAATCTGTCAGGGCTCGCGGGGTATAGAACTCACCGGCGCGTCCTGCGCCTTGAAGGTCTTTAAGAAGACTTTCATAAATATCCCCGAAGGTATGAGTTTCGGAGGTGTCCAAGAAGTCGATCTCATCCACCACATCAATCATTTGGCGGAGTAGTACACCGTTCTTCATATACTGATTGACTTCGGAGAATACCTCTTGAACTATCGCTTTGCCTCGCGGCGTATCGTGCGTAACCACTATTCCAGGAATGGTACCATCATTAGACTTTCGTCCTTTAAGCACAGGGAACAGTTTGTCATTAATGAATGAAAGTAGCTTATCACCGGTGAGTGCGTCAGGTATCAATCTACCTTCTTCATCTTTTGAAGGTGCCCAATTGCGCCATCTAAGATCTTCGGGAATGATGCTTTTAAAGGAATCGCCATTTTCGGAATATTCCCATATTTCCTCCTGCGCATCATACACTTTCAGGAAGAAAAGCCATACCATTTGCTCAATGCGCTGAGCGTCGCCATTAACACCGGCATCTTTGCGCATTATATCCTGTAATCGTTTAACGAGATTATTTACAGCCATAGTTTTGTCTTAAGCGGATTGGTAATATAGTTGTTCTTCCAGTTCGGCAATCATTTTATCATAGGCTTCTCTACCACCGAAGATCTTCATAATTTTCGGTGTCTTACCGAACTGACTGAACGGATGGATTGAAAGAATATTGAGACTCTCAATATTCATAATTCCCGTATCGGCATACTTATCCATAAGAGCCTCAATAAATTTAAGGGCTGTCCCTTTATATTTATTGAGATAGCCACGTTTGCGAACTCCCTCGACTCGCTCTCGACGAGTGAGCGGCTTACCATCAAATGCTACATGGCAAATAATATCAAATTCATCCTTATCTACAAGTGCAGGATTTTCTTCACGCACTGCATCAATAAGAGCTTCAATGTCATCCAAACCTTGCAAGAACTCTTTCTTTTTATGAGCCTGTCTCCACGCCCCGCTAAAACTATCAAGCGTAGGATAACGCTGCTTAATAGCCTTTCGGGTATAGTCAGTTACACTCTCAGTACAAAGTGTTTTACCATCCTCTCCGAGATACTGTACTACTTCATGAACTATACTGATATTTCTTCCATTTACATAAAGCTTTCTATATGCCGGAGGATCAGATACTATATCTGGATCGACTTCGATTACCTTGTAAGAATCCGGAGTTTTGCGTCGTTGAGGTTTTGACTCCTCTTCTTCTGGGGTTCCATCGAATTCTGGATCACTGAACAATGTAGTAACATTGCGGAAGTCAAGAATATCAAAATTCATTTTGCCTGTGCGCTCATAAATACGTGTGCCGCGACCTACCATCTGCTTAAAGGTGGTCATACTTCCGACCTCCTTATCAATGACGATAAGGCCACATGTTTTGCAGTCTACACCGGTTGAAAGAAGTTCACTGGTAGTTGCGACAACTGGATAATCTGAATCAGGGTCAATAAAATCATCAAGCAATGATTTACCTACACGGTCATCGCTTGTGATTCTAACAATATATTTTGGATTCTTCCGTACCCTTGCTTGGTTCATTTCCATAAGTAAATCTCGCATAACCTGTGCTTCTTCTTGATCCGGACAGAATACTATAGTCTTAACCATTCCACCCATAGATTTAAGCATTTCGGTTATACGCTTTGCAACAACAACTTGTCGCTTAGTAATATGAATGCCACGTCCAATCAAATTGCGTGTATATATCTGGTCGCCGAGAGGATGGTTATAGATATCAACCTCATCCTTACGTGGTTCATATCCCTCCAGATCAACACTTATAAAAGATTTGGTTATCCGGTATGGTGCAAGAAAACCATCCTCAATACCTTGGCGTAATGAATATGTAAATACAGGTTTCCCGAAGTATTCAATATTGTTTGCACCGTCAACTGCTTTTGGAGTAGCTGTTAAGCCAATCTGAGTAGCAGAAGAGAAATAGTTTAATATCGTTCGCCATTCTGAATCTTCTTTAACACTTGAGCGGTGACACTCATCGACTATAATAAGGTCAAAGAAATCCGGCGACAGATATTCATAGGGCTGCTTTTCTCCTTCTTGCAAATCATTTTTAACCCATTGACCATAGAGCGACATATAAATTTCATATCCACTCTCAGGATTCTTTTGCTGCACTTTAGTCATAATGCCCTTAAAGGGCTTGAAATCTTGGCGCATAGTTTGGTCTATCAAGATATTACGGTCAGCAAGATAGAGAATCTTTTTCTTCGCACCGGAAGTGTACAAGCGGTGTATTATTTGGAACGCAGTATATGTCTTACCTGTGCCGGTTGCCATAACAAGCAGAATACGCTTCTGTCCTTTTGCTACGGCTTCCACAGTTCGGTTGATGGCAATACGCTGATAATATCTTGGTGGGAATGTATCTGCACTTGAATAATACGGTACATCAATTATCTGTTCAGCCTCAGCAGTAAGACAATTGTTCTTCTTCAACCTCTCCTTAAGCTCCAATGCCGAAGGAAAGGCATCCATAGGAAACTTACGTTGTTTACCGGTAATTAAATCGTGTTCAACAAATTCTCGACCGTTAGTACTGTAAGCAAATTTAAGATCAAGAATGGTTGCATAATCAATCGCCTGTTGGATCCCATCAGCTGGTGCATGACTTGAAGATTTTGCCTCAACAACTGCAATAGGATAATTCTCAGCTGTATGAAGAAGATAATCAGCTTTTTTACCCTGATTTCGCTTCTTCATAGTGCCACGTACAACAATCCTTCCCGCAGTAAAAGAATACTCCATGCGGATTAGATTCTTATCCCACACATTTTCTAACGCCGGGGTTATGTAAAGACGTTTGGTGTCTTCTTCTGTGAGGTTTGTATTGAACGTTTTATCCATTCTGTACGCTTTAT
>JAIDTO010000031.1 GCA_029060625.1 Muribaculaceae bacterium | reverse complement strand
CCTGCTTTTTCTACGAGCTCTACAAGAGCTTTTGCCATCTCTTCAGCCTTGCGGGGGCAGCAGATGATGTTGACCTCGACCTTATTCAAGTCTATGCCTTCGAGTACGGCTGCAAGATCAGAAGCTTCGAGTCCACGCATGCTGATTCCGAGAGACTCAACTCCTTTATCGATTGCATGCTTAGCATTCGCATTGATTTCTTCTGCTGTTGTGCCAAGGATTTGCTGGCGGATAAGCCAGTCATTGTTGGTCTTTGTGCCTCTTACGTAAGGATACTGGCCGGGCATTGAGCCTACTGAGGGAAGACCTTCGATATCTTCCTTACGATAGAAAGGCATGACATTGAAGCCTTCGTTGGTGCGCCATACAAGCTTCTTGTTGAAGTCTGCGCCCTTTAGATCGACATTGATCTTCGCCATCCATTCTTCTGTGGATACCGGCGGGAACATGTCAAACAGTTTTTCTTTCTTTTCTGCCATAATTAAATAGCTTGTTATGAATGCTAATGATTGATCATTTCATGGTTGTCGGGCAAAAAAGCCGCTTATTAGGCCTGCCACCCGATTTTGATGCAAATTTAATCATTTTTTTTTGAATAAAGAAATCTAAAACACTAAAATATCGTGGGAATTCCACTAAAATTATATACAAATGATAAAAAACGCGCTGGTGGAGCTCCACTGGCGCGTTTTTTAGCGAATTATATAGCTTAAATTTCATCGACAAGTTCCTTGTCCCGGCATCTTAACACTCGTGCAGGAAAATCTTCACACAGCTGAAGGTTATGTGTAGCCATAAGGATTGAATGCCCGTCAGATGCAAGACTATGAAGCAGACTGACGATCGTTATTCCCGTCTGCGGGTCAAGATTACCGGTCGGCTCATCTGCAAGTATCAGTTTGGGATTGTTGAGCAATGCTCTCGCTATCACTATTCGTTGCTGTTCACCTCCAGACAACTCATGTGGCATCTTGTAGCTTTTATGGTTCATGCCTACGTCTATAAGCACATCCTCGATGCGTTGGTCCATTTCTGCCTTGTTGCTCCACCCCGTTGCCTTAAGCACAAACGACAAATTATCATACACCGATCGATCTTGAAGCAGCTGGAAATCCTGAAAGACGATGCCAATATTTCTGCGAAGATATGGAATTTGCTTTTTCTTGATTCCTATAAGGTCATATTCCATCACCTCAGCCTTGTCTCCTGAGTAGATTGGGACTTCAGCATACATCGACTTGAGAAGTGAACTCTTGCCGCTTCCAACCCTGCCTACGAGATAGCAGAACTCACCTTCACCTATGGAGAAGGTGACATCCTTCAATACTGTTTTTTCCGCGCGATGAATCTCGACGCCTTTATAATCAATAATTTTCGACATTATCACTCTTTTTCAGCGTAAGTCAACTTTATAAAACCTACTGCTACTGACCCGAGCACCAAAAGCACACCGGCTGCTACAAGCATATAGCTTTGATTGCCACCTACAGCCTGAAGAAGCACACCTCCAAGCGCAGCTGCCACAATCTGAGGAAGACAGATAGTGCCGTTGAAGAGACCAAGGTAAGCTCCCATATTTTCACCTTTCAGTGAATTTGTCAATATAGTAAATGGAAGTGCTAGCATCGCTGCCCATGCACACCCTATCAAAAGGTAGCTGATGAAAAGCAGATATTTATCGGCAAAGAAAATTGTAGAAATAAAACCTGCTGCACCAAGAAGCAAGCTGATGATATAGACCGTCTTTAGGCTTTTGAATCTGGGAATCACAATTGCCCACAGCACAGACCCGATAGCCTGGACAGCGAAGAGTGTGCCTACCCAGTTGCCGGCTTCCTGATATCCGGCGGAAGCTACATCCTGTGTGCCCCACACACTTCCAGCTATCGCACCGTTGGTGTAGGTCCACATAAAGAGGAATGCTGACCAACAGAAAAACTGCACCAGACCCACACTCCAGAATGTCGAGGGAGCCTCCTTGAGCATCTTCATTAGATTAAATTTCTCGCGTTTTTCTGTCTTGCATGCATCTATTCCATGGAAACGAGCATACTCAGCCGGTGGCATTTCCTTTATGGTCACAAAGCTATATATGACACAAAGTATAAGTACAGCTGCTCCTATATAAAATGAATAAGTCACGGATGCCGGCACTACTCCCTGCGGAGCAACGTTGCTGATGCCTATAGCTGTCAATATTATTGGAGCAAGGTAGCCAACCAAAGATCCAGCATTGCACAGGAAGCTTTGGATCGAGTAAGCAAGCCCTTTTTGCTTTTCATTGACCATGTCTCCGACAAGCATTTTGAAAGGCTGCATTGCCATATTGATTGATGTATCAAGAAACATCAGAGCTATAAATCCAAATACCATCGCGCCGCTCACAGCCAAGCCAAAACTGCCCGCATTCGGAAGCAAGCACATCACGATTACTGCAATCGTAGCTCCCAAAAGAAGATAAGGGAGTCGACGTCCAAGTTTACACCAGGTGCGGTCCGAGGCAACTCCTACAATAGGTTGCACAAGGATACCCATAAGCGGTGGTAGAATCCAAAAATAGCTTAGAGAGTGTGGATCGGCACCAAGAGTGGCAAATATTCGTGAAATATTGGCACTCTGCAAAGCGTAGGCTATCTGGACTCCGAAAAATCCGAAACTGAGATTCCATAGTTTCCAGAAACCAAGGTCAGGTTTTTGTTGTGTCATTGCTTTTAGATATATAATGTTTAATATTGTTATTCGTGATCCTTTATTTGTCTATCATATTATAAAGGAGCTTTATCTCTTCCGGCCATATAGCTGGATTCGGAGTCTCTAAAATTATAGGCATGTTGTCAAATCTTGGATCATTGACAAGGCGTTTGAAAAATTCCATTCCGAGTGTCCCTTTCCCAATCTCTGCATGTCGGTCGATTCTTGAGCCAAGCTTTCGTAGGTCGTCATTAAGGTGAAGAGCTCTCAAGTAGTCTCTCCCAATGATTTCGTCAAATTCTTGCCAAGTTTTTGCATATCCCTCTGCATCGGCAAGGTCATATCCTGCTGAATAAGTATGGCACGTGTCAATGCATACGCCTACCCTCGTCTTGTCCTCAATTTTGCTGATGATATGAGCAAGATGTTCAAAGCGGTGACCAAGATTGCTACCTTGCCCGGCCGTGGATTCCAACACAGCTGTCACTCCGGATGTCTGGTCAAGGGTCAAATTTATTGACTCCGCTATCAAATCAAGGCATTTTTCTTCTTCTATCTCATTCACATGACTTCCCGGATGGAAATTGAGCATGGTCAGTCCGAGTTGTTCACATCGTTTCATTTCTTCAAGAAATGATTTCCTGCTTAGATGCAATTTCTGTGGGTCCGGACTTCCCAAATTTATCAAGAAATTGTCATGAGGAAGAATTTGGGCTGCCTCGTATCCTCCACGACGGCAATTCTCCTTGAATGCCTCCACTTCCTCTACTGGGATAGGTTTGGAAGTCCAGCGGTTGCTGCTCCCGGTGAAAAGGGCAAAACTCTTCGCTCCAATAGCTATTGCCTCAAGGGGAGCGTTGGCAACGCCTCCCTCCGTACTTACATGGGCACCGATATATTTCATAGTCAAATTCTCATTAATAGCTACAAAATTACTAATTTTTTCTTTTTTTCGCCACTAATCAGGCGATTTTTTTGAATCCGAAGAGTAAATATTTAAATGATGCATAAAAAAGAGGCGATTCTTATGGGAATCGCCTCGCTAATTATTAAGATGTTTCAACGAACTACTTTCTTTTCGCCATTGATTATATAAATGCCTGGAGCTTTAGCGTTCTTGAGTTTACGTCCGGAGAGATCATAGATGGTCATCTCGTCTGAAGCCGGTCTCACTGTCTCCACTCCATCTGCACCCTTCAGATCAAATACATAAGCCATCCCATCATCCATATAATCCCATATATTCTGCACTGAAAGGGATATCATTGAAAAATCAGGGGTTGCAGTTGCGCGGCCGGTCATTACTCCTTCTTTATAGATGAAATCATAATTACCTGTTTTATCATCATAAACTTCTTCCTCATATGGGAAAACCATATTCTCATTAATCCACGATGCATACGCCGGAACTTTCGAGTTCATCCATGTGACGATATCAATAGCTTCACCATTTTCAAGAATGTACGAATTACAAACGGTACCCGGCGAAGTAGTCGCGATTCCAACGCCATCATTCGCTATATAATATATGTTCAAGTCTCCGTCCTTATTATATTTGCCAATCTTATCAGAAGTCAAGTCAAGTAACCATACAGAATTATCGACCTTCGGAAAGCCGGTCAAAGGATCTATATTATCTCCCTCTACAATGACGGTGCTTCCGATAGTTTTACCATCCGGTGAAATACGTACCTGATTGAAAGCATAGTTAGGAGATGAATTAGCTACAGCATAAACAAAATCAGCCCATGCATAAAACTTCTCATTGTAAGCAATGGCTTTTTCATTGTATTCATCTGCAGCCTCGTTGTAAGCCAGAATTTCTTGCGGAGACATAAATTCCCAATATTCGGGACATGGAATTTGGTAGCCTGAACTGACATATTCTTGGTAGACCTCATTATAAGCATCAATTTCTTCTTGAGTCATAAAAGACTCGAATTGTGGCATAATAGGGCCATCTCCGGGAAATGGAACAGCTTCCAAATGGTCGGGATTGATAAGATATTCATATGGAATCTCAAAACTCCACTCTCCGCTTTCATTCTCCTTATAGATGATTGGATAGTTTAATGCACATACATCACGTATCTGACCTACAATAACCTTACCATCGGCAGAAATATCTATAGCCGTGATATACTGAGGCACACTATTAGAAAAATCAAAATCTGGATGCGGAAGTATGACAGGCGATCCATAACCGTTCCCCTCAGCATTCCATATACATGGCACTACCATAAGGACATCTTCGGCTCCACCCATGCCTGCGACTCTAAGAGTGCCACAAATACGGCTTCCGTCTGCACTTATTCCCTGAGCGTGATTTGACGTTCGTGCGTAAGATGGAGATGGAAGACTATGCCATGTTCCGTCTTTCCAATATTGAGCATTCGTATTGGTGGGAGTGGACGCTACAACAACACCGTTGTCGCTAACGCAATTTCCATCACCGGCATAATACTCCTCATAATCCGATTCTTTGAATTTTGAATTTTCATTGGCCTGTGTAAAATCTAATATACGAAGACCGGAAGATCCTTGAGATACAGCATATTTACCATTGGGAGAGATTGATTTGATTGAAGCATCTTCAATCACAACAGGATCTGATAGTTCGGCATAGCCGGAGAGGCTTAATGCAGTTAAACTAAAAAAAAGGAAAATTTTCTTCATTTGTGAAAAAGTTTAGCAGAAGATTGAGTTGTTATTCCGAATATCTTATCATTCACTCAGAATCTTTTACTTGATATTCCGATTTTCAACAGAATTTTAAGCAAAAAAATTCGAGCGGCACATAAGAATTTTACAAAATTACTAAAATTTTCTATCTTTACAACATCTAAAAGGGATTTTTTTTTTAATTTTGCATATGATTTTATCAAAAACTAAATTCAATCTCTATTGTAGACTCAGTTCCCGCAAGCAGCGGGAAAAACTCGGCATGTTCATTGCAGAGGGCTTGAAATGTGTGGCCGACACAATTCCTTTTTTCACACCGGAAGCTATCTTAGTGAAAGATGGTGACACTGAAACATATGAAAAATATAGTGAATATCCGGTCTATAGCGTGTCTGAAGCAGATATGAGAACCTTATCTCAGTTCCAGTCTCTACCTTCTGTAATTGCTGTCTATAGGCTTCCGGAGCCTCGTGAATTCAGTAAAAATGATTACTCAGAAGGTCTCACGCTTATGCTCGACGGAGTACAGGATCCCGGTAATCTCGGCACAATACTTAGGATTGCATCCTGGTTTGGAGTAGCACGTGTAGTGATCGGAACAGGCTGTGCCGATCCGTTCAATCCAAAAGCTGTGCAGGCATCTATGGGTGCTGTCGGCATGGTGCATTTTTCTCAGCATGATCTATTGGATATTATAGAGGTGAATCCCGATATACCCGTATGCGGAACAATGCTCGAGGGTACTGATATCTACACCACTCCCCTTCATCTGCCGGCATTTGTTGTGATGGGAAATGAAGGAAGCGGTCTTAGTGAAAGAATTCGGGAGAAAGTGAATATGCCCCTGTTGATACCGAGTTTTGCTGATGGGCCCCACGCTGAATCGCTTAATGTTGCAGCAGCTACAGCTGTAACGGTTTCTGAATTTATGAGGAGGAGAATTTGAGATGGCTAAGTCTAATATTAAATCAGTATATTTCTGCAATTCTTGTGGATATGAATCGCCTAAGTGGATGGGGCGTTGTCCGGCATGTGGCGAATGGAATACATTTGTTGAGGAAAAGGTTTCTACAAAACAGACATCTCGCAACAAAGGGCTTCTTGCTACAGAAGGAGCAAGACCAGTAAAACTTTCAGATATACAGCCTCTCGACGAGCCTCGCATTCATATGCCTTCTGAAGAACTAAATAGAGTTCTTGGAGGAGGCCTTGTTGCCGGTAGCCTTACTCTCCTTGGCGGAGAACCTGGAATTGGCAAATCAACTTTACTCTTGCAGAATATACTTTCAATACGCAATCGACGTATCCTCTACGTCAGTGGAGAGGAATCTGCATCTCAGCTCAAGTTACGAGCCGACCGACTGGGCAAGGTTTCAGACAATACTTTTATTCTTACCGAGACGCAGCTCGACAGAATTTTCACTCAAATTGAAAACGTCAAGCCTCAGCTTGTAGTGGTTGACTCTATCCAGACCATTGCTTCATCAGATATTGAGTCAGCAGCCGGGAGTGTAAGCCAGGTCCGTGAATGCGCCGCTGCTCTACTTCGCTATGCAAAGGAGTCTGGAGTCCCTGTGATTCTTGTTGGCCATATCAACAAGGATGGAGCCATTGCCGGCCCTAAGGTTCTTGAACATATAGTCGACACAGTGATTCAGTTTGAAGGAGATAGGCAATATCTTTATCGGATTCTCCGTGCCATTAAGAATCGATTTGGCTCAACTAATGAAATCGGTATCTATGAGATGGTAGCGAAAGGACTTCGGGAGGTAAAAAATCCCTCAGAAATGCTCCTCAGCGACAATCGTGAGGAGGAAATGAGTGGCATCGCAATCGGTGTTACTATCGATGGTGCTCGTCCTTTCCTCGTAGAAGTTCAGGCACTTGTATCATCAGCAGCGTATGGTACCCCACAAAGAAGTGTCACTGGTTTCGACCAACGACGACTCAATATGCTTCTTGCTGTGCTTGAAAAACGTGCACGCTTTAAGCTTGGTCAGAAAGACGTATTCCTCAACATTG
>JAIDTO010000309.1 GCA_029060625.1 Muribaculaceae bacterium | reverse complement strand
CCTTCTTCATGAAGCGAAATCTGCTCGTAAAGCTGACGAAATCTTAATAAAAAAATAAGTCGAAACAACTTCAATATATGAAAATAATACGTCTCTGGAGTCTTATCGTTATTCTAATGTTGTCAGTGGATGCTGATGCTCAATTGATCAAGAAAGCCGGGCAACTTATTAAATCGACTTTTGAGGAGACTGTATCAGATACAGCTTCGAACGGCTCCGACACGGAGATGCAGATGCAGGAGCTGTCTGACTCCATCCGGATGGAGCAGATGGCGAGGGAACTTGAAGAGATGCGTCTCAGTGAGATGCTTCTTCGTAGCCAACTCGCGCAAAATCATCTGGAGGATTCGCTGAAAAGGGCATCCCAGCTTCAGCGTATCGATTCGCTTCGGGCCATCACTCCAGGAGTCCCTGTCGTAGTGGAAGAGGATACCTTGTTTAGGATATATGCAGCCAGAGGTGGGCATTCTGCTTTTGACAGGGCTGAGACTGCAAGCCAGATGATAATTAAGATAGGGCATTCCGGTTCGCTTCGTCGGGATTCCGTCTATCTTCTTGATAATGATACCTACATTGATATAATGTATGGCGATAAGGTTATCTTAAGTGTCACAGAGCAAGATGCACTTTGGCATGCCACCACTCCTACGATACTCGCTGAGACATGGATGCCAATAATCGATGATAAAATTACTCTCCTTAAAGCTGAAAACAGTTTCTGGCAAATACTGAAAAGAGCAGCTTTGTTTGTACTTGTCATCCTGTTGCAATATCTTATCCTGAAGCTCATCAATTTCCTTTTCAGGAAGCTTAGAAGAGAGATAATTTGGCTTAAGGTGCATAAGCTAAAGCCACTCGTAATCAGAGACTATGAGCTTTTAAACACCAAATATTTATGCAGGGCTCTCATAGTCTTGACCCGATTCCTGCGCTATATAGTGCTTATATTTTTCTTCATCATCACCGTCCCGATCCTGTTCTCTATTTTCCCTCAGACGGAAAGTCTCGCTTTGAAGATTTTCCATTATATCATCGACCCAATCAGAATGGTGGTTAAGGCTATATTCGAATATATCCCTAATTTGTTCATTATTGCAATAATATGGTATTGTGTAAGATATATAGTCAAAGGTTTACGCTACATTTCCGATGAGATAAAGAGCGAGAAACTAAAGATTGCCGGTTTTTATTCTGATTGGGCAGAGCCAACATTCAATATCATCAGGTTCTTGCTTTATGCATTTATGATAGCTATGATCTATCCTTATTTGCCCGGTTCGGAATCCGGTGTTTTTCAAGGAGTATCCGTATTCGTAGGCCTGATAGTCTCTTTAGGTTCAAGTTCTGTGATATCAAATTTTATAGCAGGATTTGTGATCACTTATATGCGCCCGTTTAAGTCGGGAGACTTCATCAAGGTGAATGATACAGTGGGAAATGTGGTGGAAAAGACACCTTTCATTACTCGTATACGCACGATAAAGAATGAAATTGTGACAATCCCCAATTCGTTTATCACTACTTCCAACACTGTCAATTATTCATCATCTGCCCGTCAGTACGGTCTTATTATCCATACAATGTTGACGATGGGCTATGATGTACCCTGGAGGAAAGTGCACCAATTGCTTATTGATGCCGCCCTTGAGACTAAGGGAGTCCTGGAGCATCCGACACCGTTTGTGCTCGAGACTGAGCTTAACGACAACTACATGTGCTATCAGATCAACGCCTATATTAAAGATGCTGATGATATGCCTGTGATTATGTCAGACCTTCTGCAGAACATCCAGGATTACTTCAACGGAGCCGGCATAGAGTTGTTTGCTCCTCATCATTTCACAACAAAGTCACGCTGTGAGGTAGAACCTGTGCGTGTGGAGGTCTCCACATTACATCGACAAGCCTGAGGCTAATTTACGTGGCGCTCGGCATGATAAGAGGAGCGGACCATTGGTGCTGACTCCATATGGCGGAATCCTCTGCGCTGTCCCTCAAGACGATATTCTTCGAAAATGTCAGGATGAATATAGTCTTTGACGGGGTAGTGGTTGGCTGTAGGCTGCAGGTATTGTCCTATAGTCATAACCTCGCATCCGGCTTCAAGAAGATCGTCCATAGTTTGATAAATCTCTTCCGGTGTCTCCCCGAGGCCAAGCATAATTCCGCTTTTTGACCTGATCCCACTTTCGGCTATCATTTTTATCACTTTAAGCGATGTGTCGTAAGTGGCATGGCAACGCACCTCGGGAGTAAGTCTCCTTACTGTCTCAAGATTGTGTGAGATTACGTCAGGTTTCTCTTCAATCACCATTTTGACAAGATCTTCCCTGCCCTGGAAGTCAGGAATCAACACCTCCATAGTGACCTCAGGACATTCTTTTCTTAGTGTACGGATCATTTCAGCCCAATGTCCGGCACCCAAATCCGGAAGGTCGTCCCGGTCAACTGACGTAATCACTATATGCTTTAACTTAAGTGATTTGACTGACTCTACAATGTCTGAAATCTCTTTCTTATCAAGCGGAAGAGGGCGCCCTGTGGCGACATTGCAGAATTTGCAGCTACGTGTGCAGACATTACCCCCTATCATAAAGGTTGCTGTGCCGTTTCCCCAGCATTCTCCACGGTTGGGGCACATTCCGCTTGAACAAATCGTATGGAGGTGCTTCTCATTGAGCAGTCCTACTACCTGACTTGTCTTGAATCCACGAGGGAGCTTTATTTTTAGCCATTCCGGCTTCCTTCTGAAATCAGCCATTACTCTTCTTCTGTTTTTTCGGGAACTGTAGGAGTTTCTTCTTTTTGAGGAGTCTCCGGTTGTTCCTGTGTTGTGGTTTCAATTGTAGGAGTTGAAATTGGTTCCTCTACAGCTTTTACAGTCTTTTCGGGTTCCGGCTTCTCTTTCTCCTGTTTTTGTGGCTTAGGTTTGGACTCAGAGTCTGAAACGGCAGGTATACCTCCCGACTGAGTAAGCATCTTCTTTACTTTTGAGGCGCTGCCACTGCTGTAGGCATTGAAGACGTTGAAGCAAACTGCTATGTCTGTTATGCCATTTTTATTGACATAATCCTTAAGATTGTGGGTGAAATAGCGGAAATCTATCACATGAAC
>JAIDTO010000308.1 GCA_029060625.1 Muribaculaceae bacterium | reverse complement strand
TTGGTGTGGCATTCGCAGGTGCCGTCATGGATTTCCTCAGACGGCAAGAAAAACAACCAGAACTGGACAAAGGAGCAGCTCCTTGAGATCATGCGTGATCATATCAATGGAGTAGCCGGGGGGCTGAAAGGGAAGCTTCGTGAATGGGACGTGGTAAATGAATGTCTCGACGATGACCAGAGCATCGTGTGGAGCAACCCCAATGGCTATAAGATGCGCTCTACCGTATGGTATAGCGTGATCGGTGAGGAATTCCTCGACCAGGCTTTCCGCATGGCGCACGAGGCTGACCCGGATGCGATACTTTATATCAACGACTACGGTGTGGAGTTTATGGGCGACCCGAAAGCTGAGGCTTACTATAACCTCGTCAAGAAGCTCGTGGAGAAGGGCACCCCGATCCATGGAGTGGGTCTGCAGTGCCACATCACCACCGGCCAGCTCAACGTGAAGCGACTCAAAGACAATATCCGCCGATATAAGGATCTTGGGCTTAAGTGCATCATCACCGAGCTTGACATAGCACAGGCGGACCCGAAGGCGGCAGATGCCGCACAGCGTCAGGCTGAAGACTATTGCGCAGTGGTGATGGCTGCCCTCGCCGAAGAAAACTGTCCTACAGTAATGATATGGGGTCTTTGCGACCCGGATTCCTGGAGAGAGAACAATCCGCTGCTCTTCGACGGCAGTGTGAAGCCTAAGGAGGCTTACTATGCGGTGCATGCCGCTCTCCGCACGCTTGCCAACCGCACAGACGTGGAGGAGATGGAGGCAGAAGCCACGGCTAAGGAAGTGGTGGCAGTGGAATACTACAATCTGCAAGGAGTGCGCGTGGGGACTGATGCGACGGGATTGCTGGTGAAGCGGATACGGTATGCAGACGGGTCTTTTGAGAGCTTGAAATATTACCGGAAAGACGCGCGATGACGCGCACGGAGTGCGCTTACTACTAAGATTGACAATATGGGAGGCTGGGAAGCCTCCCTACAATAGGAAACACTATAGATAAACTAACGTCTAATCCTATACCATGTTTTACACGACGAGCCGCGCCCCACAGGTGCGGCTTATTTTTATGACTTTTTGGGGAAATTTGTATCTTATAGGAAAATTTTATTAATTTTGTAGCTGAAATATAAAAAATGGTTGATTTATGAGAAATTCTACTCTGTTTGCGTTGGGTCTGTCATTCGTAATGGCAATGCCTGTGGCAGCAAAGACGATTTCACCGGTGAAACTGATTAATGAGGCGAAGGCTCGCGTCTTCTGTGCAGAGGCCGGTGTCAAGGATAAGGGTGCAAAAACTGAAGCGAAACAGGCCGATGGCAACAGTCAGCAACAAGACAAGTTGATGAAAATATCCGAGATGGCTAAGAAAATGAAGCCCGGCACTACAAAAACATATGGATGGTCAAGAAACATGTGGGTGCCTGAAGACACCTACACCTATACCTATGACGCATCAGGCAACGTCATTGTAGAACTCTCGAAGGAAGAGAAGGGGGGGTATTCAAGGACAGTCAGCGAATATAATGCCAACAATAAAGTGACATTCAGGGAGAATAAGGTTTCAAGTGACGGTGTGAACTACGAAGACAACTCGAAGAGCGAGTTTGAGTATGACCCGATCCTTACCAGCCTTATCACGAAGCGCACGGAATGGATGTGGCTTGAGATAGGGTCTCAGTATGAATGGAAACCGGTAGGCAACACCTACGAGCGTACCGTGACCCGCGACGAAGCAGGCAACATCACGAGCGTGGTGGTAGCCGTGCTTTTCAATGGCGAATATGACCCGACACAGAAGTTAGACATCACATACGGTGAGGATGGGAAAGCCACCACCATCTCAGAGCAGATCCTGGGATATAACGGAAAGGAATACTATTGGGAGCAGGGTGTAAGGATCTCGAATATCGTATGGGATAAGACTGATGGTCAAATCTATAACCCTGATGACCTCTTCATCGGCAACAACCGCATAGGCGCGGCTCGCTATGAAGACCCTGACGGCCTGGATATGAATGTCTCGGTGGAATATGCCGACGACAGCGAGGCTTTCACCGCCACTATGACGATGACGATGGAGGGGATGACCGTCACCGCCACTTCTGAATACACTCCGCTCGAAAACGATGGATACATCAGCGTGGGCACCACATACTTCATGGGAGAAGAAATGTACAGCACGCGTGAGGAGTACCGTTACGACGACTGGGGGCTAATGACCCTTTATTATGAGGGGGAGACCGAGGATGGCGAGACGTATAGCAAAAGCTCTGTTGGGGAAGTTGAATATGACGAGGAGGGCAAGCCAATTACATACACCATAAGCGAGCGCTATCCCGACGACAGGACGGGCGAGGAGGTGATCGAATACGTGATCCGTGCTGAATATTCCGACTATGTGGATGTGACGGCCGGTGTAGGGGCTGCCATGATCCGAGAGGATGCTGAAGGTCGCTGCTTCGATCTTCAGGGCATGCCTGTGGCTAAGCCGGCGAAGGGACAGATTGTCGTCACAGAGTCGGGAGCCAAGATTAAATACTAACGACATCAACGACAACGACGACAACTAAATAAAACTATGGCAGAAAAACATCGTTACGCCGGCTTGACCGATAAGCAAGTGACGGAAAGCCGCGCCACTCACGGAGTCAACATACTGACTCCCGCTGTTAAGGAGCCTCTCTGGAAGCGTTTCCTTGAAAAATTCAGCGACCCGCTGATCATTATCCTTATGATTGCAGGTGCCCTCTCGGTCGGTATCTCCTGCTATGAATACTGGGGACTCGGGAAAGGCCCGGAGGTGTTCTTCGAGCCGGTGGGCATCTTCATCGCCATCCTGCTTGCCACAGGGCTTGCCTTCTACTTTGAACTGAAAGCCGACAAGGAGTTTGCTCTCCTCAACCAGGTGAACGACGACGAACCCGTGCAGGTGATCCGTAACGGCAACGCGATGCAGATACCGAAGAAAGACGTGGTGGTAGGCGACACTGTGATCCTCAACACCGGCGAAGAAGTCCCGGCAGATGGAGAACTCCTTGAGGCTGTATCGCTCAACATCGATGAGTCCACTCTCACCGGCGAGCCGATGTGCCACAAGACCACCGACCGCTCACAGTTTGACCCCGATGCCACTTTCCCGAGCAACCATGTGATGCGCGGCACAAAGATAATGGAGGGACACGGCGTGATGCGTGTGCTTGCCGTTGGCGACAAGACAGAAAACGGCAAGGTGTTTGAGGCAGCCCAGATCGACGATAGCGTCAAGACCCCGCTCAACGAGCAGCTTGACGGCCTCGGCGACCTCATCACCAAGATTTCCTACGCATTTGCCGCTCTCATCGTGGTGGGGCGCATAATAATGTATTTCGTAAGCAACTCCTTCGAATGGCTTGACTTCGTGGCATATCTGCTCCAGACACTGATGATTGCCGTCACTCTCGTGGTGGTTGCCGTGCCGGAGGGCTTGCCGATGGCTGTGACCCTCTCGCTTGCCTACTCAATGCGGCGCATGCTCAAGACCAACAACCTCGTGCGCAAGATGCACGCCTGCGAGACGATGGGAGCCACTACCGTGATCTGCACCGACAAGACCGGCACTCTGACCCAAAACCAGATGCAGATCTACAAGACGAATTTCTTCGGCAATCCTTCTGATGAGGTGCTCTACGAGGGGATTGCTGTCAACTCCACCGCCCAGCTCGACCTTGCAGGCGAACGCCCGCAGGTGCTTGGCAACCCCACCGAAGGCGCGCTCCTCCTTTGGCTCACGGAGCGTGGCGCTGACTAT
The DNA here is from genome assembly GCA_029060625.1 of Muribaculaceae bacterium. Classification (GTDB taxonomy): domain Bacteria; phylum Bacteroidota; class Bacteroidia; order Bacteroidales; family Muribaculaceae; genus Lepagella. Next base: position 3,286 of record JAIDTO010000308.1, on the reverse strand, counting down.
GCAGCGCTTCGCGCCAAGGCTACACGCATCGAGGAGCTTCCCTTCACTACCGAGCGCAAGTATATGGCCACTGTGGTGAAGTCAGCCACCGGCAAGAATATCCTCTATGTCAAGGGTGCCCCTGAGATTGTGTTCGGGATGTGCAAGGACACTGCCGGCGTATCGAAGGCTGAGATCGACGCCCAGCTCCTCGAATACCAGAATATGGCAATGCGTACGCTTGGCTTCGCTTATCAGGAAGTCAATGACGGCGATGTCACCATCAAGGATGGCAAGGTTGCCGCCGAGCGTCTTACCTTCCTTGGTATCGTTGCTATATCCGACCCGGTTCGCGCTGACGTGCCGGATGCAGTACGCGAGGTCACGGATGCCGGCATAAAGGTCAAGATTGTCACCGGCGACACGCCCGGCACTGCCAAGGAAATCGGACGCCAAGTCGGAATATGGGACGATGCTGTCGACACTGACCGCAATATCATAACAGGCGTGGAATTTGAGGCGCTTTCCGACGAGGAGCTCAAGGAGCGCGTTGGCGATCTTAAGATTATCGCACGTGCACGCCCGATGGACAAGAAGCGTCTTGTGGAGACTCTGCAGGGCAACAACGAGGTGGTGGCTGTGACTGGCGACGGCACGAATGATGCGCCGGCTCTCAAGGCTGCCCACGTCGGGCTCTCTATGGGCGACGGCACTTCTGTGGCAAAGGAGGCTTCTGACATCACCATCGTCGACAATTCGTTCTCATCAATCGGACGTGCCGTGATGTGGGGTCGCTCCTTGTATCAAAATATCCAGCGGTTCATCCTCTTCCAGATGACCGTGAATGTTGCGGCATGCTTCATCGTGCTTGCCGGTGCGTTTATGGGCACGGAGTCACCGCTGACTGTGACGCAAATGCTTTGGGTCAACCTTATCATGGATACCTTCGCAGCAATGGCGCTTGCCTCCCTGCCTCCTTCTGCGAGTGTGATGAAAGATAGGCCGCGGTCACGCGATGCATTCATCATCGACCGCCCCATGTGGCGCTCGATAATCGGGGTAGGAGGAATCTTCTTCCTCGTCCTGCTTGGTATCCTATATATATTTGAGCACTATTCGGTCCGCTCCATGACGGAGATATTCTCGTTCATCCCTCAGGCACCCGGCAGTGGGGCTACACTCACGGCATATGAGCTTTCGATGTTCTTCACCATCTTCGTGTTCCTGCAGTTTTGGAATATGTTTAATGCGCGAGCCTTCCAGACCGGTCGCAGCGCATTCCACTTCAAGGGAGCGGGAGGTTTTGTGGTGATTGCCCTGGCCATTCTCTTTGGGCAGATAGTCATCGTCAGCCTAGGCGGAGAATTCTTCAACGTCACCCCCCTGCGCATCGAAGACTGGCTCATCATCATTGCCTCAACCTCCATCGTCCTCTGGATAGGCGAGCTACTGCGCCTCTTCAAGAAGTGAATAAGCCTCAACCCAGCATTGCCCGGAGGGCAATAACCCTGTTAACCCTGGGCCTCTGGCCCAGGGGAATGCCTCATCCCCTCCCCAGCTACCCCGGAGGGGTAGCACTATTTTTAAGGGCCGGATTTGCAGATTTAAAAATTTTATCCTATCTTTGTGAAAAATAAGAATATGGGAATAAGGCAGGAAGGGGCTTTCATCCATAACTCGGGGGGAGGCTGGGAAGCCTCCCTCCCATAATTTGACAGCGGGGAGTTGCTTATGGGGAGTTTTGGGATAGAATTGTGGTGATATTTTATTTTTATTTCAATACGGATGGCGTTAGGCTTCGCCCTCGCCGATGCCGCCGATGGCAGCGGATGGGGCGCGGATTTTTTTAATTAGCTTCTGTCGTGCTTTGGCATTTCTATTGCGCTCTGGGCTTATGCACGCGGAGTGATGCTTTTGGAGCTTTAGAAAGATAACTTTATCGTAAGAATTTGGATATCTAAATAATTTACACTATATTTGCACATACAAACATGCGACACTGATACCCATGGACAACCAGACCCCAAAGTATATCAATCCCTTGACCGATTTCGGATTCAAGTACATCTTCGGCAGACATGCCGACAAGGAATTCATAATCTCTTTTCTCAATGCATTGCAAACTGGCCCGAAGCCAATAACTGGCGTGACATTCATTGACAAGGAGAAGAAAGGAGAGTCCAAGGATGACAGGGCTCTAATCTATGACCTTCACTGTGAGCTTGAGGACCACAGCAAGATTATTGTGGAGATGCAGAACCGTTACCAGACACATTTCGACGATAGGGCGATATATTATTTGTCGGCTGACATTTACGCCCAGGGCGAAAAAGGAGAGGGTTGGGGATATGAGCTCACTCCGGTATATGGGGTCTTCCTGATGAACTTCGAGTGGAAGAATGTCAGGGAGCAACATATTCGGGAGGATGTGTGTTTATACAACATGCAGACAAAGGAAGTGTTCTCCGACAAGATGAGAATGACATTCCTGAAGATTCCGATGATGGAAAAGGACGCGGAAGAGTGCGAGACCATACTTGAGAAATGGCTATACATATTTAAAAACATGGAGAAGATGGAAGCGATACCTCAGACATTCACAAAAGACCCGGTGTTCAGGAGACTGGGAGAGAAGGCGAAATATGCCGCCCTGACCGACAAGGAGAAGAAAGCTTATCGGGAGTCACTGAAAGTGTACAGGGATAATTATGCAATCGCTGAGACCGAACGAACCTTAGGCAGGGCTGAGGGCAGAGCAGAGGGCAGAGCAGAGGGCAGAGCAGAAGGCAGAGCGGAAGGTAGAGCGGAAGGCAGAGCAGAAGGCATAGAAAACGTTGCCCTCAACCTCATACGGATGAATCTTGATGACAACATGATAATGTCAGCGACTGGTCTGCCAGCAGAACGGATTCAGAGCTTGCGTTCACAGCAATGATTGCAACAGTGAGAATTACAATCATATAAATGTATGGGCCGTCTTCCGCACAGCGAAGGGCGGCTTTGTTTTGGCATGCACCATGCCTATGCCCACTTCAATCTAACAGAAGACAATACATACAAAGTGCTGGCATTTAATAGGTTTATGATGGGTGGACGCACGGGCCGTGCATCCCTACAAGAAAAATATCCAAAACTCGGGGGGGAGGCTTCCCAGCCTCCCTCCCATAATTTGACAGCGGGAAGTTGCTTATGGGGAGTTTTGGGATAGAATTGTGGTGATATGACCAACTATACTGTAAATCATCTAATTAACAAATTTTAACAGTTATTTTGTAATAAAATTAACAAATATTAACATATATACACC
>JAIDTO010000307.1 GCA_029060625.1 Muribaculaceae bacterium | reverse complement strand
CCAAGTTCGTTGAGTGCCTGGTTGTTGATATAGTGTTTAAATACTGTTGCCAGATTATTGTCTTTCTTAAGTTTCAGACCGAATAGATCCATAAACACTGAGTCCACTACGAATTCCTGGAAGGATACGGTCTTCCCTTCATAAGTAAAGGTATTGTTGTTGCCCTTGTTATGTGGCTCGCCCATCGAAAAGCTTACCTTATCGACACAGCTGAGTTTGAGAAGTTCCTCTTTAAAGAGCTCTGCGTCCTGCTGCCTCTTTTCTGTATATTGAAAGGGGAGGCACATGATTCCTTCAGGATCATATCCAAGTGGGGCATCGATCATATGGCGCACCTGAAGATACATTGTCATTGCACACGCTATCATGACTATTGTGGCAATATTCTGTATGATAATGAATATCTTTCCAAATAGGATGTTTGATTTGTTTCTGAATGCACCCTTGGCGGCTTCTATGGGTTTCATAGATGAAAGCTGGAGAGCCGGTATAATTCCTGATGCAAGGCTCATTATCAAGAGGATAACTATTAGGAATATGATTGTTGTAATGTTTACACATCCTGCAATGTCTATAGGTGTATGGATGAGCGCCGAGGCGTAAGGTTGCATCAAAAAGGCAAGGGCTATACCCAAGACCATGGAAAAAGCGCAAAGAACGGTGCTCTCAGCGATAAGCCGCCACATGATCTGAACACGGTCTTCTCCAAGCAGACGGCGTGTGGCCATCTCTTTCGCGCGTTTGCCCGCAAGCGCCACTGTCAGATTTATGTAATTCATTATGGCAAACAAAAGGATCACGATTCCTACGCTCAGCAGAAGCTTCAGCATCTTTTTATTGCCGGAGTTGACATGCCAGGAATAGGCGTCAGAGAAATAACTTCCGATCAACGGATAGACTTCAAGATGAGTGTCGCCTTCAGGAAGATTCAGTATCCAGTAATTGTTCTTTACAGCTTCTTCAAAATCCTTTTTTCTTTTGGATAGATCATGACCTTCTTTTGCGAGCAAGATGAGATCAGAGCCGGTTGCGTTAGCCATATTCGGGTTGACGAGTGAACCATTGACATATTTCATCATTGAGAAATTCAACAGCATATCCACAGGTCGCCGGTCTACTGTCATCAAGGCTGTGTTTTTCATTGGTTCCATCACTCCCGTGACAACAAAAGGCTCTTCCTCTACATTAAATACAATACTCTTTCCCATGGGATCCTCATTTCCCCATACCTTACGGGCGTATTCCGGTGTGACAATAATACTTGACGGGTGGTCAAGTGCTGTCTTGGGGTCACCCTGGATCAGCTTGAAGTCGAAAATGTCATAAAAGGTAGAGTCTACGAAAAAGCATTCAGTCGCGATCTGTTTGCCGTCATATTCAAGCCAGCGGCTGTTTCTGTATATTCCGGTGGCAGACTCGATCTCCGGAAACTTATCTTTCAGGAGAAATTGCAGATACCAGTGAGAGCCCCTGATCTTATCTCCATTGAAGTCCATTCCAAGATAATACATACGCTCAGCCTTGGAATGCTGCTTGTCGACATGGCTTTCCTGCCATGTGTAGCAGCCTATCAGCACCACAAACATCATGCTGACAGCAAGACCGAACACGTCGATGGCTGTGTAAGCCTTGTTTCTGCTGAGAAATTTAAAATACGATTTCATATTGTTTATTTGAGTGAATTAATCGGATTGACATTGGCGGCTTTACTGCACTGGCTTACGACAGATATAAAGCAGATTATGATGGCAAGCAAAGCGCATGATGCATATATCCACCAATAGATGCTGATCCTGTAGCTGAACTGAGAGAGCCAGTCGTTCATAATATAGTATATGAACGGAATAGCAAGGATTGATGCAATGACCACATAGAACATAAAGGTTCTGACAAGTTTTATCATTACTTCTTTACTTGTGCCTCCCATCACTTTGTGAACTGCAATGTCTAAAGAACGCTGACGCACGTAATATGTGCTCATGGCTATAAGTCCGAGCATTGATATCATAATGGCGATAAGTGCAAAAATTGTAATGATTATCGATAAGGTTGTCTCCTTCTTAAAATCATCCTCGACTTGTTGGTACATAAAAGGTCGTTCAAATACGGTGTCGGATGTATCTTTCGAGAATATCCGTTCATAAACCTCCTTAACTTGCTCAAGTGCCTCCTGCTCATCGCCTTTTACCTTGATTAAAACATTCCAAGGCCATACATCTTCAAAGGGTCTTCCCTCCGATATAAGCAAAGGATGCTGTTCGGTCAGCACATTGCCGATCGTTACATCTTCAATGATTCCTCCAAGAGGGTATGTGTGGCCTGTAAAAGAATAGTCAGTGGCATCCTCTTTAAGACCTAATTCATTAATGGCCTGCAGATTCAGATAATTCTTATATGTAGTTGCCAGTCTATTATCATTCTTTATTTTTATTCCGAGAATGTCCATAAAAACTGTGTCAACCTTAAATTCTTGCATCGATATCGTGCGCCCTTCATATGTAAAGGTATTGTTGTTGCCCCTGCTATGAGGCACACCTTGGGAAAAACTTACCTTTTCCACGCAAGGGAGTTTCATAAGCTCATCTCTGAAGAGAAGCCCCTTATCGTTACCATCCTTATGTTGATATGGCAAGTCCATAATATTCTCCATATTATAGCCAAGCGGAGCATTGATAAGGTGACGAACCTGGAGATACATAGTTAAAGCACAAGCTATCATAGTGATAGTGACTACATTTTGCACCACAATAAATATCTTGCCGAATATCATGTTTGTCTTTCTACGGATTGCCCCTTTCACGGCATCTATCGGTTTCATTGAGGAAAGTAGGAGAGCGGGTATAATCCCTGATGCCATACCCATGATAAGGAGAATGCAAATCATTAAGGATATTGTAACGGGAGTTATGCATCCGACAAGGTCAATCGGTGTATTCAAAAGAACTTCGGCATAAGGACACATCAAAACCCCTAAAGCTATACCCAATATCATAGAAAACGCACAAAGCAAGGTACTCTCTGCAATGAGTCTACATATGATTTGGAGCCTGTCTTCACCAAGCAGTCGCCGCGTAGCCATTTCTTTGGCACGTTTCCCTGCCAGTGCCACAGTAAGATTGATATAGTTCATTATCGCGAATATCAATATGACCACCCCGACAGAAAACAGAAGTTTGATCATGTTGATGTTGCCAAAATTTAACTGGTTGGAAGTCATGTCGGAAAAATAACTTCCTTTAAAGGGGTAGAGCTTAAAATTAACTTTGAATTGGGGAACGTTCAGAATCCAGAAATCCTCTTTTATTGCTTCCTCAAATTCCTTTTCCCTTTTAGTCAGATCATGACCTTCCTTAGCCAAGACAATGACACTTGCATCAGCTGCATTCCCCATATTAGAATCAACTAATGAAGAGTTCCAATATTTTAAATTGGAGAAATTAATAAGCATATCTACAGGTTTCCTCTCCTGAGTCATTAAAGCCGTGTTCTTCATTGGCTCCATGACTCCGGCTACAACTAAAGGAGCTTGCTCAGAATCGAATAGGATACTCTTACCGATAGGATCTTCTTCACCCCATACTTTGCGTGCATATTCCCGGGTCACGACTATATTCGCTGGATTGTCAAGCACTGTATTAGGGTCGCCTTGTATGAGCTTGAAGTCAAATATGTCATAGAAAGTGGAGTCAACGAAATAGCAGTTGGTCTCTATCGGTCTATTATCATAAGTAAAACTTTGGGTTGCCCGATAGAATGCAGTGGAGGATTCAATTTCAGGGAATTTGTCCTTTAGAAGAAATTGAAGATACCAGTGTGATCCTATAATTTTTTTCCCATCCCAATCAAGCCCGAGATAATACATACGGTCGGCTTTGGAGTGCTGCCGGTCGACATGCATTTCCTGCCATGTGTAGCCACCTATTAGCACCACAAACATCATGCTTATCGCCAATCCGAATATATCGATGGCGGCGTAGGCCTTGTTTCTTCTGAGAAATGTAAAATATGATTTCATATTTTTGGAATAGTTAGATTATTTATCACAAATCGCTTCTCCGAGGCTGCTGTCCTCTTTCATATATTCCCCAGACTGAAGTCTGGGGTTTTTACACTATGACAGCTCTCCGAGCTGAGCCATTCATTATTATAATTAGCATCGATAATATTATAATTAGCATCGATAATCTTTAATCGCCAATCCTTAATCTTTAATCCTTAATCTTTAATCTTTAATATAGTGGCATCCCCATAGGATTCGTATCCGTTGGTGATGACTCGCTCTCCCGGTTCGAGACCTTCGAGCACTTCGTAGTATTCAGGATTCTGGCGTCCGAGGCGGATGTTGCGTCTATAAGCCTTTTTCCCGGAGGAATCGACCACGAATATCCATTTCCCACCGGTGGCAGAATAGAATGTACCTTTGGGTATCACTACAGCATCAACGGGTTGCCCGAGTTGAAGACTGAGATAGCAGGTCTGTCCGCTTCTTATCTTTTCAGGTGTTTTTCCGGTGAATACGAATTCTACCTTGAATTTTCCTTCCTTCACTTCCGGAAAAACTTTGCGAAGGCGCAGATTCATATCCTTGTCATTGCGCGCAGAGGTGGCAATAAGATCCTTATGCACGCGATCAAGATAGTGTTCATCGATTTGCCCTGTCACTTTATAGTTAGTCAAGTCGTTGATTTGCCCTATCTTCTGTCCGGCACTGATAGCTTGTCCGAGTTCCACATCAAGCAGTCCCAGTTCTCCGTCAATTGGGCTGACAACGTTCATTTGATCTTTACGCTTGCGAATCAGCTGTATGTTTCGCTGCATGTTGGCGAGATTGTCTTCCATTTGATCCACTTGTGCCAATCGGTAGATACTGTCTTGGTTTAGACGTTGATTTATCAAAGTTTGTCTCTTGAGAGCCACTTCATAATCCTCCTTCGCTTGTAGATAATCTTCCTTGGCTATCAGTTTATCATCATAAAGCTTCTTCTTCTGTTGGTAAGCGCGCAGTTTTCTCTGTACTTCCAAGTCGAGTTGCACTTGCTCCGTGCGGTTGTTGAGGCGATCCTGCTCCATAGAAATTTGGGTGTTGCGGAGTATGTTCTGCTTTTCAGCGAGTTCTGCCTCAGCATTGAGTATCTGCAGGTCAAGATTACTGTTACTTAGGCGGATAATTACGTCTCCTTTGCGTACATGAGCACCTTCCTCAACTACTTTCTCCATGACTATTCCCCCCTCCTCAGGACTTATCTGTACGGTACTGATGGGCTCAATTCTGCCGTCAACCCTAACATAGTCGTCAAATTTTTGCGATTTCACGTCAGCTATATTAAGTCCGGTACCATCTACTTTATAAGTTGATGCAATGTCACTCGTAGCAAGCCATATGACCAAAGCAATGGCTATAACTCCACATCCTATATAAACCCAATATTTTGGCTTAATTCCTTTTATACCTTTTGGCCTTTCTATCTTTACATCCATAGTTTGTTTCCTTTATAGTATTCTACAAGTTTATCCTTTAATAAGTAAAGCATTTGTTTTTGAAGCAGTTCCACTCTTGAAGAGTAGTACGTATTTGCTGTAAGCTGAAGATCTATAAGCGAAAGAAGTCCTTCCTCATATTTGCGGGTGTTAAGTCGATAGGCTTCTGAATCCGCTTCCACTTTGGTCTTTAATGACTTTATCTCCATTGCGTAACCATCCCTATCCATAACTGCCGCTACAATATCATCGTGAAGCTGTCGTTGTTGTTCGTTGAGTTGTTCCTTTGCCTGTTCATAAGCATATTTGGCTCTGTTTTTTCCTGATATATTACTTAGACCGTTAAAAATAGGTATGGAAAGTGTAGCAGAAATATACTCGCCCATGTTGTTTCGGAATTGTTCGCCAAACAGAGGAGTTGAATAATCGCCACTGAGGCTTTTGAAATAAGAAGTGGAGATACCGGCATTCAGACTTAGATTAGGCAACAAGTATCCTTTGGCTGCATTGAATGAGTATTTACTTGATTTTTCCAGCATCTGTGCATTCAGAACCTTTGGATTAGTGGTGAGTGCAGATAGATAAATGCTTTCAGGACTATCATTTGCAATCATTTCTATTATTGTATGATTGACAGTGTCGATGGAAAGTGATTGATCTGCCGGAAGGTTCATGGCTGATCTTAGGGTGAGCATTGCCTGGGCAAATAGATTTTGCTGATGAACCAAAGAATATTTATCGCTTGCTACATTGGCTTCGGCTTCTACAACTTCCGGAATTCCTTTCAATCCCAACTCCTCTTGGGCTTTGGTGAGAGTCAGCATTCCTTCGCTTTGACTTAGCTTATCCTCAGCTATCTTTATGGAATTCTGATAGTAGAGTGCATCAGCGAAGGCCATCATTGCAGCTATAGCGCTGTCGTCGCGCTTCATCTCAACGGCATTGAGGTATCTTTTTCTTTCATTTCGGGCTTGACGATATCGATTGAGGGTCACTCCTCCGTCAAAAAGGGTGAGAGATGCATAGATACCATAACCGTTGTTGAATGTTGTGATGTTGTTGTAGGTATTTGTCTCAGGATCGATATTTCGTCCCCAGCTAAATTGAGTGCCTACTTGTGCTGAAATTGAGGGGAAGAAGTCTGCCAATGCCTCATTGCTGTTAGCGGTGGCAGTAGCGACATCCCATCTTGCTTGGATCACTGACGATGCATGGTCGGCAGCATACGCCATACACTGCTCAAGGCTCCACGGTTCTTGAGCAGAAGCAGTGAAAGCGATTGCGATTGATATTGTTGTAAAAATTTTTCTCATAACGCTGATAATACTTTCAATCAGCGTGCCAAAAATGTAAAGTTCTAAGGGTTAAGAGTTAAGGGTTAAGAGTTAAGTTTGGGGTGTCAAGAATTCATACACATTGCCGTCAAGAAATCATACAAGCCCTCGCCGGAGAAGGCGAGGGATGAGAATCATTCATTGATGTAGAGCATTGTCGGATGTGCATTCATGAAATCATTGTAGCGGTCGATGGCTTTTGAATGCTCCAGTGATGCCATATATTCCGCAAGCTCGCTGCCGCCATACATGATAGGCTTATGGTTGAGATGCTTCGTGGTCTTTTCCCCTTCGGAGAGAATCTCGCGGGATGACTTAGAGAGGTAACGGTCTTGAAACTTCTCCCATATATAGTCTACCGCCTCGGGGGAGGGGTGCACCATGTCGGAGGAATAGAAACGGTAGTCACGCAGGTCGTCGTTCATTATCTCGAATGAAGGAAAATAGTCTACTCCGTCATTATGGTTGCATATTTCTTCACAAGCCAATTGCAGGATGGCTTTTGAGCGGCTGTTGCCCTCGAAGCCATCTTTCAGATGCCTTACGGGGCTTACTGTGAAGATAACTCTCATATCAGGATATTTTTCCTTTAGAAGGTTCAATAGTTCATTCCATTCCTTGACAATTTCGTCGACTGAGAGTCTGCGGCGAACGAATGTATCGGCAGGAAACTTATGGCAGTTGGCTACGACATAGCCGGGACGTTCACGAAGTTCATATATCCAAGCTGTTCCAAAGGTCACAATCAATGTGCGAGCTTCTGCAAGACGTTCGTGTAGACGTAGGAGTTTGCTGAAGATTCGGTCGTCTGTATCTCGTTTGCTGTAAGTGGTGCATTTGGAATCTGCAAGCCAAGACAGCCATAGCTGGTCTCTGTTTGCTAAAGAGTCTTTGATCACTTCAAAAGGATTAGTCCATGTGCAAGCAATATTAAGCACTTTTGCGATAGAGGAAGGATTGAAGAGAGTCCCGGTGATATTAGGGAAGGCCTTCCAGCGGCATGCTCGCATCCGCTCACCGATATAGTCGGAAAAGCATGACCCTATAAGAACAACGGATTCCTCTGGATTGAGGAGTCTTTTACTCGGACGGGCTTCATATTCTGTTCTGAACTTCATGTGTTGGAGTATTGGTGATTAATGTGCAAATTTAATAAAAAATCATGGATTTCTGCTATGATAGAAGCATTGAAGTTGATCTTCGCCTACTGTCGTGGTTCAGGGCGGCTTCTCCGCGTGGGTCAAGGTGTTTAGAAGATAGTAGCCAGATAGGTTCTATTGATAATCTTCAAGTTCTTTATTTAAGTATTCAGCAAATTCATTTATATCAACAATCTTGCCAATAGGTTCATTCGTGGTGGGAAATATGTTTATCAATAAGTCTTCTTCACAAATAAAATCTATAAAGTATTCAACAAAGTCATCCAATGAAAGAGGCAAACAAATATAGTTTGGATCCATATCTTGACAAAACGCCTCTCCGAATTCTCTTGAAGACCACATTGGAAACAAGCCTTGTCCTTCATAAATCAAGATCCCGACTGTACTTTCATTCTTCGCCAATGTCCATATTGTTTCAGTGTCAGCGACCCGTTTCATCACATATTTGTATCTGATATTCCGATCGCATCTGTTTAAGGATTCAAACTCTTTGTCCGAGACTTTTAATTGAAAAATTAAGTTCAGATCAGTAAGCAGAATTCTATCGATTCTTTTTCCCGTTATTATCATGTTTATGTTGTATTTTCTTTACATCAGAAGATTTATCTATGGCTTTCGGCGTCTTTACTCCGGAGGCAAGTAATTTTGATGTTCCTGCAGGAAGTCCAGGAATGATGGCAGTTCCAATATCATAAATCACGTTACCGATATCCTATACGGTCTCAATGACTTTACCAGATGGATACACTTTATTTACAGGATCATTTCCACAGAACAGATAAAGTTATCGAGTCATTATTATTATAGATATTTTATTAGTGGAATTAATCAGTGATTTTATTTTCGACAGTTCTTCTTTGCTGTAATCTGTACTCCAGGGAAATATAAGATTTTCTTCTTTATTATCTGAATTATATCTGGATTCGAACATTTTTAGACTTGTATTGATGGAGTCTTGATAAAGCCCGATTCTATCGACATAATCAAACCACTCCTCACCTTTCTTCGGATAGGGTACTACATAATTGAGCAAATGATAATACTCGTTAAACTCTTCACAAGAAATTCTATCCATATTATTGACATACCAGTTCACAAGATCTATATGATCCTTACAATATATCCAATCGTTGCCTTCAATACGAAGATTCCTAGGTATCCGATTGTAAGGAGTCGATAAACCAGAGAATGCGCTAAGGAATCTATAGAATGTTTCATTATTGCGGATTATCACCATATCGCCAGAAGTTAAACTATCGACTGACAGATATCTGGGAGGAACAATATCTGGATATGTCATGGCAAGGTAATGGTTCATAAGTGACAAATTATGGCAAATATCCTTAGTAATAGATTGCTGTGTAGAGGACTTAACTCTATGTTGAGGAAAGCATAATAAGAAATCTACCAAAATAAAAGCCATAAAGAGTACGATCTTAATTGAATTTCTCAAAATTGTCATTTTCTGGTTATTGCACCGTTCTTTATTTTAATGATTTCTAATGCCGGATATGTCTCCATAAACGCCCCATTTGGATTATCGTATGACTACCATCGAGCAGACAATCTATTCATCCGGGTTTCCGTCTGACCATTTCCAGCCTTCTTCTGTAGAAAACGAACCATATTGCCCATCCAATATACAATAATATTTAATATCTTTGATGTCCGAACGCCTGTCTAAAATAGATGTTTTGACTGTTACAGTATCGGTCTTGCCAGATAGTTTAAATTGATAGTCAAATGTATGATTAAAAACAATCATACGATCATTTAATACAGTATAACCAAACGGTATAGAACGAGGGTCGAAGACTGCATTTTCAATAAGACATATCCGCACAAATATTGCATCCTTATAACTATTCATGTCTACAGTATAACAGCCTGACGGAATCTCAACATTTGGATCGAATGTCACATCTTCAAGAATTCGAAGCATTACAGAGTCATTTGATAGATCTATTTTACTTAGGATTTGAGTATCATATGATTGATTCTGACCAAAAGTCACAACACAATGAGTGATCAACACTGCAGAACAACAGATAAAACTAAATAGAATCCTTAACATGGTATTTATTTATTAATCTTTTTGGTACAGTCAAATGAAATTTATTATCACTATTGAATCTATCCAATCTGTTTAACCAAAGCCATCCTATACTATTTACATACCGTGCAAAGCCATCTGGTTTTATAAGATATGTCCAGGTGTCAGGATCGTAAGTCATCGGCATATTCTTATATACTTGGAATGATGTCTTTTTTGAGGATTTCTTATACTTGACTTTTATGGAATCAGGAGTCCTGACAATTATCGTATCGTTGCCGATAGTGAAGAATCCCAGATAATCTTCGCTTTCCCTAAGCTGATGTGATGTTTCCTTGGTCACATACACCATTGTAGCTTGACCTTTCTGTTCGAGAAAAACAGAATAAAACCTAGAATCAGGTTCTTTTTTTTCAGATATTACATCTTCCATTACATTCTTAAGGAAGCGTATGGCATTCGGTTTCATCTCTTTCAATATAATATTTCCATCTGCGTGGGTATCTGCACATAGAGAAATTCCTGCTTCATGAAAAAATGAAGAAAGAATTATTGTCAAAAACAACGAGAGTCTGAGAATACATCTTTCCATTTCAAATATATTTCAATATTGATTAGATATATCAAATTCAGGTGTGCTATTTAGGAATTCATAAAAAACAGAGTTTGCTTTATATATGACATAACGACTATATACTGGATAATCAAGAGGAGCATATATCTTATATACGCAATTCACATTATTGATATTTATTTCATCAATCCATCTGGCAAAGAAAATATCTCCACTTTTATCACCAGAACGCATTCCGGATGGATATCTGGTTTTATTGGGATGATTATGTATTGCCTCTCTAATTGGAGTTTGTAGAACCCCGTTTTTACATAAGTTTGACACCATGAAGAACGAAGTGGCATTCTCCTCATGTGAGTGAGATGTAGGTATATAATTTGGATTGTCTATTTCATTGTCTCCTGTTTTCAGTTGTTGCCATTCAACAGTGGTGTTATCAGCCAGAAATTCAAAAATAGATGTACCGATCTTATCATCTTTAGCTTCAAAGAAAGCATATTCACTACCATTTACACCCTTTCGAGATGATTGGTTTGTAATGGATCCATAGTCTCCTGTCCAATTTCCCTTTAATTTCATGTCCTGGTCATAGACCAACAGCATATCGAAACCTTCAAATGATTCAGAGCTGATAACGTGTCCTTCCTCATCAAGAGACCATATGTCCATACCAGATGGATCCACGAGATTCACCGGGTTGTTTGCGCAGTAGAGATAGGGGGAGAGCCAGGGATACTTCTCCGCCATCGGGTCGATTCGGGTGAAGGCGGGGACGGCGGAGTAGTACTGGCGGGCGCCGAAGTCGTATTCGTTGAGGCCGTTGGAGGTGATGAGCTCCTTGCCGCCGAACTTGTAGGGCTGCCCGGTAGTCGGGGTTCCGAGGTCAGCGATTACCGCGCCATAGGGGTAGTAGGCTACGGTCTGCTCGATGGCACCTGTGGAGCCGTTGATGACGGATCGGTTGTTGCCGAGGTAGTCCCTGGTGTAGTAGGGGAAGGTCATTTTAAGAACATACATGTTCATTTGGATTTTTTCAATATAGATTTGTTGAGTTGAAGGTTTTTTCTTTTCTTTTCTAATCTAATACAACATCTCTCATATTTCACACCAGCAATTTTTTTCATATACCAAGGCCATTCCTCTTCTGAACCATATTCCTTGAAATCAAGTAAGATATAGTTTGGGTAATCATGCCAAGTCGCTTTACCAAATTCTGAATATAATGATATCCTTTCTGTAAATTTTGCAATACTATCTGAATCAAGTTTAACTTGATATTCAACAAGTCCCTTACAAAATTTATGAGTTTTTTCATCATAATTGAATGATTGCCCAACATAAGAGCCACAATAGTTATAGGTATGGCAACCTGAAACTAACCAAATTGTAAAAACTATAACAGGCGTTAAAAGAAATTTCATTTCTTATAATAAAAATAAGGTAATTGACGTATGTTGTTGATTTTATTTATGAATTCTGTGTATGCAGTATTTCCCGAATAGGCAATACTGAGAAATATCAATGGTGAATCAACCCGCACATATCCTTGGCCGGTCCTACAATAGCCACCATCTGAATACATAAGTGTCCCATTACTTCTCACCCCAGTTATCCAATCCCTATTAATATCATTTATAGCATTAATACCCAAATCTGGATTAAGTCCACTCAAAGTTGATGGTTCATAAGCATATTGAGCCTTATAAGCCTCTATTTCATCAAAGATGTCTACAAGGTAAGAACCTCCAGATTCTGTTGAGAAGGCAATATCTCCTGATTCAAACTGGCCAGCATGCGTTACTTCATGAACAAAATTGGAATTCTTGAACTTGTTGTATTTACTTGGATTATATGATATCTTGATGATACCGTTTTCCAATGACAACCCTCCATTATCAGATGTTTGATGGAGTGAGTATCCTTGTTCACTGTTTTCTATGTTGGTCATAGTAGAAAGTGTGTTGTCTAGGCTCGCAACACGTTCTTGTTTATCACCTATCTTTTTTTCAATCTTTTCTTTACTCCAACCTTTCTTTGCACCTTTTGACTTGGTTTTATCTATGGAACTTTGAAGGCGATCGCGTCTGTTCTTTATATCATTTTTATTTCGTTTCCACTCCTCCTGACTTTCCTTTACCACATACATACCAGTCGGGTCGGTATTATTAACCGGGTTGTTTGCGCAGTAGAGGTAGGGAGAGAGCCAGGGGTACTTCTCTGCCATCGGGTCGATGCGGGTGAAGGCAGGGACGGCGGAGTAGTATTGGCGGGCGCCGAAGTCATACTCGTTGAGGCCGTTGGTGGTGATGAGCTCCTTGCCGCCGAACTTGTAGGGGTGCCCGGTGGTAGGGGTGCCGAGGTCGGCGATTACGGCGCCGTAGGGGTAGTAGGCTACGGTTAGATTTAAAGTTGCTTACTCACTAAGCAATTGAGAATCGTACCTATAAAACTTCTCATAATATTGCAATTCACTTTAAAATAAAACACATCAGGGTATCCTGAAATCATGATTCTCCATGAAAGAGAGAATCTCTTCAAGACGTGGATAATATATTGAAATATTAGGTTCTCTATTTTTATACATTTTATTTGCATGTCTTAAATGCATGTCTTTAAGTTCCTCATATTTTTCCGGATGGAGAATCTTACAAAGGGTAAGGTTCTCAAAAAACCAATCGGCGCCAACTACCGGTAGTTTTTGCTTCCCTTCAAGAATGGGTATTATTTTTTTTTGATATGCTTTTTCAAGAGTAGAGTACTCATCAAATACATACTCGCTACATTCAATGATATCGTCCTTAAGTTTTCTGAGTTCATCATTATAGTATGATCCTGTTTCGTAATAGGGAAATTCATACGTATATTGTTTCCCCAGCATTCTCCCATCAAAGCCAACATACCATCCATTTCTTTGATCAGCCAATGTCTTAAAACTGAATTTCTCAAACCATTTGCTTAAGATATCGAATCTTACAAAATATTGTGGCTTTATATCAAGAGATATATTTCCATAATTCCAATGAGTTAATTCGATAAACTGTTTGCCGTATTTTGTTTTTTGAATGAGAGAACTATCTCGTTTTCTGAATTTGAATTTTTGGAAATATGGATCTTCCAACAATATTGATAATATTTGATCGAAGTAAGTTTTCATATTCACTTTTTTGTTCTGTATTTATATTCTATTTTATAGTCTGTTACTTTTATATTATCTCCTGGTTTTAGATTCAATCCTGGAACATTAGATCGAACCTCAAAGATTCCATTACCATTTTTCACATGCTCCCATGCATTTTTTTGTCCTTTAGTAAGGGGAGTGGAATCCGTAAGTTTATATTCAATAATATGATATGTGTCATCATTATTCCCTTTCAAGACATCGGTCCTTGTTCTATTACCATTAACATTACCTTTGCCATTCTTAGGCACGAGCGTAACCTCAGCTGCAGCTGATTTATTTGTATCTGTAATTGACTTGGCACTACTTTTGCCAAATTCCTTACCTTCAGCAATCCTATCAGCGTTCTTCATTTCCTTGGCCATTTTCTTGCCAGAGGAAACTGCATCAGCTACCTTATCAGTATTTCCAACAGCGGCCTTGATTATCTTGCCTGCTTTTGATACACCGGCAGCAACTCCAGGAATGAGTACTGCCCCAGTATCCCATGCGGCATCGATCCAATTTTCCTTTGCAGCTTCATGATTGCCGGTGGCATGATTGTAAATAGCAGCTCCAACATCATAAATAACATTACCTATATCCCAAACTGTCTCAATAATTTCGCCCGTAGGATCGATTTTGTTAACAGGGTCATTGCCACAGAATAGATAAGGAGAAAGATGAGGGAAACTCTCTGCCATCGGATCGATGCGGGTGAAGGCGGGGACGGCGGAGTAGTATTGGCGGGCACCGAAGTCGTACTCGTTGAGGCCGTTGGCGGTGAGGAGTTCCTTGCCGCCGAACTTGTAGGGCTGGCCGGTGGTCGGGGTGCCGAGGTCGGCGATTATTGCACCATAGGGGTAGTAGGCTACAGTCTGCTCGATGGCTCCTGTGGAGCCGTTGATGACGGCACGGTTGTTGCCGAGGTAGTCCTGGGTGTAGTAGTGGAAGGTTACCCCTCCGTCGACTGTGGCGTAGCCGCCGGGGAAAAGGACCATGTCTACCTTGTTGTTGCGGTAGATGATATTGCCGTGGTATTCCATTGTGGTCTTTCCCGTGAGGGTGCCGTTCTGCAAGGTGGCGTGGTTGGCCTTAAGCTTCTCGCCGGAGGCCGAGTATACGTTCTCCGAGTAGGATCCGCCAGAGAAACTGATACGAAGCGGGTTGCCGAAGCGGTCGTAGCTGATGTCCGTGATACCACGGCTCTCGTCCTTTACCAGTGCGCCCCATTCATTGTATTCAAAGGCCATCTCCCGTTTTTTCCCGGGATAGTCCATGCTGCCGTTTAGGGTAACCTGGTCAGCATCCTCCAACACCGTCGTGATGCGGTTGCCGTCGTAGGAGATGTGAAGGTTGTCGACCTTGCCGTGCACCCCGTCGGCCTTGAGACCGTGGCGCTGCAGGCGGCGCACCCCGCCGTTTGGCATGAAGTTCAGGAAACGCTCTGTGTAGCGGTGCTGGTTGGCCCACAGGTCGTCGTTCTCTCCATACTCGGCAGCCGTCAGCCACCCATAGCCGTTATAGGTGTACTTGTATCCGCGCACCCTCGTGTCGGTCCCCATCGTCCATGTCATCGCCGAGACGGAGCCGTTGTAGAGTTTCTTACCCGGGCCATCGGCGTAGAAGAGACACTGTGTCAGCCCCGGCCCCTTTATCTCCGTTGTCTGGCCGTGAAGGTTATACTTATAGCTTACCGTCCCGCCGCTCTTCTGCGCCGCACCGCGTGTGACGGACGCTATGCGGCCGAGGCTGTCGTACGAGACCGCCGAGACGCGCTGCTTGGTGCCGTTGACGGTAACGTCGGTTGCCGTCAGGAGCCCGGTTGCGGTGTCGTAGGAGTTCTCGGTGACGGTTGTCATGCTACCTTCCGTCAACGTGGACTTCAGGGGCTGCCCGGAATAAGTGTAGGTGTTGACGGTGGTACGCAGGGTGCCGAAGGAAGTGCGCTCCCTGCTCTCGGTGACATTCCCCCTCAGATCATAGTAGAAAGCCGAGATGGACTTCTTCCCGTCAGAGGAGTATGTGACTGAGCCTGTCTGCAGCCCCTTGGCTGAGTTGGACGAGGACTTGAACAGCGACACGTCAAGGATGGAGGCGAATGTGTAGGTGTCATAGTAAGTTACACTTTCGAGTGTGACCTGCTGCAGGCGGGACGCGTCCTGAAGCGTATAGCCGGTCTGCATGAAGCCGCCCGTTACTCCTGTGTAGTCAGCGAAGTTGACTGCCTCGTTTCGGTTGCATGACGCGGACACACCCTGCACTGCGATACGCCCGGCACGGTCGTAGACGAAGAAGCGGTGGAGCTTCCTCTCCCGCAGGTTTGGGTCCTGCATGAAGGCAAGGCGCCCGGCACGGTCGTACCAGTACTGTGTGTAACCTGCTCCGGGGATGAATTTCTTGACCACGTTGCCGTGCTCATCATACCGGTACTCATATGCGAACTTCTCCTTGTAGCCCGACAGCTCGTAGCCGGGGCTGAGCACATAGCGCAGCTGCCCGAGAGCGTTGTAGACGAAGTATGTGTCGTTCTGCCCCTTCTGACTCTCGGGGCCGCGTCGCTCGAGTACCTTGCGCCCGAGCCGGTCGGTGAAGACGGTCATCTCGTTGCCATCCTCGTCGACGGTGCGCACGCCCTGCAGGGTATTCTCGGCATAGTAGCCGTCCTCATCGAGGGTGATCTCCGACAGGGGGGCACGGTAGAGACGCACACTGTTGGATGCGTTGGATATGTACTGGGTGGTCCTTGCCTTCCCTGCGGAGTGCCATGCGTTGCCGGGGGTGGTCACCTTCACAGGACGGTCGAGTGCGTCGTAGGTTGTCTCGGACCAGGCGTATTGGTCCGAGTAAGTGGTGTTTGAGAGTGACTTGACCTGTGCGGGGGTCTTGGACGAGATGTCGGTTCCACCGACTGAAGGGAGCACGGACTGTGATTCCCTGCCGAGCGCGTCGTAGGAGACAGCTGTATAAAGGTACGTGCCCTTTGTGTTGGCACCACCCTGAACGGCTGTGGAAGGGCGACCGAGACCGTCAAGGTACTGCCTTGAATCGACTGTCTTGGGTCCTACCACATTGAGGAAGCGTTTTGTAGTGACGGAGTTCCCTGCCCCGGTCATTATGGACTGGGAATGGTTGGCTACACTGTATGTATAGGTCTCTATGGCGCCGTTGCCGTCACTTACCGAGGCGAGCAAGCCGGCACCGTTATAGCTGTAGTTTGTGGTGTACCCGTTCGGCTGTTTCACAGAGGCAATTCCGAAGAGACGCTTGTGGGTGTATGTCGTGGCCAGGCCGCCGGGGGCGGTCACTGACTCGAGGAGTGTACCCGTTGAGTCCCACTTGAGTGAGGTCACGTCCGTGCCGTTGACCGTGATGGAGAGAGGCCTCCCCTTGGCGTTGTATGAGCTGACCTTCTCACGCTCCACAAGGGTCACCGTGGCATTCGACGGGTTAGTACCGGTCGGGAGTGACCATGATGACATCTTTTCAGGATAAAAGTATCCATTACATTTCCTGTAGTCAGTCCTTTCCTTGGAAAGAAGGCTTGTCGCTGAATATATACGCGTCTCAACCGGCAAGTCATTCAGACCAAACCCGGACATCTCAGTACATGCTGCATCAGTATGGTTAAAAGGGTATGTGAACTCCGTCCGGCATACTATGCCGTCGCTGTTGGTCACTGTCATGTATCGTGGCTGCAGGGTCCTGAAATCACCATCATATGAATATTCTGTGACAGTCTTGAAACCTGTAGCCAGATACTCCTCTGTCCGGCGTGATGGAAGGGTAGGTATGCGCCTGGCATTCGTCTCCTCAATAAACAGGAAATCGTCTATGTCAAGCGGCAGGCTGACCCCGGCAATACGGACCCATTCGTCCATGCTGTCGTTCTCCTTCTCTGAGAACGACCTGTCCCTGCACTTATAGTCTGTCCACGATATATTGCTGTAAAGCCTGACACCCGTGGTAACGCTGTTGTCTGCGACCGAGGCCGCATACTCCATTGACTCCCGGTACACCTCAGTGCCGTTACTGTCAAAGACACTCTTTCTCTTGAGCCGAGGCTGCCGACACCCAGGGTCGGTGAGGGATGGAGACCATGTCGAGGGATGTGGGGTGGGCCTTGCTACTGCGGCATCAACGAGTTGCCCGGGGTAATACTCGTATTCAGTCCTGGATCCATCTGATCTTGTTTCCGTTATGGATGTGTAAGCCACGGGATTGGAGGGCGCGTACGAATATCCGACAGGATATGAGGAGACCGTGCGCCACGATGTGGCATATGAAATGGCCGGATAAGGGTCCACACCGGTCCACACGAGTGTCATGCCGCAGATCATGCGCTGTTCAGGGGGATCCTGTGTGAGGCTTCCATTATACGAATAGGTCTTCGAATAGACGGAATTACCATCCTTGACCTCCACACCACTTACCCTAAGGCCACCTGCAGTGTACTGTTTGCCATCATACACTGTGGAATTGAGCTCATAGGTATAGGTCACGCTCCCCCCTGTCGGGTACTGCACAGTCTTGAGTGTCCCCATTCTTGCATAGGACAATTTCGGTGTCCTGTCCCTTGACCCTGTGCTGATGCCGTGCAGCTTGTCCTCAAGCTGCACGGCGATGTCGGAAGGAAGGAACCACTTGCTTGCATTCCCACCGTTGTAGTATCCCCACAGGTCACTGAAGCCTGCGGTGTCCGTAGTCCTTCTCCATGACGGGATGCCGTAGTAAGATCCCGTGTCATAGTATGTGAACAAGAATTTGCCGGCTTCAGAGTCATCAATGGAGGTCAGGAGCGGACGCCCTGACCCGGATGATCCCGACTCATACCATATTGTATATGAGAAGGTCACTTTCTTGCGAACGCTTCCATCCGGGTTGTATACCGTCATTGATTCAAGCCTGTGCGGCCCAAATCCCAGGTCATTGTTGCTGTAGCTGAAGCAAATGCGGTTGCCTTCCCATGTGATCTCCTCGACAAGGGTCTGGTCATGGCGGTAAACAGCTGAAGCATCACGCTCTTCTATCTTGTAGCCGAAGTTGTCCACCCCCCCATAATCTCCATTTTTATATGGATAATATCCGGCTTCTGTGGTCATGCTGGTCCTTGTGGTGTTGAACGCAAGGTCACCCGGCAAGTAGCTGAACCCTATGTCACCGTATGGGGTCTTGACCTTGTCCACATACCACGCGGTGGTGTACTCGTTTCCGTTGCCGTAGTCTGAAAGGCAGCTTATCTCGTTCTTCCCGAGTTCGAACTCATTTCCGGAACCGTCCTTAAGTATAAAACGGGAATATGGGCTTCCGGACAGGAATGACACCTCAAGGGGTGCATGGTCGAGTGTGACGAATGTCTTTTTTCTTACGTCATACCGGAACAGGCCGGTCATGCCGCCCACGTTGTATGAGAACCTGTCGGATTCCGTATCGTAGCACTTGTTGTTCTCAAGCAGCAGGCGCAGTATGTGCCGGTATCCGTGTGTGCCGTCACCCTTCTTCTCAGAGACAAGTTTCCGGACCGCCTCCACATCCATGTATTTCCTGTCTTGGTCCAATCCCTGTGGTTGGTCCGGGGCTCCCATTACAGTCCTGATGACTGCACCACCCGCATTCAGTGTCCATCCCTGCCCGACGCAGGTCGGGACATCGTCGACCCTCGCTCCGGAGGAATGGTAGCTGACTGAAATCGGGAGCGTGTAGTTGCCGACATGTATCTCATAGAGGGGTATGGAGATATCGGGTATTCCAGTTGTGTGGCTGACTGGGTATTCTGCATAACGTGCCAGGGCCTGGGACTGTGGTGCTGGAGGTATGATGCCGTTGAAAAGACTGGCTTTGCCCTCCCCGTCATCTGAAAGGGACATTATCCCCGGGACTGAATCTTGGTCGAGCATGACCAACGACACCGAGTCCATGTCCTCATACGCAATGGATGGGCATGGCAGGATACTCTGGAAAACTATGAAAATAAGAATGAATGTATACAGGCGCTTCATGATTTCCTCCTTTCCTTAGATGATGGTCTTCCTTGTGTATGATTCGTTGCCTGACTCTACCCTCAGCAGGACAACGCCCGTCCATCCTGAGGGGACGTTGAAGGTGTACTGCTGCGGGACGGTGGTCAGGGTGACCTCCTTCGGCTCGGTCAGCCTCATGCCGGAGTCTGTGAACAGTGTGACGGTTGCTGTGCATGTGCCCGAAGAGGAACTGAGGGTGATGGTAATGGCCTCGCCGCTGAGCTCAGGCTCGCCGACTTTCAGTGATGTGCCATGGTCATAATCTTCGTAATGGTATTCTCCGAATTGGTTGCTACCTTTTTTCCCCTGCGGCTTTTGGGCTATGTAGTCCTCACCTGTGTCGGAACGCTGGAAAGATGCGGGATAGTGCATTGCGAGCATAGTGAGCGGTATGGTGTCGGCTGACACTGCTTCCTCATTGATGACGATGCGCGAGACGCGGCTGTCGGTGAGCACCGGGTAGCGGGCATCCTCTGTGAACCACATTGTACGCTCCGTGAGCAGCCTCTCTGCCAGCATTGACCTCACGTCGACCTGCATGTCGGAGATGATGCCGGAGGCGACGCTGTCTGGCATGGCGGCATTGACGCTGTCGGGGTCGGCATACGCCATATCGAGGGACCACCTGAGCCTGACGGCGTTGCGCAGGGTGTCGGTGCCGTCGGTGATGGTCCAACCTCCCTGTGCCTCGCCTCTGGAGATTCCTCTTACATGCTTCAGCATCATCGTGCCATATTGAAACAGGTGGCCTGTCCATTCGTCTGTGGTGAACATGCCGTCGCTTATGGGGAAGACGGCGGCAACAGCCGGGTAGTCGAGGCGGAAGTCTACGGCGCGGTTCTCGTATCCGATGTATGAGAGGGTGTCACCGCGCAATATGAAACGATGCTTTGTGGCGAACTGCACATATGAAATGGTATCCCCGTCAATGTAGTAATAGGTATCCTGAGAATCGTCAAACGACACAGCCTGAGGATCAACCATCACAGTCTTGGCAGTGTCATTGACCGACAAAATCAGTGAGTGTGATCCGGCTATTCCGGGATGAAGACAGTCTCCGTCCCGGGGGGTATGGTCAATATTTGACTGAGCCAAAAGGGAAGACGATATAGCTGTAAGTATGGCTGAGATGGACAGCAGTCGCGTAGAGAATTTCATAATGCAGGTAAGACTATTGGATTATTGCGATTTTAAGGCCATATTTTAGAGATTCATTTATATTAAAAGACTTGCATGAAGCCATGAAGGACCAATCCATCGGATCCCATAGCTGACACCTCATATTCGCCACAAGGCAGGAAGATAGATATGGTCTCACCCACGAAAATAGAAGGCACTTCATGGCTTTCTCCAGACTCTATGTTTATAAACGAGAGGGAGAAGTTGCCTTCATAGGAATTGGAAGAAAGTGACAGGACCCCGTTTTCGTACATAACTTCAAGATAGTCTCGCGATGGCATGCGCTTTCTGAGAGGATTTGTAACCTGCTGAGTGAGCAAGGCATCGCCACCTGAAGACGAACCATTATCTGCACGAGAGTCAACAGAAAAAAGCGACAAAACTAAAGTGCCGAAAAAGATAGACAGGACTGATTTGATAAGTTTTGATTTCATACGTTTATGATTTGGTTAGATTGCAAAGTTACGTATAATTTTCGAGAATTCATCTATCGAGAGGGTAAAACAATCTATCGCAGCAAAAATGTAATTAATTAATTTTTAATCAAAAGTCAATTAGAGTCCAAAATAAATCTATCTTGAGATGCTTTTTACATATTCTTCCTTTCTATCGACATTTGATGAGGCCAGCATTTTCTTTAAACGTGACTTACGGTTGTACAGATTTGATGTTTCTATACCGAATATTGCACAAATCGCACGTGAACTAAAACCAATAGTCAAAAACATAAAAAGCCTCCTTGCGTCCTCGCACACATCGGGAAAATCAGCATTGAAAGAAGAATAAAGACCATCAGTACATCGATCGATATGAATCCCTATCTCATTAATGAATTCAGGATCTGAAAAATTCTTAAGTAAAGATTTCATCTCTTTCTCAAGCACAGAACTTTTTGATTTCACCATCCCATCTTGATAATATAAGTCACAAAGTTCATTTGCTTTTCTGTATTTTTCCATTAATGAATCCCTAAGATATGATGACATTAATTCACACTTCTCACTCATCTGACGATTAGCCTCTTCCATCTCATCCAGACTTTTCATCTGTGAGGCTAAACTCATTCTCAATATTTCTAACGAGTCTTCCAGTCTGTCACGTTCAGTCTTACGCTTATAAAGGTGAAACCTATACACTCCAAAGATTACCAAGCTTACCGACAGCAAAGAAAAAGCCCAGATAATCCGCTCTGTCTTCTGCTTTTCAATCAAGTGAGTTTTCTTCATAGCCTCATACTGCAAGATGGACTCAGAGACACTGCTGTGCAACAGACTCTTCAAGACACTATCCTGCATTTCCTTATAAATTTCAAGCCCTTCATAAGCCTCTTTAAACTTACCGTCTTTGGCAAGGCTTCGGAATGGAGGAAGGATTTCTTGTCTTTCTTTAACCATTTCTGTAAATAATCGTATTCCGTCATGTAATGAATCCGATGGAATCTCAGAAACAGATACAATTATATTATGTGCATAATTTGGATTTATAGTTGCTGGATCCAACTGAAATGCTTCAAAATAAGAATCAAGTGCACCTTCAAAATCGGAGAGCGAGTATTTACAGGTAGCCATTAGCGTCAACACTTCCTCAAGCAGAATAGTATCACCCATCTCCCTTGCCACTTCAAGCAGATCGATGGCACCCGTAAGAGCATTATCGTATTGCCCAATATTATTATAACCTCTGAGGATATCTAATTTAGCAAAATTAGACCAATCATCATAACCTCCTTTTAAAAATGCATCATATTCCATTTTGGCAAACCTAAGTTGTTCGGATCCATTCATCAGCTTCTCATATATAATAAAGAGACCTGCAGAATTCCTGCCTTCCCACATATAGCACTTTCCTTCACGTGCAATGTCGAGTCCCTTTGAGAAAGAGACGGCTGCTTCTCCTGGACGCTGTGAGTTGAGCTGAATCATACCCTGCAGGAAGAGGGCACGGGAAGCCCTCTCCTTATCGCCTTGATCAAGGAAATGCTCAGCAGCAACGGAGATTAGGCTATCGCCGGTCTCGTCGATGAAGTTCTTGAAGCGGGCATGGGTCAGGAGAAGAGCATAGTATGCGCTGTCGGCGGAGGATGAACTTGCCGACAACTGATAATCTTCAAGAAGCATAAGTGCAGAGTCGGGATGAGCCTCCATCTTGGAGTCTGCATCAACAAGACGTGAGTCAAAGTTGCGTCTGCAGCTACCGGCAAAGGAAAGGATCAGGAGTCCTGTCATAAAGAACAGTGGCAGGAGTCGAGAAATGTTGTATGTGGGACTGATTGTATTCATTGATGGATGTCGGATATTGGAATGCAAAAGTAATAAAATTTATTGAAATGGCAAATTTGATGGGGTAACGGTGGATTGACGTTGGGCGCAGGCTGGAAAGCCTGCTTTCCATTGTTTGACGCGCGAGGACGCGCACGGAGTGCGCTTACTACTTAGCTTGAGTCCGTTGGGCGGCGGTTGGGACTTGCTTTAGCTTGGGCGAAGCCAAACCGCCGTCCCATAGGGGAGGGTGGGAAGTCAGGGTTGCTTGGAGAGTTAATGTTGGTGGATTGGGGAATTTTGATTAATTTTGCGGCATGAAAGAGGAAAAGTTTTCGATTAGGAAGCGGGCGAGGTCGTTTGGGTATGCGTTCAATGGCATACGGACGCTGCTGCATGACGAGCATAACTCACGGATACACGCGTTTGCGATGGTGTGTGTCGTGGTGTTTGGGTTCCTGCTTGGCATCTCCCCGATTGAATGGTGTGTGGTAGCGCTTTGTTGCGGAGGGGTGATTATGGCAGAAGCGATGAACTCAGCGATTGAGGCTATAGCAGACCTTGTCAGTCCGGAATATCATCCGCTTATCAAGAAAGCAAAGGATGTAGGTGCAGCCGGGGTGCTTATGATGGCAATTGCAGCTGCGACAGCCGGACTTATCATTTTCCTACCGAAAATCTTTTTTTGAATCTTTTTTGAAAGGACGCACGAGCCGTGCGTCCCTACAAGGAGAGTGAAACTTAACATAAAATTTAATCTTGAAATCTTTATCTTGAATGATTGCTATTATTAATGGACCGAATCTGAATATGCTCGGGAAAAGAGACCCGAAGGTGTATGGAAGCACTACTTTTGAGGATTTTCTTCCTGCGGCAGAAGACCTCGTGTCTGAACTGACCGACGGAGAACAGACTTTAGAGTATTTCCAATCGAACTCGGAAGGAGAAATCGTAAGCAAAATACAGGAGTTGGCTTTTGACCCCGTATGCCGTGGGATTGTGATTAATCCAGGGGCATATGCACATTATTCATATGCAATCCATGATGCAGTAGAGATGTCGCCTGTGCCAGTGATCATCGTGCATATCTCAAATATTCATGCACGCGAGGAATTCAGACATACGGATGTGGTGGCTCCTGCTGCCAAAGGGATGATCTGCGGACTCGGCCTCAATGGATACCTATTGGCAATCCGATCACTGCTATCCTCCACCCACGACTCTTAACCCTTAACTTAACCCTTAACTCTTAACTATTAACTCTTAACCCTTAACTCTTACCCAACTTATGACCTACGAAATAGAATCGGAAGTCGACTCCTATGTAGATGCACATATTTCTCCTGAGCCGGAAGAACTGCATCGCCTGACTCGGGAGTCGTATCTGCGTTTGACAAACGGACGAATGTGCTCCGGTCACCTTCAGGGGCGACTGCTGAAAATGCTAACGCAGCTTTGCAATCCAAAGTTGGCTGTGGAGTTGGGCACTTTCACAGGTTACTCTGCACTATGCATCGCAGAAGGGATGGCAGAGGGTGCAAGACTTGTTACCATAGAGGTTGATGATGAACTCGAGGATTTCATACGGCATCAACTTGAGTCATCAGCACACGGGGAGAAAGTGGAGCTCAGGATAGGAAAAGCCTTGGAGATATGCCGTGAGTTTGAAGACGGAAGTGTCGACATGATATTCATAGACGCCGACAAGAGAGAATATCCGGCTTATCTAAAAGAAGCCACAAGGATGCTGAGACCCGGAGGACTTATCATTGCTGACAACACCCTGTGGTCAGGACACGTTTGCGACCCGGCATATGAGAAAGACCCGCAGACCTGTGGAGTCAAGGAATTCAATGAGATGGCAGCGCATCTTCCCGGCTTTGACACCGTGATCCTCCCTGTACGCGACGGGATCAGCCTCCTCCGCAAATGCATAATGCATAATTCATAATGCATAATTAAATGCGGACACCCCGGATTTACATTAGAACTAATTCTGACAATTGTGCGTTATGAAGATAAAAGTATAATTCATACGATCTGGAATTATGAATTATGCATTATGAATTATGAATTGATAAAGAATTGACTATGGAATCAAAAAGACAAGCAAAAATAGCAAGACTTATACAGAAAGAATTGAGTGAGATATTCCGCCGGCAGACGGCAGCGATGGGTAATGTACTCGTTTCGGTAAGCGCAGTGCGTGTTTCGCCCGACCTTTCTGTGGCAAAGGCATACCTGAGCATTTTTCCACCGGAAAAATCAAATGAGATTCTCGAAAATATAAA
Source organism: Muribaculaceae bacterium (assembly GCA_029060625.1). GTDB lineage: Bacteria > Bacteroidota > Bacteroidia > Bacteroidales > Muribaculaceae > Lepagella. The sequence goes on along the minus strand of JAIDTO010000307.1, from coordinate 16,025 downwards.
GAAGCAGAGCAAGACAGTGAGGTATGAGCTTGCCCAGGCAGTGAAGCAGATACTGAGGAAATGCCCGGACTTGGCATTCTACCTTGATGACTCACTTGACTATGCGGAAAACATAGACCGTCTGCTTGCATCCGACCCGATCAAGGGAACTGCCGACGACTACGTTGACCCTGATGAGATTAAAAATTAAGTTCGGATAAACTTGTGAGGACGCACGGGCCGTGCGTCCCTACAAGAGGATTGTAAGCTGAAAACGTAAGACGCTCTTGAAGTCAATACCTTTCATTATAGCGTTGCGGTATCTTTTCGGTAAGAAATCGCATAGCGCGGTAAACGCCATCGCATTGGTATCGGTGGCAGGGGTCGCTGTGGCCACTGCTGCCGTAGTGTGCGTATTGTCGGTATTCAATGGATTTCAATCAGTGCTTACAGAGAGACTCGACATACTGTCGCCAGACCTTATGGTGAGTCCGAGGGAGGGGAAGACAATAACAAATGGAGATTCGCTTGCCTTAGAGATTGGAAAGATAAAAGGTATAGATGTGGCTACCCCTACCCTAACCGACAATGCCCTTGGTTTTTACAACGGGAGGGAAACTCCTGTAATGCTGAAGGGAGTAGTCCCTGCGGAATATTCGAAAGTCACGACAATAGATTCCATACGGGTGGCAGGAGGAAAGTCGCTTAAAGATGCGGAGACATCCAACCCGGCATTAATGTCGATTGGGCTCACCTATAAGTTCTCGATGTTTGATTACAGCCAGCCTCTGATGGTCTTTGCCCCGAAGAGAACCGGAAGATTCAATCCGGCAAATCCGGCAGCCGCTTTCGTGATGGACTCCCTATATATAGCAGACGTGTTCGTGTCGATGCAAGACACATATGACGAAAATTGCATCTTCACCGACATATCCTTGGTAAGAGACCTTCTTCTATACGACCGGGAGGCAACGGCAATTGAGATAAAAGTGAAAAATCCGGCGGATACAGACAGGTTGATGAATGAGATCTCGGCAAAGATAGGACCGGAATATGTGGTGAAAAACCGACTCATGCTTCAGGAAATCAATTTCCGCATGGTACAGATTGAGAAATGGATGACATTCCTCCTGCTATTCTTCATTCTTGTCATAGCCTCCTTCAATATCATAACCACCCTCTCCATGCTTGTGCTCGAGAAGGAAGACTCGATGCGCACCATGTCTGCCATCGGCTTGAGTAAAAGGCAAATAGCAAGCGTATTCCGCTGGGAAAGTGTACTCGTTTCGCTTTTTGGCGGACTAATCGGCATCGCATTAGGATCCATTTTATGTCTGCTGCAAGAGAGATATGGATTTATCACGATTGACTATCAGTCGGTTGAAGTGGAAGTGGAGGCAATAGCATATCCTGTGAAGCTGAAGATAATGGACCTATTGGTCACCTTAGCCCCCATAGCCGTAATCACTTGTCTATGCGCATGGGTGGCAGGATCATTCGCCAAATCAAGAATGAATAATTAACTTTTTGCTACTATTTTTTAGTTTGACTATTGCTTATTTGCTTTTTTTGTCTTAACTTTGCAAAGGATAGTCGAAGATAATAGCCTCATAAAGGAAAAAAACGGCTTAAATCTTCGAGATTATCCGACCTAAAAACCTAAACAAGACAAAAAACAATCATGGAAAAAGTCGACAACCTTGACAGAAAGATTCTCAACATTATCATGAACAATGCTCGCACGCCTTCTAAAGACGTAGCGATCGTATGCGGAGTATCGCGCGCCGCTATCCACCAGCGCATCCAGCGCCTTATCGAAATGGGCGTTATTATCGGCTCCGGCTATGATGTAGACCCGAAAAAGCTCGGATATAATACATGCACTTATGTGGGAGTCAAGCTTGAAAAAGGCTCTATGTACCGTGGCGTAGTCGCCGACCTCGAGAATATTCCTGAAGTAGTGGAGTGCCATTTCACCACGGGTCCCTACTCTATGCTTATGAAAGTGTTTGCGCGCGACAACCAGCATCTCATGGAGCTTCTCAACGACCGCATACAGCATATAAAGGGTGTAACTGAGACTGAGACCCTTATCTCTCTCGAACAGTCAATGAACCGTCAGATCAAACTCGACACAGACGATGCAAAATAAGAAAACCACAATATTTACCATAGCGGCGGCTCTGCTTTTAGCAGTGGTCGCCTTTATGTTTTTCTTCCCGGATGCCATGGAGGGAAGAGTGCTTCAGCAACACGACATACAGCAAGGGCTTGCCAACGGCCATGAACAGCAAGTGTTCAAGGCAGAGACAGGGGAAAGCACACGATGGACCAACTCCCTCTTCGGAGGGATGCCTACATTCCAGATCTCGCCGTCATACCCTGCCAACGATTTTCTGAGTTGGATACAAAGCGTCTATATGCTTGGACTCCCCTCTCCCGCCAACCTTCTCTTCGGCATGATGCTCGGATTCTTCATAATGTGCCTATGCATGAAGATGCGGTGGAGTGTGGCTCTTTTTGCCTCACTGGCATGGGGATTCTCTTCTTATTTTATAATCATCATAGGAGCCGGACATATTTGGAAATTCCTGACCCTCTGCTACATCCCGCCTACAATCGGAGGTCTCATACTGACCTATCGTGGCAAATGGCTTGCCGGAGGAGCTCTCACGGCACTCTTCTCTGCAATGCAGTTGATGAGCAACCACCCGCAGATGACCTACTACTTCCTCATCGTCATGGCTTGCATTGCTTTGGCATGGCTATGGATTGCCATCAAGGAGAAAGCCATAGGGAAATGGGCGATTTCTACATGCATTGCAATCGCATGCGGACTTATTGGAGTTGCCGCCAACTCCCCAAGCCTCTATAACTCACTTGAATATAGCAAAGAGACCGTCAGAGGACGCGCTACAGACATCTCAGACCCCAACGCTCCGGCAGCAAAGGGCATGGACAAAGATGCCATCACAGCTTGGAGCTATGGCATCGACGAGACTTGGAGTCTTTTGATTCCGAACGTGAAAGGTGGAGCATCCCTAAAACCCACAGCGGGACAAAACAGGATGCTGAGCGTAGCAGATACCGACATGGGGACCGACCGATATCTTAGCCCGGAGGAAATGCAGTTTGCAAGCCAATTCACCCAATATTTCGGCGACCAACCGATGACCAACGGACCCGTATATGTTGGAGCCTTCGTTCTCCTGCTCGCCATTCTGGCAATGTTTGTAGTGGAAGGGCGTTGGGAAACCCCAATGAAATGGGCACTCTTCGCATCGACAATCTTCACGATTATGCTAAGCTGGGGACATAACTTCAATGGACTCACCAACTTCATGATCGATAACTTCCCGGGCTACAACAAATTCCGCACCGTCAGCTCAATCCTTGTGGTGGCTGAATTCTGCATCCCGCTTCTTGCAGCTCTTTGCGTAAGACAGATCATCAAGACCGATAATTTCTTTGCAAAAAACAAATGGACTGTGATATGCATCATGGGTGGCGGAGCGGCAGTGTGTCTGCTCGGCTGGATATCTCCTTCAATATTCGGCGAACCCTACTCATCCAACGAGCTGAGCTACCTGAAAGAAGCCGGAGTATTCAGTAACCCGGTATACTCAAATGTGATGCATGGAATCGGTGACGGACGCTTGAACCTGGTATCTACAGATGCTATGCGCTCACTAATCTTCATTGTGCTTGGATGCGTATTGCTCCTGCTATGGGAGAAAAAGATCATTAAAAACGCATCGGTATGGGCTTGCTGCCTGGCTGCCCTCGTGCTCGTAGACCTTTATTCGGTCGACAAGCGATATGTAGACTCCGAAAACTTCCTGACAGCTGAAAGCGACGAGGCAGCCTTCGTCCCGACAGAAGCGGATCTTGCCATTTTGCAAGATAAGAGCAACTACAGGGTGATGGACATCCCGGGGTTCTCCTCTGCCCGAAGCAGCTATTTCCACAAGACTATCGGCGGATACCACGCTGCCAAACTTACCCGCTACAATGACTTGATAGAGCATCAGATCACCAAAGGAAATCCCTTCGTGCTGAATATGCTCAATGCAAAATATTTCCTCTCAGACGGTGGCTACAGCGAGAATCCGGATGCATTTGGAAACGCATGGTTGGTCGACACACTGACATATGTCGGAAGCTCACGTGAGGAGATGGATGCACTATCACACCTTACTAACCGCAATACAGCGGTAGCCGACAAGAAATTTGCCGATATTATCGGCACTCCTCTTCCGATAGCAGAAGGAGACACCATCTATGAGACTTCATATGCACCCAACAAGCTCACGTATAAGGCTCATAGCGCCAAAGGGGGCATAGCTCTCTTCTCAGAGGTATATTTCCCCTGGGGATGGAAAGCCACTGTCAACGGCAAGGAGACACAGATCGGGCAAGCTGACTATGTGCTTCGCGCGTTGCGCCTGCCGGCAGGAGACTCTGAAATCGTGATGGAATTCAACCCGGAATCTGTCAACAAGGCCAATAACATTGCAATGGCCTCCGTTATACTCATCTATCTTCTTGCTCTCGGAGCTCTCGGGAAATGGATCTATATAAGGGTCAAGGGGCAAGAGGCAAGAGTTAAGGGTTAAGGGTTAAATTGTGCTTCCCTACAAGGAGGATATAGCGCTGGCGGTTTGCATTTTACGACGATTATGAACTGTGCATTCTTAAAAGAATATATCAGAAGGTGGCGCCATACCAGAGGGTATGGCGTTCATTCCCCTTTGGCGTTCAGTATAGTCAAGGAATGCATTCGGCCTGACAAACGGTATGGATTCTACTGCGATGCATATCTTGATTTTGAATATCACGAAGATCGTCGTGGTCGGCGTCGCGCCCGAATGATAATCCGCCTGCTGCATCTGTTGCGTCCCGCATGTGTATGGATGCCCGTCTCAGACAAACGTATAGCGACAGCCATCAAGATGATTATGCCGAAGATGCGTCTGTCAACACACAAGGAGTGTCCCAAAGACACAGATTTCATAATCTCCTTCAATATGCATGACGCAGTCGGATGCTGGAAGAAGATGGATGATCAGGAGGAGTGCGGCATGCTTATTTTCCGGAATCCGGGCCCTACTCCTGAAAGCGCGACCTTGGAAATAGAATCTAAAGATTTCCGTATCATCCTACGACGCACCGGAATGCAGAAACTAAAGTATGATATCTAATGGAGTCTAAAACTTTCCTGCAGGATTTCGAGGCTTATCTGTCGCTTGAACGCGGTATGTCGGGCAATACGTGCGAAGCGTATGTGTCTGACGTATGCCATCTTCTTGAGTATCTTGAAGAGGAAAATCTAAACCCGGCTGAAGCAAAAGAAAAAGACCTCCACAGTTTCTTATCCACACTCCGCGACATGGGAATCGGCCCGCGAAGCCAAGCCAGAATCCTATCAGGAATCAAGAGCTATTATAAGTTTCTTAAGCTATCGGGGATTATTGACACAAACCCTACCGACCTTCTTGAGTCGCCAAGGCTCGGACGCCATCTGCCTGAAGTGTTGAGCACTGCTGAGATAGACATGATGATCGAACAGATTCCCGACGACAAAGAGGAAACCCTTCGCAACCATGCCATAATAGAGACCCTCTACGGCAGCGGGCTCCGCGTGTCAGAACTGATAGATGCCCGACTGTCGCGACTGAGCTTTGACGACGGATGCCTAATAGTGGAAGGCAAAGGAAGCAAACAGAGAATTGTTCCGGTATCTCCCGTATCCATTGACCTGATAAAGGAATACCTGCCTCAGCGGGCACACCTTAACATCAAATCAGATGCACAGGATATTATTTTCCTCAACCGACGCGGCGGCAAGATGTCGCGGGTAATGGTATTCTATATCATCAGAGACCTTGCTGCTGCCGCCGGCATTCTGAAAACTGTATCCCCTCATACTCTCCGCCATTCTTTCGCAACCCACCTGCTCGAGGGGGGAGCCTCCCTGCGTGTCATCCAAGAGCTTTTAGGCCATGAATCGCTGGAGACAACCGAGATCTACGTACATCTCGACCGCTCCCGTCTCCGCAAGGAACTCCTCACCCATCATCCCCACTACCGCAATTAAAGGATTATCATATCACTTAATTGTCAACTTTTTCGAGACCTTTCCTTGACGAACCACATAGAGTCCGGGAGACAATTCCGAAAGAGAGGATAAAACGTAAGATCCTATATAACGTCCGGATACATCAAAAACATCACAAGGTGAAACAGATTCAAATGCATCTGAAACCTCCTCAACATCAAATGGATCAGCTGAAGTAATTGGTGAAATATCTACCTTGTCGCCAAAAGGCATATCAATAGAAAGAATCTCTGTGTCATAAACCATTGAAGAGACAGAATCTCCGGTATTGACCTTGACCATCCAACCCCGTACAAGGAAGTCGTCGGATTCCGAGTCGGATTTTATAACCAGTTTCTGATCAGGATAGAAGTAACCGTCAAACTCATCACTGCTCATAGGGATATCATTCACAATCAACCTAAGGCAAGACTCCTCGCCAGTGTGTATCAACAAAGGCACCGGACTTTCCAAGCCAAAGAACTCTGATAGATACGGATAAAAGAAGTCATGCCTTTGCCTGACCCATTCCCTTGCCCAGTTCAATTCAGATTCATAATCCAGACCTTGAGGATGCAATAATGCACAATGGCTATCCATTTCACCCTTCAATTCATCATATCTGCTGTCTATACACCCTATTATAGAATCGATCTTTAGAAAATCCCCAAGATATACCCCACACCTATCTATAAACATCTTCTTAAATTCCGGAATATTTAGCAATCTTCTAAATAATCTTGTAGAGATCTCCTTGTTGGCGCCATTAAGCGATCCTCCATCAAATCCCGGTGTCACAATCCAATCAAGTGTGGGATAATCAGGACGCATTCTCGCATAACCAAGTCCAAAATCTGTATCCTTTGCTATCCAGCGCCAGCGCCCTGAATCAGATATTGGTCGCCACATCACAATATTATTGGCAGGAAAATCCTTATTATCAAAAAACAAATTCATAATCATAAGATTACAGAATTCTCCTACATCCATAAGCTCTTCGTATTCTTCTAAAGAATGCCCTTCTTCTGAATAAAAATCTGAAAAGCTAAAAAAGTTGTCGTATGTACCGGACTTGAGCTCCCACCAGTTTTCTAACATATCAATATCCTCAAGTCCATCATAATAGGAATAAACATAATCTTCATTGCTACGTGGCCTAATGTTTATGACTCCTTTATAAATCCCATTAATATACAGCACCACCGGACGTGAAGGTTGCCAATCAAGATCACAATTCATTCCCATACACTTTTGAATGACACCATCACGCATATACGTAGAGACATAATCATTTCCTGCATTGCGCAGTTCTATAGATTTGAATTCCATTATACCGGGAGTCTGATCAGGAAAGAATTCATAATTCAATCGTTTTGTTCCAAATCTTTTATTTGCATATAGTACAAGGGACTTTAGCGGATAAGACCTTGTTGCCCCACCCTTCACCCTGGTCTCACACAACTGATTGATTACACTTTCGGATTCATTCGAGACAAAATACTCCACATTGACCGGACGACGCCAGTCATAGGAAAAGTTATTCATCCATGAAGAATACGATCCATCGACATAGATCCCTATTTTTTCATCATAGAAATAGTCGTTATCGGTAACGAGTGAAATTACGGGGATCGTCATATCTTGCGGATGGAAAATATACGAATGAGTTATTGATCGCGGAGAAAGATACCCATCACAGAATAGCTTAGCTCTAACAGTCATCGAACCCGATACATTAATAGGATCCGAATAAAGGCTACTGGAATTTATAGGCTCAGAGCCATCAAGGGTATATCTTATCACAGCATCAGCGGGAGCATCTTTTGGAAGCGACAAAATCAACTCGAACATCTCGGAAGACACTCGCCCGGGCACACTGAATACCGGGTCAGGGAGAACATCTTGGCAAATTTTCCCACAGTTTTTAGCACCAGGAGTAGGTTGGGCCTGATAACCCCAATCTTCCGAAAAATCTAAAATTCGACCATATGAAATATTAGCCGCCGGCTGTTTCTTGAGATTCTCAACCTTATCTACTATCTCGCCATTATGAAACAGATATACAGAACCACCCTTTCCCGAATCAAGACGGAAATTAGTGTGATGTCCTTGATCTGCCTTATCACAGAATACCACTATATGTTGCGCCAATGAAAGAGAGCCCGACAATGGATAAGCCTTACTTGCATCTTCACTCGTGCCAATGCTGTATTCACTTAACAAAGCTACTTGAACATCAGGGTTATAGAGTTCCACCCAAGAATCGGGAAATTCATTTAAATCATCCATAATGCAATCTATATTAGACTGCATTATTTCATTGATCACGACATGAGCCTTGGCAATTGGAGATACAATTGTCAATACTAAAACGATCAGAAACGGAGATAAAAAACCTAATGATAGGTTATGACAAATACTCTTGTTGAAATTCTTTAAGGTGAAAGCTGATTTTCTATTCATGAAATAACGATTTAGATGAAGTTTAGAAATCACATCGTCACTTCCACTTTATTGACCGTGCCAGCAGGCATGATAGGAAGTACATTTCCGTCGATAGATTTTCCATTTACCGTTATCCTTTCCACCCCTTTGCTGACATGGCGGGGATTACGCACCGATATGTCATAGGTGGCACCTCGGAACTTACGCGTGACATCGTAGCCATCCCATTCATTCGGAATACAAGGGTCAATCTCAAGGCCATTGTAGGAAGGACGGATGCCAAGTATAAACTGCGTTATCGCATACCAGTTCCAAGCAGCCGTTCCTGTGAGCCAGGAATTCTTTGCCTCACCCGGACGCGCCGCATCCTTTCCGGCAGTCATCTGGCAATAAACGTATGGCTCCACCTTATGCAGATCACTTTTCTCCTCCACGTAGGCAGGACAGATCTTTTGATAGTATTCCCAAGCTCGGTCTCCTCTTCCAAGCACGGTCTCCCCGATTATTACCCAAGGATTGTTGTGGGCAAATATGCCGGCATTTTCCTTGTATCCTGCAGGATACGTTGATATTTCGCCATAGTCCGGTATGTATTCAGTAAAGGCAGGATTATTGAGCACAAGACCATGCTCACAGTCAAGATACTTCTTAACAGAGTCAAGTGATTTTTCCACAAGTCCATCTTCAAGCCCGATGCCTGCCATAGTGCACCATCCCTGCGACTCTATGAATATCTTTCCCTCCTTATTCTCATTTGATCCCACCTTGCGGCCGTAATAGTCGTATGCCCTGAGATACCATTCGCCATCCCAGCCATATTTCTTTACAGCCTCCACCATCTGATCAATATGCTTCTGCACCCTGTCTGCCTCCTCATTCTTTCCAAGCACGCGGCACAGATCTACATAGTCGCGACCCGTAGCCACAAACTGGCCAGCGATCATAAGGGACTCAGCCTTCGAGCCCTCCGACTTGTTTTCTGTGGTCTGGAAAGACTCATTAGGATCATTGGAGAAGCAATTGAGATTAAGGCAGTCGTTCCAGTCTGCACGTCCTATAAGAGGGAGTCCGTGGGGACCAAGATTGTTTATCACATGGTCTACGGATACCTTAAGATGCTCCATAAGCGGCACTTCAGAACCCGGCTGGTTGTCGAAAGGCACAGGTTCGTCAAGAATTGAGAAATCACCTGTCTCCTTAATATACGCAGCAGTGCCAAAAATCAGCCACATAGGGTCGTCGTTGAAACCTCCGCCTATATCATTGTTGCCTCTTTTTGTGAGCGGCTGATACTGATGGTAGCATCCTCCGTCCGGGAATTGGGTGGAAGCGATGTCAATGATTCGCTCCCTCGCGCGTTCAGGAATCTGATGCACGAAACCTACGAGGTCCTGGTTGGAATCGCGGAATCCCATTCCCCTGCCGATGCCGCTCTCGAAGAAAGAGGCGGAGCGGGAGAAGCAGAAGGTGATCATACACTGATACTGGTTCCATATATTGACCATACGGTCGAGTTTATCATCGCCGGAACGAAGAGTGTATGTAGCAAGAAGGTCATCCCAGTATTTCCTCAGATCTGCAAAAGCCTTGTCCACTTTCTCGGGAGTATCGAAGCGAGCCATGATTTCTTGCGCAGGCTCCTTATTGATTATCCCCTTGCTTTCCCATTTCTTGTCATCAGGATTCTCGACATAACCCAATGTGAATATGAAGTCGCGGCTTTCTCCCGGCTTAAGATCCACCTCAATATAATGGGATGCTATCGGCGACCAGCCGTGGGCCACCGAATTGCGGGGTTTACCCTCGAGAACGGCCTCAGGCTCGTCAAAACCATTATAAAGCCCCATAAAAGTCTCGCGGTCGGTATCGAAACCCTGCACCGGGACATTCACGCTGAAGAATGCGTAATGATTGCGACGCTCTTTATATTCAGTCTTATGATAGATAGTGGAGCCGTCGATCTCCACCTCGCCGGTGGAGAAATTGCGCTGGAAATTCTCCATGTCTGTTGCGGCATTCCACAGGCACCACTCTATGAATGAGAACAGCTTGAGATTCTTTGGTTTGTCTGATTTGTTTGTAAGAGTCAGTTTGGTCACTTCGGCATGAGTGTCCAATGGCACGAAGAAAAGCAAGTCAGCCTCAACGCCATCTTTCTCACCGATGATACGGGTATAGTTCATGCCATGACGACATTCATAGCGGTCGAGAGGAGTCTTTGTTGGTTTCCAACCCGGATTCCAGACAGTGTCGCCATCCTTTATGTAGAAATATCTGCCTCCTGCATCCATCGGCACCCCGTTGTAGCGGTAACGGGTGAGACGCCGGAATTTGGCATCTTTGTAGAAAGAGTAGCCACCAGCTGTGTTTGATATGAGAGAGAAAAAGTCCTTGTTGCCAAGATAATTTATCCAGGGCCAAGGGGTCTTGGGATTAGTGATCACATATTCCCGATTTTTATCGTCAAAATATCCGTATTTCATTTTTCCTGTATATTAATGAGCAAATTTAAGAAAAAATTTCCGAACTGCCATAATACTATTATATCTTCTTTTTGTTTTTTAGATAAAACGTAAAAAATGGCTGATAATTATATTGAAAAGAGGATGGAGGAGCTGCGGAGCGGTAAGCTCACGATAAAAAAAGCTATCCCTGGAATAAAGCCGAAAGCCCGACGCGTATTGATAGCCGGTGGTTGCCAGGGGATTGCCCGTGAGAAAGCTCTTGAATACCGCAAATCAGGATGCCGTGTAGCGGTTTTTGACTCCGATGAAGTCGCTGGCAAACAAATGGCCCACGACCATGGCATCCGCTTCCATCGGGTGGATATCGAGGATGAAAACGCGGTAAGCAATGAAATGCTCTCATTGCTTTCAGTGTGGCGAGGAGTGGATACAATTGCAGGAAAAGAAGACATTTGCAACTTCCTTTACCAGAAAATCTTTGACTGGAAAGAATCTTTACCCATTGCCGACAAATCAGACATCGAGATTGTTATAATTAGTGATATTAATCAGTCATGATTAATCATGATGCAGCATGATATATCTTGATAAATCATAAATAAACTCTAAATACCTAAATAATAATCAATTATGGAAATAGGAGATAAATTCCCTGACGTGCTTGGAACAGACGCCCAAGGGAAAGAAGTAAAACTTAGTGATTATCCCGGGAAGAAATTCGTGTTGTATTTCTACCCGAAAGACAATACCCCGGGCTGCTCAGCCGAAGCATGCAGCCTCAACGACGGTCTTGACGAACTCGCTGCCAAAGGCTACCAGGTGATCGGCGTAAGCAAGGACTCCGCTGCAAGCCATCAGAAATTCACCGACAAATTCGGTCTGAAGTTCCCGCTTGTGGCAGACACTGACACCACACTCTGCCAGCTTGCCGGTGTATGGCAGAAGAAGAAAATGGCAGGACGCGAATACATGGGCATCGTCCGCACCACATTCCTCCTCTCCCCCGACGGCACCGTAGAGCAAATCATCCCGAAGGTCAACACCAAGGATGCTGCCAACCAGATCCTCGGACTAATTTAAAGGGAGGCTTCCCAGCCTCCCCCTAAAGCATATACATTATTATTTTGTAGGGACGCACGGCTCGTGCGTCCTTTTTTATATTTAGTATACGCGAGCCATGAAATTGATTAGGACGCACGAGCCGTGCGTCCCTACAAGGTCAATTGATCTTCACATCCTTCACTCCCTCCCCGTAGATAATCTTTTCGCCGGGCACATCGACAGTGACATTCTTCATTGTCAACCCATCGACATGATTGAGAGTGAATCCATGATTAGCGCGGAAGCGGCAGTCTTCAAGCACGACATTCTTCATCGGCATCTCCGGAAGGCCATTAAAGAGGGCTGCCCGTCCTGCCGAGCGGCATGTCACATCCTTGATGAAGATATTGCGGAATGAAGGTGTCTCCTCAGTAACGGGAGGTACGGGGGCTCCCGGTTTGATGCCATAATACATATCGAAGATCAAAGCCTCTCCGGGGATATCGGTCATCTTGATATTGTCAACATAGATATTCTCAACTACGCCGCCACGTCCGCGTGTCGATTTGAAGCGAAGACCAACGTCAGTGCCGATAAACACACAGTTCTTAGCCACAACATCCTTGCAACCGCCAGACATCTCGCTACCTATCACAAAACCACCATGTCCGTGATATACTGTGCAGCCTTCGATAAGCACATTAGAAGAAGGCACTCCACGGTCGCGACCATCCTTGTCCTTGCCGCTCTTCATGCAGATGGCATCATCACCAACGTCAAAACTGCTGTTGACAAGAAGCACATTGGTGCATGACTCAATGTCTATGCCATCGCCATTCTGTGCATACCATGGATTACGGATATTCACATTGTCTACGATAAGATTCTCACACAGAAGCGGATGAACGTTCCATGCCGGGGAATTCTCAAAAGTCACACCCTGGAGAAGCACGTTGCTGCAACCGATGAATGATACAAGCACCGGACGGAGGAAATCGTGTGCTTCTTCCAAAGCTTTAGGGTCACCGGAGTGCACCTTTTCCTGAGTCTCCTTATCATAATACACCTTCATGGCATTCTCATTAGGAAACCATATGTCACCCTTATCGTTTACCACACCGCTCTTAATAAGATTCTTCCATTGGCCATCGGTCATCTTCATCTTCTTGACCGGACGCCAGGCCTGGCCATTGCCATTGATAGTGCCCTCACCGGTGATTGAGATGTTTTTCTTTCCGCGTGCCATAAGCGGAGACATGGCGCGATAGGTGGATAGTCCCTCCCAGTCTGATTTAATCACCGGATAATCCGCAAGATTATCACTGAAAAGGAGGAGTGCTCCACGATCAAGGTGCAGATCAATGTTATGGTCGAAGACTATCGGACCGGTATACCATATTCCTTCCGGCACTATAAGATGGCCACCCCCTTTTGATGAGAGATGTGCTATGGCATTCTCGAATGCCTTGGTGTTGAGTGTCACGCCATCATCTACACCGCCGAAATCGGTAATTTTCACACTGTAGTCAGGAACGGAGAATTCCTTCACCTGATTGATCTTCACCGGAAGACCCTCATAATACTTACTGTAGTCTGCCCCCTGGGCCGACATCGCCGCAAGACAAAGAGCCACCGCAGCAAAAATCGTTTTCTTTAATTTCATTGTCATGATCTATATGGGTTAGTTATTTGACACAAAATTAATAAAAAAAAACGAGATAATAAAATATCATCCACGATTCGCCTTTCCACGCCCATCCGTGGCGTTAAATGCGAGTGGACAAAAACAAAACAATCATACAAAATCGGACAAAATCGTCCGATTCCGTACACCCATCAAAATCATTAACCACTACCAATCAATCATTTACATTTTTGGCACGCTGATTGCAAGGATTTCAGCAAAGGCCTTAAGAACCTTCAAGACCTTAAGGACTTTAAAGACCCTAACAATACGCAATACGAACAAAGCAAAACAAATAACAATGGACAGACAAATACCCAATTCGGAACGACTGAAAGCAAAACGCAACCGAATATTTAAGATAGGTGGAATAGCAATCGTAGTAGTGGCCGGCGCAATAGGTCTCGGATCAATGATGCGGGCTTCAGTAGCCGAATCAGATCTAATAGTAGGAACCGCCGACACAGGCACCATCGACGTGACTGTATCCGGAACGGGAACTGTCAGCGCAGCATTCGAGGAAATCATCACCTCCCCTATCAACAGCCGCATCGTGGAAATCTACTGTCGTGCCGGCGACTCCGTCAAAGCCGGGACTCCCCTCCTACGTCTCGACCTCCAGAGCACTGAAAACGAGGTGAACCAGCTCAGCGACCAAATCGCGATGAAAAACCATGAGCTCGACCAGCAGCGCGTAAACTCCGATACACGCCTCACCGACCTTGCAATGCAAGTGAAAGTGAAGGAAATGACCCTCAGCCGTCTTGAAGCTGAACTCCGCAATGAAAGGTATCTCGACAGCATCGGCTCCGGAACAGGCGACCGTGTCCGCCAGGCGGAACTCGCAGTTAGCACCGGGCGCCTCGAACTCGAGCAGATGAAGCAGCAGCTCGCCAACGAGAAGCGAGTGGCCCAGGCCTCTGAAAACGTGAAGCATCTCGACATCGACATTGCACGCCGCAATCTCGGAGAGAAAAGCCGCACCTTGAGCGACGCCCGTGTCTCTTCACCCCGCGATGCAACACTGACCTTCATCAACGACCAAATTGGAGAAAAGGTCTCCGAAGGTCAGAAGATAGCAGTCATCGCCGACCTCGGACACTTCCGCGTAGACGGTGAGATCTCCGACAGCTACGCCAGCAAGATTGGAGTAGGCAGCCAAGCCATCGTGAGAATCGGTAAAGAACGACTCAAAGGAGTGGTCTCAAACCTAACACCTCAGTCACAGAACGGAGTCATCAAGTTTACAGTCCGTCTTGAAGACGATGCTCATCCACGTCTCCGCTCAGGACTTAAGACCGATGTATATGTAGCCTGCGACGTAGTAGATGACGCAGTCCGCATCCCCAACGGCTCCTTCTACACTGGCCCCGGCACCTACAGCCTCTTCTTCCTGAGCGAAGACGGCAAGAAACTCGAGAAGCACGAGGTGAAACTCGGCAACTCCAACTATGAATTCGTGGAAGTCCAGAGCGGCATCCGCCCCGGCGACCGCGTAGTCCTCTCCGACATGAGCCGCTTCAAAGACTCATCCTCCCTCCGGGTAAGATAATTTCACCAATGCATAATGCACAATGCATAATGCATAATTAATTTCTCCGAAAAAAAGAGGCAACTACGAAATATACCAACAGCATCGACAAACAATTATGCATTATGCATTATGAATTATGCATTAACGTAAAACTATGAATTTGATAAAAAAGACAATAAAAGAAGCCCTGAAGACTCCCGGATTCTCCCTCCTCTACATGGCGGGAGTAGCCTTCACGATAGCCTTCACAATCATCTACGGCATGCTCCTCTATAGCCAGCTCGGTCCCGTCTACCCGGAATACGACCGCGATTCCACAGTCTATGTGGAGACTGTAGTGCTAATAGATGGATACAACAGATCAAGCAGCAATATCGGACCGCTTTTAATTGAGGAATTCATGCGCGATAAGCTCAAGTCGGCTGATTATATGACGGCTATGGGTAGCCTCGGAGGAGGGTATCCAATGATTCAGACAGATGGACACGGTCCTGAGTTCCATGCAGAGGTACGCTATGTAGAACCATCATTCTTTAAATTCTATAAATATATCTTCAAGGAAGGAAAGCCATTCTCTCAAGAAGATTTCGACTCCAATTTATCGGTTGCAGTCATCACTGAGGGGATTGCAAAAAGTCTCTTTGGATCTTCAGAGGAGGCAATCGGGAAAGACATATCAATTGATCATGTCAACTACCGCATACGTGGTGTCTTCCGTGAAGGAAGTGCCCTCAACGTAGATTCCTACGGGGAAATATTCCTTCCCTATAGCTTGGTGAT
>JAIDTO010000306.1 GCA_029060625.1 Muribaculaceae bacterium | reverse complement strand
TATTAATTTTGCACTGAAATCCGAATTGTGTGCATTATGACTATGCGTCTGGATGCTCTGCAAAAGGATCGCCAAATCAGGATAGTGACGGATACTTTTGGACTTAATGATAATTATTTATAAACATAATATAGCAAAATTATGAGTTTAAATATCATTGTGCTTGCAAAGCAGGTACCTGATACGAGAAACGTCGGTAAAGATGCGATGAAGGAAGACGGCACAGTAAACCGTGCAGCCCTTCCCGCGATCTTTAACCCCGAAGATCTCAACGCTCTTGAGCAGGCTCTCCGCCTCAAGGACATGTATCCCGGCACAAAAGTGACAATCCTGACCATGGGTCCGGCTCGCGCGGCAGAAATCATCCGTGAGGGTCTATATCGTGGTGCCGACAATGGAGTCGTGCTTTCCGACCGTGCTTTTGCCGGATCTGACACTCTTGCTACTTCGTATGCACTCAGCGCAGCAATCAAGAAACTCGGCAACTATGACTTGATCATTGGTGGCAGACAGGCTATTGATGGCGATACCGCACAAGTTGGTCCGCAAGTGGCAGAAAAACTTGGACTGCCAACTGTGACATATGCAGAAGAAATCATTGATGCAGAAGGAGGCAAGGTAACAGTAAAACGTCGCATTGAATCCGGTGTGGAAACAGTAAAGGCTCCGCTGCCTCTCGTAGTGACAGTCAATGGGAGCGCTGCGGATTGCCGTCCGAGAAACGCTAAATGCCTTCAGAAATACAAATATGCTGCCGTTCCATCAGAGGTTGCTAATGATGAAAAGAAGAAGGATCTCATCGAAAAACGTCCTTATCTCAATATAGGAGAGTGGAATGCAGCTTATGTTGATGCAGACCTCGCGCAGTGTGGCCTCGCAGGTAGCCCGACAAAGGTGAAGAGCATCGAGAACGTTGTCTTCACGGCTAAGGAAGCCCGCAAGATTGAAAACACAGATGAAGCTATCGAAGACTTGATAAAAGAATTATTCGCTAACCATACAATCGGCTAATATAATATAATTATGGCAGACAAGAACAATCTCATCGTATATCTTGAATACGAAGACGGCAAGGTAGCTGATGTGAGCCTTGAGCTCCTCACAAAAGGTCGCCAGTTGGCCGATAAGTTAGGTATCAAACTCGAGGCAGTTGTAGCAGGCGACAACCTGAAGGATATAGAAAAGCAAGTGATGCCATATGGAGTAGACACACTCTATAAGGTTCAGGACAAACGTCTATACCCTTACACTTCACTTCCTCACAGCTCAATATTGATCAACCTATTCAAGGAAATCCAGCCACGCATCGCATTCATGGGTGCTACATCAATAGGTCGTGACCTTGGTCCCCGTGTGTCGAGTGCACTCCACAGTGGTTTGACTGCAGACTGTACTTCCCTTGAAATCGGTGACTATACTGATGCAAAGACAGGTAAGGAATACAAGGACCTCCTCTATCAGATTCGTCCGGCTTTCGGCGGCAACATCGTGGCAACCATCGTAAATCCTGATTGCCGTCCGCAGATGGCAACAGTTCGCGAGGGAGTGATGAAGAAAGAAGTTCGTGACTCCAACTATACCGGACAAGTCGTTGATCTTGACGTAAATAATTATACTGACAATACTGACTTTGTTGTCGATATTATTGATCGCCACGTTGAGAAGTCAAAAGTCAATCTTAAGGGAAGCCCAATTATTGTAGCAGGTGGTTACGGAGTGGGTTCAAAAGAAAACTTTGATCTTCTCCAGCAGCTTGCTGATGTGCTTGGAGCAGAAGTTGGCGCGAGCCGTGCAGCAGTTGATGCCGGCTGGATAGATCATGACCGTCAGATTGGTCAGACAGGAGTAACAGTCCGTCCGAAGCTTTACATAGCATGTGGAATCTCAGGACAGATCCAGCACATTGCAGGTATGCAGGATTCAAGCCTCATCATTTCCATCAACTCAGATCCGGATGCTCCGATCAATGCCATTGCCGACATAGTGATCACAGGGAAGATGGAAGACGTAGTGCCCAAGTTAATCAAGTATTACAAAAAGAACTCGAAATAAGCCATGGCTAATTTTTATACAGACAATCCGAATCTTAAATCCCACCTTCAGCATCCCTTGATGAAGAAGATCGTGGAACTCAAGGAAAGAAACTTCGCTGATGCGGAGAAATATGACTATGCACCACTTGACTTTGATGATGCCATGGACTCCTACGACAAGGTGCTCGAAGTAGTTGGTGAGATTTGTGGTGACGTAATCGCTGAAAATGCTGAGGAAGTGGACCATACCGGTCCGCGCGTAGAAAACAATCGTGTGATCTATGCTGAAGGCACTAAGAAAAACCTTGAGGCTTGCCGCAAGGCAGGGCTTATGGGAATGTCGATGCCTCGTAGGCTTGGTGGTCTCAATTTCCCGATCACTCCCTATATCATGGCCGCAGATATAGTAAGCCGTGCTGATGCAGGTTTTGAAAACCTCTGGGGACTTCAGGACTGCGCTGAAACCATCTATGAATTTGCAGATGACGACCAGAAGGAACGCTATATCAAAAGAGTATGTGAGGGAGAGACAATGAGTATGGACCTCACAGAACCTGATGCAGGCTCCGACCTTCAGAGCGTGATGCTCAAGGCAACTCAGAAAGAAGACGGAAGCTGGGTTCTTAACGGTGTGAAGCGTTTTATCACTAACGGTGACTCAGACATTCACCTCGTGCTTGCACGCTCTGAAGAGGGCACTAAAGATGGACGTGGTCTTTCTATGTTTATCTACGACAAACGTAACGGTGGTGTAAACGTTCGTCGTATCGAAAACAAGATGGGCATCAAGGGTAGCCCGACATGTGAGCTTGTATATAAGGATGCACCCGCTGAGCTCTGTGGTAGCCGTAAACTTGGTCTTATCAAATATGTGATGGCGCTTATGAACGGTGCACGTCTTGGCATCGCTGCGCAGAGTGTAGGTATATCAGAGGCAGCTTACCGTGAGGCTCTTGACTATGCAAAGGATCGCAAGCAGTTTGGCAAGGCAATCATCGAATTCCCTGCAGTTGCTGAAATCCTTAGTGTAATGAAGGCTAAGCTTGACGCAAGCCGTGCACTTCTTTATGCTTGCGCCCGCTTTGTAGATATCTACAAGATTTATGACGATATCGCTAAAGAGCGTCCTCTTACTAAAGAAGAAAAGCTTGAGGCCAAAGCATATAGCAAACTTGCAGATGCATTCACTCCTCTTGCAAAGGGTATGGGATCTGAATTCTGCAACCAGAACACTTACGACTGTATTCAGATCCATGGTGGTAGTGGCTTCATGAAAGACTATAAGTGTGAACGCCTTTATAGGGATGCACGCATCACAAGCATTTACGAAGGAACTACTCAGCTTCAGGTAGTGGCTGCTATCCGCCACGTCACAACCGGAACATATCTTAACTTCATTAAGGAAGCTTTGAATGCAGAGGTATCTGAAAAGCATGCAGGAGCAAAGAAACTTCTTGATGAAATGTGCGAGCAGTATGAGGCTGCAGTAAAGAGTGTTCTTGAAGTTAAGGATCAGGCATATACTGACTTTATGGCACGCAGACTCGTAGAGATGGCAGGACACACTGTGATGGGTTGCTTGCTTCTGGAAGAGGCTGGTCGCGACGAGGCATTCGACAAGTCGCTGGAAGTGTATGTGAAGTATGGTCAGGCAGAATGCACAAAGCATGCTGACTTCATTTCAAACTTCAAGCCTGAAGAAATGGCAGCATACAAGTATTGAAAATAAATACAAATAAGTACAAAATCCCGGGTTCAATTTCTTGAATCCGGGATTTTTTTAGCTTTGATGATGTGCTCACTTCGTTCGCACCACAATCAGAGACAACTTCGCAACTATTTTGATAGATTGGGTGTAAACACAAGGATTATAATATTTTTTTTATTTTTATAGTACTATGTATTGCATAGTACTATAATTTTTATTAACTTTGCTGCGTGAATAGGATATATTCA
>JAIDTO010000305.1:3431-5267 GCA_029060625.1 Muribaculaceae bacterium | reverse complement strand
GTGATAATTAGGCGACAAAGGAGACAGATTATCACAGTCTCGACTCGTGGACTGCAACTATAAGCGGCAAGTGAATGAGCGGTCGTAAAGTCCACTCACAGCAACGGCGAAAAGAACACGGAGCACAACCAATAAGTCTTGGACTGTGGCACAGCGACGTCTCCGTCGCGCCACTCCGAGGCGTTGGCTTCGCTCGGTGTTCCGCCGTTGCATATAGGCGGGAAGCGGTATGAGGTAGTGCCGGACTCGCTCCAAACGCCTCAGACGGCATCACGCCGAAACCAACCCAGACTGCCCATTCTCTTTCCGCTTTGGTATGGAAAGAACTGATTAAGAGAGCTTCAGCATTTTCTTATTTTAACATTTTCTCTATTGTGGAATCGAACAAAATTTATTAACTTTGCACTGCGGATAATGCTCGCAGAGGCGGGCGGCAATTTGGTTATCAATGTATTTGTTAACCTTTTGTTACCCATTAAAAATTGTCCGAGTTTTCTTATTGAAAATCAGGGTGTTTTTGACTATAATTCTGGAACAGTCGGTATCCTTGTGAAAAATTCTGCTCCGTCAATTATATGCGATATTTGATAGGGAAAGAAGCTGGTAAATCCAATTCTATCAAGAGATTTGAATCTTTGATCGAAATGCGCTACCCAGCCGCTAACCATTTCAAATTTGTAGAGTTAATGATTTGATAATCAATACACTTTTGCAATGCGATAGGTTCCCTGTCTTTCCGCCACTGTTAAAATGTTTTCGCTGTAACCCATAAGGTTGCAGCTTTTTTATTACCCCTTTTCAAACTCGACAGAAACAATATTTGTTATAATATTGATGATGTAAAAATTATTAAAGCTAAGATAAACACATAATTATGGAAATAAAGATATGGGCTGATTATGCATGTCCCTATTCCTATATGGAAGAGACTCAGCTGATGGAAATAATCAAGCAAGAGGATATTTCAGACAAAGTGACGCTTCAATTCTTGTCGTATCAACTTGACCCTGATGCTCCGGTTATCCCTACTGAGACAATGACACAGCATTTTATGGACGGTCATCAATACACTGCCGAGCAGACTCAGCATCTTATGACGAAGATCACCAATATGGCAGCGCGTGTAGGTCTGCATTATAAACTTGCTACAACGCCGGTTTGCAGCACTTTTGATGCACACCGTCTGATGAAATATGCGCAGACAAGTGGATATCCCCAAGACACTTTGATAAAACTGAATTTTGCCTTCTTCCATGCCAACTTTATTGAAAACCTCAGGTTGTCAGACCATAACGTTCTTTTATCGATAGCCGCCAAATGTGGTTTGGACATTACGGCTGTGAAGGATGTCCTTGAAAGCGATGAGTATGGCAATGTGGTGAAAGAGCAGGAGAATGAAATCAATCAGCGACAGGATTTTGACCTTATTCCTTTTATGGTCTTCGATAACTCTACCGTGCTTCAAGGTGTAATAAGCCCCGAATCAATGAAAAAAGCTCTCGCATAATAGCTGCGGGAGCAATTTTTTTATTATCTTTGCAGTCATAATTTTATAAGAAGTTGTTTAAACTTATTTTTTTATTAACCTTCCGTCAGGTTTTCGAGCGGATTTTTCTTCATGCAGAAGGAACGATGCGGGCATCGTGACTGATAAATGAAGGAAAATACGCCGAAAAGATGGCGGAAGGTTAATAAAAAGAATTTTGTTTTAACACTTCTTGTTGTTTATTAGAATTCGTAAATAAGTTTAAACAACTTCTAATCTAATACCGATGAAAATAAGACAGATTCTTGCCTTCTCCTTGTTCACTCTGGCACAGACCATGGCTGCACAGG
>JAIDTO010000305.1:0-3331 GCA_029060625.1 Muribaculaceae bacterium | reverse complement strand
TAATCTAATACCGATGAAAATAAGACAGATTCTTGCCTTCTCCTTGTTCACTCTGGCACAGACCATGGCTGCACAGGTAGTAATCAACATCGATGCCAACCAGCGAGGCCCCATGATCAGCCCTGTTCATTACGGCATCTTCTACGAAGATATCAATCATGCTGCCGACGGCGGACTGTATGCCGAGTTGATCCGCAATCGCTCCTTTGAAGATGACACGACGCCATGCAATTGGTTTAGCGTTGGTGACGCTCAGATAGCATTGGTTCAGGATGACCTGCTCAATGAAGTGCAGCACAATGCTCTTGACGTAACTCTCGTCAAACCCGGCGACGGCGTGCGTAATGAAGGCTTTTGGGGAATCAATGCTGTAAAAGGTAGAGAATATAGGCTATCTTTCTGGGCAAAGAGCGACAAGAAATACAAGGGTACCATAACAGCTCGTCTGCAGTCTGCTTCCGGTCAGACTCTTGGTGAAGAGAACCTTAAAGTTTCGTTATCCAAAGATTGGAAGAAATATACCGCTACAATCTCTGCCACCGGTACAGACCCGAAAGCCGAATTCACCCTCACAGCAGACAAGCCTGGGCAGTTCCAACTTGATGTGGTCAGCTTGTTCCCGCCTACATTCAAGGACCGTGAAAACGGTATGCGTCCCGATCTTGCTCAGATGCTTGCCGATATGAATCCTTCATTTATGCGCTTCCCTGGGGGGTGCTTCGTCGAAGGCCAGATTAGCCCTGACAATGCTTTCAGATGGAAACGCACCATTGGCCCTATCGAGAAGCGTGAGGGGCATCAAAATGTAAACTGGGGTTACCGCACAAGCGATGGCATCGGATTCCATGAGTACCTTCAGCTTGCAGAAGACTTGGGGGCAAAACCATTGTTTGTGGTAAATGTCGGCATTTGGCATGGAGGTTGCACACCCTACGATCAGATCGGCGATTGGATTCAGGAATGTCTCGACGCTCTTGAATATGCCAACGGAGATGTGACCACCAAGTATGGCAAGATGCGTGCAGACAACGGCCATCCGGAACCTTTCAATCTCGAATACATTGAGATCGGCAACGAGAACTATAATTTCAATATGGATGACAACTCCGACCAGAGCGACCACTATCCGGAACGCTACATACAATTCTATAACGCGATCAAGGAAAAATATCCTAATGTGAAATGTATAGGTAATGTCGAGTCTTGGGCTACTGACTATCCTTCCTGGCGTAATGATTATCCGGTGGAAATTGTGGATGAGCATTACTATCGTAACCCAAAATGGTTTGCCGATAGATTCAACAAATATGATGACTACGATCGTTCCAAACATAAGGTATACGTAGGCGAATACGCTGTCACAAGCAATTTCGGTGAAATCGGCAACCTGAATGCTGCATTAGGCGAGGCCGTCTATATGATGGGTATGGAAAATAATTCCGATGTGGTGGTTATGAACTCGTATGCCCCAATCTTCGTCAATGAGAACGATGCGCGCTGGCGTCCAGACATGATCCGCTTCAACTCTTCGCAGGTGATGGGAACCCCCTCTTACTATGTGCAGCAACTATTCCCTAACAATATTGGCACACAGGTGGTAAAGACCGACTGGACATATGACCTGACCAAACCGGAACCAACAGAGGAGGAAAAGGCACAGCCTGTGCATGTCGGTCTTGCATCTTGGTCAACAGATGTCGTTTATCGCGATGCACAGCTTGCCATAGACGGAAAATCTGTGGATATATCCGACTATTCAAAGTGGAACAAAGTGTCTGGAAATTGGAGCACCTCTGATAATGAAATTATCCAGAAAGGAGATCAGCAGGCTGCAATGATCGTTTGTCCCGATGATATTGATGCTGAGAAATACACATTCAAGGTTCAGGCAAAGAAACTGTCAGGTCTTGAAGGGTTCATGGCTATGTTCGGATATAAGAATCCAAAGACATATCAGTGGTTTAATGTTGGCGGATGGTCAAACTCTCAGAACAATGTTGAGCAAGCGATCGATGGCAATCGAGTGGCTTTGTGCAGAGGCGAACGTTTCAGTGTCGACCCGAATCGCTGGTATGATCTTCAGGTTGATGTTGACGGCGATAGCATTTGCTGTTATCTTGACGGTAAACTAAACCTTTCCTGTAAATCTATGAAGGGTAGTGCTATGGAAGGAGTCTTTGCCTCCACTACAATTGACGATGCTGCCAAGATGATGTATGTCAAGGTTGTTAATGTTGGCGATGGATATGCCGACGGCGTCATCAACCTGTCCAACTGTTCAATAGATACTTCAAAACCCGATGCGCTGAAGTTGATTAGACTCTCTTCCGCAACCGGTGGAGATGAGAACACAATCTCAACTCCCCATAATATCATTCCTGTCGACGGAAACGTCAAGGCCGGAACATCCAACGATATCCTCTTCGATGTCCCCGGCTATTCAGTGAATATCATCAGAATCCCTATTAATATCTAATAAATCTTGCTGTTCTTCGACAAATTTAGTAGCAAAGGGCACTCCGTGCCCGTCACTGCGCATATTATCTAAAATAAACAGCCTTGCGTCGTAAGACACAAGGCTGTTTATTTTACTTTATTTAGAATTTTAGATTCCTGGGTAAAAAATGATTTTCTTACGCAGTTATTTCTGTCAACAGAGTCTGTATCTTACGGGCTGTTTGGGCTGCCTGCGTTGCAAATGCTGATGGCGATTCCTCTATTCCGTTTCCTTCCGGTTTGTCATCAGTGAAAAGCTGGCAATCCGCCACAAGTGTGAAGCAATTTTCCAACAGCTCCGGCCACTCTGTAAGATCCACTCGTGTCTGAAGCGAATCCAATGCAAGCGAGATATTAAATGCTGACCTTGTCAACTGACTCTGCGATGCTTTGTTCTCACAGTGATATATAAACGTATTCAATCTCTTCAAAAGCACCGGGCTAATCTTGACAAGCTTATCCTTTTCGGCTGCAGAGTGAAGCTGACGTTGCTTCTCAATCTCAGAGGTGACATCAATTTCTGACTTCATCGAGCCAACGGCATTCAGGAAAAATCCCAAGATAGTCAAGCCGCACATCACTTCAACAGCTGTGACGCACTGTGCCCATCCGTGGGCAGGAGTGTAGTCGCCAAATCCGAGTGTCGTTATAGTCACTATACTGTAGTAGAGCCACGATCCGAAATCCACCCCGGCTCCATCCGGAATTCTGAACTGTCCATCGGGCAATGCCCAATAAATTAATGCAAATATAGGCATGAGCGCTATATAAGACCCAATCCATACGATAGGCCTGACGTTAGATACTACGTGGAAGAAATGGCGAATGCGATCTG
>JAIDTO010000304.1 GCA_029060625.1 Muribaculaceae bacterium | reverse complement strand
ATATAAACAATTATTCACTAAATCCTAAGCAATATTAACCAAATCTTATATAAATTTCATGCTCTGACCCTGAAAAATGCTTAAAATTTATTGGTAATTTAAGAATTTTTAAGTATCTTTGCATTCGCGTTGTGGACTCATTTTGTCCGCTTGCGCCTTAACATCAGAATAAACAATTAAAACACAATAACATCTATGAATTTACTGTTGGAAATAAGCAACGGAGATTTAGCGGTAACAGCAACCCTAACAGGCCTTGGCCTCGTTTTTGCGGCTCTGCTGATTGCTCGCCTCATCTCCCCTAAATCCTATTCGGTAAAGAAAGGCGAAACCTATGAGTGTGGTATACCGACACGCGGTGAGTCAATGATCCAGTTCAAGTCTGGCTACTACATCTTCGCCATCCTGTTTCTTCTGTTCGACGTAGAGACCGTATTCCTCTATCCTTGGGCTACCATTATGCGTAGTCTTGGTCCCTCAGGCCTTCTCTGCGTTGCTATCTTCATGTTTATTCTTATTTTAGGCCTTGCCTATGCTTGGCGGAAAGGAGCACTCAAATGGCAGTAAAGGAACCATCTATCAAGTCGATGAAGCATGAAGACTTCAAAGACAATGAATACATCGACAAACTCGTAGAGGAACTCAACGCAACCGGTGCTAACGTTGCCGTCGGAAAACTTGACCAGCTTATCAACTGGGGTATTTCCAACTCGCTTTGGCCTCTCTGCTTCGGCACAAGCTGCTGTGCTATCGAATTTATGTGCCTCGGTGCTGCTCGCTACGACATGGCTCGCTTCGGTTTTGAGGTTGCTCGCAACTCCCCTCGCCAGGCTGACTACATCATGGTGCAAGGCACTATAGTTCACAAGATGGCGCCTGCCCTTGTCCGCCTCTACGAACAGCTCGCTGAGCCAAAATATGTAATTGCATGCGGCGGATGCGCAGTCAGCGGTGGTCCATTCAAGAAGTCATACTGTGTTGTTGACGGTGTCGACAAAATCATTCCAGTCGATGTTTTCATCCCTGGTTGTCCTCCCCGTCCCGAAGCTATGTTCTACGGCCTCATGCAGCTCCAGCGTAAGATAAAGGTTCAGAAATTCTTCGGTGGCGTCAACCGTCAGGAGAAGATCAAGGACTTCTTCCGTCAGCATCCTACTGAGGTTGGCGAGTATTAATCTAAAAAGTCATAGAAAACACATTTATATATAATGAGCGTTAAAGACTGCATCAGCAAGATTTGCCCGTCAGCCACTTTTGAGGAAGGTGATATCCTTCTGGTAAATGTGCCTGCTCAAGACTGGCATGCGCTTGCTTCTGAACTTAAACACAATCCCGAGCTCAATTTCGATGTGCTGACAGCTCTTGTCGGTATGGACTGGAAGGAGTCTCTGGGCGTTATGTATTACTTCACTGCCACATCCCGCAATTGGGAGATGATCTCGGTGAAAGTAGCTGTTGCCGACCGTGAGAATCCTTACATCCACACAGTGTCTGACCTCTGGAAAGTAGCCAACTTCCAGGAAAGGGAGGCTTACGATTTCTTCGGCATCAAATTTATCAACCATCCTGATATGCGCCGCTTCTTCCTGCGCAACGATTGGAAAGGCTTCCCGCTACGCAAGGATTATGACGCTGATCCAAAGCTCAACCCCATTCCGACCGACGACGAAAAGAATGAGGATGACACAATTTCTTATGTAGAGCAAGAAGATGGCACAATCAAGGGTATACCTGGAAAAGTCTTCAAGGAAGGCGACTATGTTGTCAACGTCGGTCCTCAGCACCCTTCAACCCATGGCGTCATGCGCTTCCGCGCTGCAATCGACGGTGAGGAAGTAAAGAAAGTCGATGTCGTCTCCGGATATATCCACCGTGGTATTGAGAAACTCTGCGAAAGCCTCGGCTATCCCCAGATTCTCCATTTCACTGACCGTATGGACTACATGAGTGCCCACCAGAACCGCCACTGCCTCTGTATGTGTATCGAGAAGGCAATGGGTATCGTAGTTCCGGAGCGCGCTGTCGTCATCCGCACCATGATGGATGAACTCATGCGTATCTCAAGCCACTTGCTCAGCTTCGGATGTACTGCGATGGACCTTGGTGCCACTACTGCTTTCTTCTATGGTTTCCGCGAGCGTGAACAGATCCTCGACATCTTCGAGAAGACTTGTGGCGCACGTATGTCAATGAACTATAATGTAATCGGTGGAGTAATAGCCGACTTGCACCCTGATTTCGTAAAGGATGTGAAGGAACTTCTTGCTATTATGCCTGAGCGCCTTAAGGAATACCATAAGGTTTATTCCGGCAACATTATCGCTAAAAACCGTATGGTGGGCGTAGGCCATCTCAGTCATGAGGATGCCATCAACTATTGCATCACAGGTCCTTCAGGACGTGGCTCAAACTGGAGCTGCGATTGCCGCAAGAAGCACCCGTATGCTGCTTACGATCGCGTTGAGTTTGAAGAAGTGCTCCTCGACGGTTGCGATTCTTACTCTCGCTATATGGTGAGAATGAAGGAAATCGAGCAAAGTTGCAAAATCCTTGAGCAACTCGTTGACCGAATTCCTGAAGGCGATATCCGTGCTCAGGTGCCAAAGATTGTTAAGCTCCCTGCCGGTCACTGGTACACTCAGGTGGAGGCATCCCGTGGCACATTCGGTGTCTACATCGAAAGCGACGGTGGCAAGAATCCTTTCCGTGTTCACTTCCAGAGTCCTTGCTTCAATCTTGTTGGTGTCATGGATCTCTGCTGCCGCGGCAATATGATTGCCGACTTGATTACAATCGGAGCCGCTCTTGACTTCGTAATTCCGGATATTGACCGCTAACTAATACACTGAATCGAAATGTTTGACTTTGGTATTATCACAAACTGGATCAATGACCTCTTGGTTGGATGCATGCCTGTGTGGGCTGCTACCCTCATAGAATGCGTCATTATCGGAGTCCTGATATTGCTCACCTACACGGTGCTTGCTCTTTTCTATATTCTCTACGAACGTAAGCTCTGCGCATGGTTCCAGTGCCGTCTCGGCCCGATGCGAGTTGGTCCCTGGGGACTCCTGCAGGTATTTGCGGATATGTTTAAGATCCTTATCAAGGAGCTTATCTCACTCAAAGGCACCGACAAGTTCCTCTTCAAGCTTGCTCCATACATCATCATCACATCTTCTGTGGTGATGCTCGCATGCCTCCCGTGGGGACGTGGTCTTCAGATCATCGACTACAATATCGGTATCTTCTTCATCCTTGCTGTTTCAAGTGTCGGTGTTCTCGGTATCCTTCTCGCAGGTTGGTCTTCCAACAATAAGTACACCCTTATCGGTGCAATGCGAAGCGGCGCCCAGATGATTTCCTACGAGCTTTCACTCGGTCTGGCTCTTATGTCAATCGTTGTGCTTGCAGGCACAATGAATATCAACGAACTCGTTGCGCAGCAGGAACGTTGCTGGTTTATTTTCCAGGGATGGCTTCCGGCAGTAGTGGCTTTTATCATCTATGTGATTGCGGCTACAGCTGAGACCAACCGCGGTCCCTTCGACCTTCCTGAAGCTGAACACGAGCTTACTGCCGGCTACCACACTGAATACTCCGGTATTCACTTCGGTTTCTTCTACCTTGCTGAATACCTCAATCTTTTCATCGTCAGCGGTATTGCATCACTGATGTTCCTCGGTGGTTGGATGCCGTTCCATATCGCAGGTTGGGATGGCTTCAATATGGTCATGAACTGGATACCTGGTCCAATCTGGTTCCTTGGAAAGGCTTTCTTCATCAGCTATATAATCATCTGGTTTAAGTGGACATTCCCACGCGTTCGTATCGACCAGATGCTCGCTCTTGAATGGAAATACATGATGCCTTTCGCACTCGTCAACCTCATTGTGATGGCAGTGTTCGTGGCTCTCGGCTGGACATTCTAACGACATTCTTTGTCAATACTGTGTTGAGGACGAAGTCCGAAATATACAATAGCAACCCATATACCTGAAGAAGGCATGACACCCTTCTTCAGGACCAAAATTAATAATAAAATAAGTATTTTATACTTAACGACATTACAAAAATGAGCGCAACTAAAGGAACGACCACTCAGATTATCGGCCCCGTCATCGACGTAAGTTTTGAGGGTGGCAAAGAGAACATTCCCCCAATCTACGCCGCGCTTCGCATCAAGCGCGACAATGGTGAGGATCTGATTCTTGAAGTCGAGCAGCATATCGGCGAACAGACTGTCCGCTGCGTGGCTATGGAATCGACCGACGGCATTCGCCGCGGTATGGAAGTAGAAAACCTCGGACGCCCTATCGCTGTGCCTACCGGCCAGCAAGTGAAGGGACGCCTTCTTAATGTTATCGGTGAACCCATCGACCACCTTCCGGATCTTGACCGAGACAATTTGCGTCCTATCCACCAGCCGGCTCCGGCATTCGAAGACCTCGCTATTTCTACTGAGATTCTTCTGACCGGTATTAAGGTGATCGACTTCCTTGAGCCTTACACAAAAGGTGGTAAGATTGGTCTGTTCGGTGGTGCAGGTGTAGGCAAGACAGTGCTTATCCAGGAGCTCATCAACAATATCGCAAAAGGTTCTAACGGTTTCTCTGTGTTTACCGGTGTTGGTGAACGTACTCGTGAGGGTAACGACCTTCTCCGTGAGATGATCGAGAGCGGTGTCATGAAATATGGCAAGAAATTTGAGGATGGCATGGAGAAAGGTGAATGGAACCTTGCTGATGTCGACATGAACGAAGTTGAAAAGAGCCAGGTGACCATGGTGTTCGGTCAGATGAACGAGCCGCCGGGCGCACGTCTTCGTGTAGCTCTTTCCGGACTTACTGTTGCAGAGCAATTCCGCGATGCTGAAGGTGGAGGACAGGACATCCTCCTCTTCATCGACAACATCTTCCGTTTCACTCAGGCTGGTTCTGAGGTGTCTGCTCTTCTTGGCCGTATGCCTTCAGCTGTAGGTTATCAGCCAACTCTTGCATCAGAAATGGGTGCACTCCAGGAACGAATCACTTCTACAAAGAACGGCTCCATCACATCTGTCCAGGCAATCTATGTGCCTGCCGACGACTTGACTGACCCGGCTCCTGCGACTACTTTCTCCTTCCTTGACGCGACTACAGTGCTCAACCGTAAAATTGCTGAGCTTGGTATCTATCCTGCTGTGGACCCCCTCGACTCCACATCTCGTATCCTCGACCCGAATATCATCGGTGAGGAACACTATAATGTGGCTCAGCAGACCAAACAGCTTCTTCAGAAATACAACGACCTTCAGGATATCATCGCCATCCTCGGTGTCGATGAGCTTAGCGATGAAGACAAACTCGTTGTCTCTCGCGCACGCCGAGCTCAGCGCTTCCTCAGCCAGCCTTTCCATGTAGCTGAGCAGTTCACCGGTGTGCCGGGCGTTATGGTGCCTCTTCAGGAGACTATCCGCGGATTCAAGATGATCCTCAGCGGCGAGATGGACGAATATCCTGAACAGGCATTCCTCAACGTCGGCACCATCGACGAAGCGATTGCCAAAGGCAAGAAGATGCTTGCAGAAGTATAAACTATAGCACATTTCGATAATGACTTTAGAAATCATTTCACCTCAGGAAGTCGTTTTCAAGGGCGACGCGGAATCTGTGACTCTTCCGGGCGAACTCGGCAAGTTCACAGTGCTCAAAAACCATGCGCCGTTGATTTCAGTGCTCGTTGAGGGTTCGATTGCCTACCGCACTCCATCCGGCGAGGAAAACACCTACGCCATAAAGGGTGGTCTTGCCGACGTAGACAACAATGTAATTTCGGTGTGCATCTATTAACGGAACTGTAATGAGAAAAAAATTAGCCATACTGTTTTTGCTCGTGTCTATTCTCGCGATTCCCTTCTCAGCAAAAGCGTCTGAGGAGGAGAAAGGCAAGGTAGACGTGAAAGAAAACATCTTCCATCACCTCGGCGACGGCTACGGCTGGGAGGTGCCGTTCAGCCATACCTACCGCATTCCGCTCCCCGTAATCGTAAGAGCAGAAGACGGTAGCTGGCACTGCTTTTCATCGGGAAAGCTCATCAAGCATGATGAGGAAATAGACCCGGAGTCAAGCAAGACTCATGTTGTCAGTGTTCCGCAAATTGTGACCATCGATAAGGATGGCAAACCGGCTTATCAGTTTGTTCTTGCCCATACAAGCAAGCACAAAAATAAGGTGGTGCAGCTTCTTCCTACCTCTCAGGGAGAGCAGGAAGAAGCTATGAAAATTGCTTCTTCTCAGAACGATGAAATTGTCGACGGTTTTGTCAAGTTTGATGGTAAATATTATAAGGAATATAAACCATTTGATATTTCTATCACCAAGAATGTACTCGCTCTTTTCATCGCAGCGGCTCTTGTGACTTGGATGGTTATGGGCCTCGTGAGATTCTACACACGTAAGGGCTTTAAGGCTCCTCGCAAGGGAATGGGATTCTTGGAACTCTGCGTTGACTTCGTCTACACCGGAGTGATCAAAAGCACACTCGGAGATAAGGCTCCTAAGTTTGCACCTTATCTTCTGACTGCTTTCTTTTTCATCCTGACGATGAACCTCCTCGGCCTCATCGTGATTTTCCCGGGTGGAGCTAACCTTACCGGAAATATCGCAATCACTCTTGTGTTGGCTGTCATGACATTCGTCATCACAAATATTCATGGCAACAAGCATTATTGGAAAGAGATATTCTGGCCGGATGTGCCCCTACTGTTGAAATTCCCTATCCCAATTATGCAGGTGATAGAGGTATTTGGAATCTTTACAAAGCCGGCAGCATTGTGCGTACGTCTTTTTGCAAACATGATGGGCGGACACATGATTGTGATTACATTGACACTCCTCATCTTCATATTCGCAGCTTATGGGGCTGCCATAGCAGGGGTGTCAGCCGTGGTTTCTTTGATTTTCTCAATCTTCATGCTTGCACTTGACACTCTCGTGAGCTTCATTCAGGCTTATGTATTCACTTTGCTCTCTACTATTTTCATTTCGATGGCTGTACACGAAGAGCATGGTGAGCATCATGAAGCCCATGAGTCTGAGACTGCAGTTGCCCCCAAAATCTCATGATTGGAGATTAGAAACGACTCTTTTGATCAAATAACAAATAAAAACAATAATAACTCTAAAACTTCAAGACTATGTTTTCAATGATCTTAGTAGCCGAAGCTCTCGCATCTTTCGGCGCTGCCTTCGGAGCAGGCCTGTCTGCAATCGGCGCAGGTATCGGTATCGGTAAAATCGGTAGCAGCGCTATGGAAGCGATCGCTCGTCAGCCGGAAAGCGCAGGCGATATCCGTTCCAACATGATCGTGATTGCAGCCCTCATCGAAGGTGTTGCTCTCTTTGCTGTGATCGTTTCTGCCCTCGCTCTCTTCATCTGATCGGCTCCTGCCATATAAATCCTAAAAAAAATGGAATTATTCACGCCCGATTTTGGACTGGTGTTCTGGATGTTCGTTGCGTTCATCCTCCTCTTCATCGTGCTTGCGAAGTGGGGATGGCCTGTGATCATCAAGCAGATGGAAGGGCGTGCGGATGCTATCGACAAAGGTGTGGAATATGCCCGCGAAGCCAAGCAGCAGCTTGACAACGCAAAGGAGTCCGCACAGCAAGTCATAGGAGAAGCTCAGGCCAAACAAGCTGAAATGCTTCGCGAGGCTGCTAAAATGAAGAGCCAGATTATTGAGGAGGCCAAGAAAGAGGCTTCCGAAGAGGCCCGTAAAGTGATGGAGGCCGCTAAAGTCTCTATCGAGCAGTCACGCAAGGAAGCAGAACTCCAGTTCAGAAATGAAGTTAGCAAGTTCTCTATCGACATCGCTGAGAAGATGGTCCGCAACCAGCTCAAAAACGATGAAGAGCAGCAGAAACTTGTGAATAAGATGTTGGACGAAATAGAGAAGAACTGAGGCAATGAACGAGGGACTGATACCCCAGCGCTATGCTAAGGCGCTCTACAAACTCGCCGTCGAAAGAGGTAATGCTGAAAAAGTCTACCTTGAAATGAAGACGGTGGCTGATTCGTTTGCTCAAAATCCCGGACTCCAGAAAGTGCTCTCAAATCCATACGTGAAGCGAGAGGACAAGGCGAAGCTCCTACTGAGTGCTGCCGGAGATTTGGTAGAAGACGATTATCGTTCATTTGTCGAGCTCATTCTTAACAGAAAAAGAGCTGACTTCGCTCATCTTATGGCGCTCGCTTATTGCAACCTTTACCGCAAGGACAACAAGATAGCCCGCGTCAAGATTATCACAGCTACCCGCCTTAGCGAGGATATGATGGCGAAGCTCCGTGATGTAGTGACGAAAGCTTACCCTGGAATGACTCTCGAGTTCTCTTACGATGTGGATCCCGATCTCATCGGAGGTTTTGTGATCGATGTCGACGGCCAGCGCCTCGATGCATCGATCAGCAATGAGATCGAACAATTACGTTTAAAACTTTTAAGAAGCAATTAACAATGCTTAACCCAAGCGAAATT
>JAIDTO010000303.1 GCA_029060625.1 Muribaculaceae bacterium | reverse complement strand
CCTGCGGGTAAATCAGTGAAGTTTATAAATGAAATTGACGAGTCAATGGTCGTTTCCGCCGATCCTACACACTTAAACAATATACTTAACAACCTTGTAGAAAACGCCGTGAAATACTCCGGTTCTAATGTAGTGATCAAGGCTGAGGCTTCCGAAAATAATGGAATTGCTGAAATTCGCATCAGTGATACGGGCTATGGCATCCCGACAGGAGAACTGAAACATATTTTCAAACGCTTTTATCGTGGCAAAGCCGGAAGTGGAGATCAACCGGGGATGGGACTTGGTTTGGCTTACGTCAAACTGTTGGTGGATGCACACGGTGGCAAAATCACTGTGGAGAGTACTGAAGGGAAAGAAACTTGCTTCACTATAACATTACCTCAATAATGAGAAAGATTAAAATACTCTTGGTGGATGACGACCTTAAAAATTCTATGTTGCTGAAACGCTTCATAGAGGCAGACGGATATGAAGTGATATATGCCAATAATGGTAAGGTAGGATTGGAAATGTATCGGAATGAGAATCCCGATCTTATTCTTCTTGACATAAATATGCCGGAACTCGACGGTTTTGAGATGGCAAGGATAATCCGACAAAGTGACAAAAAGGTCGTGATTTTTTTCCTGACAGACCGCACTGATAAAGTGGATAGATTACATGGTTTCTCATTAAAAGGCAACGATTATATCCCTAAGCCTTTTTATCCAGAGGAGCTTATTGCAAGGATTCATGAGCGTTTTGACAGCGTGACACTTGATCAGGATATAGAGTTTACAATTGGCGACACCATATTCCGCCCTAATCTTTCTTCTCTGACGTATGCCGGTGAGACACACTCTCTATCAGTTCGTCAGACAGAGATTCTTCAGATGCTTGCAGAAAACATCGGTCGCCTGATTGAGCGCGATGAGATACTCGAAAAGATATGGGGAGATGCAAGCTATTCCAACTCCCTTGCCCTCAATGTTCAGATCACCTATCTCCGCCGCCTCCTCAACGATCCGAGAATAACCATTACTTCCATAAAGAAGAAAGGATACATACTGAAAGTCGACTGAGTATACAGGAAAAACGACAACTATGAAGAAAGTTATAATTAATCGTGGCAAAAATCAAAGAAAAGCCAGGTATGTCGTATTTCCGTAATCTTATTATTGTTTTTTAACTTTTATTTTAGCCGTTTATTATTTAACTTTGCGTTTGAATAGATTTCCAAAGGATAATCTGACTTTTTATAAGGATTTGTTTGTATGAAAAAAATAAAAATGGTGACAACAAAGAATGTTTTTTATGCCATATTGATCACTTTGTTTTCATCAATAGTTGCTGCATGCACAGAAAAAGACGATTTTATTCCAGAACCGACTCCTACAAGTGTGATTATTACCGGAACGATTACAACTACATCCGGAAAACCGCTTGCCGATATTCCGGTATATATCGATTATAAGAGATCAGCCTGGCTTGGTCCTCAAAATACACTCCATAAAGCGAAGACCAAAACAGACAGCAACGGAAGATATCGATTGTTTTTCGAACCGGAAAAAAAGAATGACCCAGGAAACGGTATATTAGAAGGCTATTATCTTTTTACAGATCTCACTGGACTCTCTTCAAAAGAATATATAAAGCCGAATGATTTCGATGATAACAGCAAGGATATCTATCATTATGCAATCTATAAGGAACTTGCTCAAGGCGAGAACTTAGAGCTCAACCTTCACTTTCCAAAGAAAACAAATGTGAAAGCTGAATGCATCAACTTCATTGCTGACCAAAGTCTGTGCATTAGAAACAATATTGTCTATGGAGTGGACTTTGAATCACTGACTAGAACAATAGACCTCGATTCCTACGGCAACGGTAAAGGTGTTATTCCCTGTGCCGCTGATGAGGCTAATGATCTTTCCGTCTTAAGTACACTCAACATTCCTGATGAACTCTATTCTAAAAAGGTTGTGTTTGACAGCAATGGTGACAATTCGATAGTAATCGACAATAATGAAGTGCTTAAGAATTGCAGTTTCAAACTGTCTCTCTATGACTATTTCTCTTTTGACGGAAAACCTTATGAACATAAAACAGTTACCTCTACTCCTGCACCTTTCGATTTCCTTGGATTCAGGATTCTTCTTCCTGACGGACAATACGAGGAATTCGGAACCCAACGGTATCAGTATTATGACTCTATAGTGTGGTGTTCGCCTGATTTTCCGGAAACGTTCAAGGTCTTCGAAAAAAATAATTTTGCAACGTCCTCGCA
Organism: Muribaculaceae bacterium; assembly: GCA_029060625.1. Lineage (GTDB taxonomy): Bacteria > Bacteroidota > Bacteroidia > Bacteroidales > Muribaculaceae > Lepagella. The sequence goes on along the minus strand of JAIDTO010000303.1, from coordinate 1,109 downwards.
AGAGCATCTTGTCACTCAGTGGGGAAGTTACTTTTTCGACCCCGGTTTTCACAAGACTATCCTCAAGGGATACAAGAACGGACGGATCATATGCTCTGATTCCGTCACCTTTGAATTGAAAGACCGAGACTTTCTTTGTTTCGACTGGTCGGATTGCAAGACCGTTCCAAAGCAGGATATGTTGCATAAAATCTACTGCCAGCTAAATTCATTTCACGAATACAGGATAAGCTCCCCAATTGAGGAAGACGGGACAAAAGCTTTTGATATCTATATCAGCTACCGTGACTATTGGGGAGAGGACATAATCCTCAACTGGCAGGAAACGAAGCTCAACCATATGCTCTGGACCCATCTTGGACATTGGGTGGAATATGACAAATCGGAAGCCATGGAGATTTTCAAACTCCTTGCCCCCGACGACGTTCCGGGAAACCTATACGAGAACGAGACGACGAGAGCAATAGTTATGCATAAGCTTCCGGGTGATGACGAAAGGCCGAGGGAAGAATGCTTCTATATCCACGTCGAATCAAAATAATAAAAGACGAAGGCATACCGCTATGCCTCCGTTCCCATTGAGTATTTTAAGTATCCTGATTACAACAGATTCTCCCGCTCTGTGATCTCTGCATCTGTCATTGTGTAGCCACCGAGACTTCCTTCCTTTGCCTGTATACAGATGTATACCATCGGTTCTTCCGAAGTACATTTCAGGTTACGATCGCAGTTTGTCGCTACACGAATTACTGAGCCTTCTGCAACGTTAAAAACATCGCCGTTTACCTGGAACTTGCCTGCTCCTGAAAGAATGATATAGTTCTCTTCATTCTCTTTGTGGCTGTGGAAGAAGGGAACTGCTTGTCCGGAAGGAAGAGTACCGAAGGAAATCTCACAGGATGTCTGGCCTGCGGCATCTTTTACAAACTGTTTGCCCTCGAAGCTTTTTAGGCTTCCTACCGATACGTGGGCGAACTTTTCGCCTGAATTAAGAATCTTTACTTCGCTCATATTTTTATATTTATAAAAAGTTTATTAACTTTGCAGTGGAAACTCACTTTCTTTTTGATAGTGCAAAGATAATATATGTTTTTCACCTGTACAAGAAG
>JAIDTO010000302.1 GCA_029060625.1 Muribaculaceae bacterium | reverse complement strand
CAATGTGGGTAATGTTTATGGAATGTGAGTATCCCTCCACCATCGATATCATTGCCACACCGATCGGAGGAGCTGCCTTAGGCGAAGTATTCTACCGCACTTCCGACCTTGTTCTCGACGATCGCGCCACGGGTGTCACTCGATTTGGCAGAGAACTCGCAGCATTTATCCTCGACCCAATGAGAGGAATAAATAGAATAGTGACAGGCCAGGCTTGGAAAAGGAGAACCACGATGGGTCGCCGCTTTGGATTGCCTCCAATAAGCATCGAACTTTCTGTAGGTCCAAGGATCCTCGATATGATTGATACAAAAGGATTCAAGGCTGGAGCTACGGCGGAACTCAATCTCGAATATGGCGACAGGTTTGAGAATACCACTAAGGTGCCATACGACTATTTTTCTTTCTTATTGGAAGCCCAAGTGATGAAAACCCAGCCACTTCTGAGCAGGATAGAAATCATGGGTCGACTCATGAGCAAAGAACTAATCGACGAAGAGCATTTAAATCTTAATGCCGGACTATATCAGCATTTCGATTTTTTCGACTCCGATACGATAAGAAATGAAGAAAAAGATGAATTGATTCCCAGAACTATACCTTATAAACTTGGTACCCCGGCATCCGTAGGCGTGGGGACCATGGTAAGGTATATTCCAAACAAAAAAATGTCATTAGATGGGTTTGCTCATCTAAATTTGGTAGCGCTCGCAGGAGTTTCAACCGAATTTTACAGGGATTACCATCGAAACTACAGCTGGGGTGCCGGATACTCGGCAAAAGCCGGTGTTAATTGGTCCACATCAGATGATAAGGTATCTGTCAAGATCGCAAATCAATTCTATCATATCTTCACCAGAAACAACTTTGACTCTTCCTATACTTGGATGACACGCCCAAATGGGACAGCTATTGAAATAGTAGGTGGCGACAACGGGGTGACGACTTTCAATCACTTTGAAACTAATATCAACTATAGATTGAAGAACAATCTATATCTGACAGCAGGAATGGATCTTTATACGCGACATACTTATTATAAAGATATGTATCTGGAGATTTTCGATACCGCTGATGGAGGGCTCATTACCATTTCAAACTTGAAATGGGACAGCAAGCAAGTTGGGGCACACCTGATGCTCACCTATAAATTTTAGCCCCCTTTAAAAAAAAGGAAGCTGCTTTCGCAACTTCCCTTTTTTTATTTCCCTGTATAGAATTCTATCACCTTACTTATTGTTCGCTCACAGACAGGACAAAATGTTGGATTATGATTGTCGCGCATCCGGCATGTCTCGACAGGACGGTAGACACCTTTTGACCTATATCCACCTCCTTCAAACACACCTACCACTACATCCCCACTTCGGTCTTCTCCGGCGGCCCGCTTCATACGGTCTTCTCGCTTCCCCCCCTTGTCGGTCCACGGAGTGGGCACCTCTACCCCGGGAGTGAGCATATCTTTCCATTTTGAATCAAAATCCACCATAGTGGTGATGTTATGCTCCCATGGCTCTATGTCGAGCGGATACGTTCCATCTTCCTCCTCAGTATAGAAATACTCGTCAGCAAGCCCTGCAAAGCTGTGCCCGAATTCATGCACTGCCACAGGAAGAGTGAGATTATGGTCGGCTGTAGCTATCTGATAGCTATTGTAGATACCTCCGCCACCGTAAGCCGGAGTGTTTACGATCACAAGCACGTGCTCGTAGGGAATTCCTTCGAGTGAGCGATGCAAACGCCATACCCTGGGAGTTGTCAGATATCGTGAAGAATAGAAGGTGCTGAAATGCGATTCAAATGCCGTGTCTTTCCAATCCCCTTTCAACGGAATGCTGACACCGCTCTCCTTTGATGGAGTCAAGACAGCCACAACATTAAACTTATCCTTATTCGAGGCAAAGGGTTCGTAACTTAATATCTCTTCAGCTATTCGGGTAGCTCTGGTGAGGAACGTATCCATCTCTTCCTGCCTATATCCCTCAGCCAATATGGCAATATCTATTGCCTCGCTCGGATCGCCTCCTTTATGAATATACTTGTGGACTACGGGATCTAACCCACGAAGAGCTACAAGCTCATCATCCGGACGATAACGATGAGTAAATCGACCCATCTCCACATGGCGATTGTCTCTCAGACTGACTGTGATGTCAGCTTCTTTTTTTGGCAGAGGAACCAAAAAAGAATTCTCAAATGCCATATTCTTCTCCTGTGCCTCAGGAGTATATATCCATTCTTGAAAAAGCGAAGAGAAACTGTTTCTATAAAGCGTGTCGCCAGTCTGCGGGTCAGTTACCATTATTGTGCCATTGCCGGCAACTGGGACATCCTTGAGCCGATGCCGTCTGCCTGCCCAGCCTTTTTGCTTTGACTGGGAGTCGAGCATAATTTTCACTCCATCAGGTCCACCTCCAAAGATATAGTCTACCCTAAGCGTACTATCGCAGAAATTCTCATCAAAATCTGCTGCATGACTTCCCAGAGATGCACATGCTACAAGCAAAGCCGCAAATATTTTTTTCATAATCAAATCTTAGTTTAATTCATCATCTTCACCTTTTGCAAACAGAAGTTGAAGATTTTTGCAAAGATAATCAAAATTTCTTATACATCATATATTTGTATCAACAAATCATCGTTATATTTACATAGAAGTTGTTTCGACTTATTTACGAATACAAAAAATATCAAAATAACATGAAAGGATCAATTCTTTTTATCAAGCTTCCGCCATCTTTACGGCATCTTCCGCTCCATTCATCAGTCACGATGCCCGCATCGCTCCTTCTTCATGAAGCGAAATCTGCTCGCAAAGCTGACGAAATCTTAA
>JAIDTO010000301.1:3052-3808 GCA_029060625.1 Muribaculaceae bacterium | reverse complement strand
AACTTACGGACCGCCGGCTAAAAGATCTCACTCTTCTTTACAGATCAGAACTGGACCGTGAAGAAAAACGCGTCAATTCAATGCGCCTACTTGGGCTCGGCTCTGTGACACTACTACTATTGGTTCTTTTAGGTGTAGCCTACAGGAATACCTTGATGGAGCGCAAACGAAATCGGCTGCTCGTTGAGCGCCTGCATGAATACGACCGTGCAAACCAGACTCTAATCGAAAAGATTACGGAGCCTTCCCAGGAAAACGAAGAAGATAGTCTTATCTCTCGACTTGACCGACATATGATTACGGATCATCCATATACTGATCCCACTCTCGGACGAAGCGAACTGGCAGAGTTCCTTGGTATCACACAGGATGCTCTTGCTCAACTAATACGCTCTGAACACGACCAGACTGTTCATGCCTATATCAACTCATACCGTGCTGAGGAAGCTCGACGTATACTCGACAGCGATTCAACAGAAACCATAGCAGAAATAGCCGCACGTCTCGGATTCGGCACAGCCCGCACCCTACAGCGAGCCTTCAAGGAACGCTTCGACATGTCGCCCACACAGTACAAGGAAGCGGCCTCAGCTATCCGCTCCGCCGATAATTCATAACTTCCCTTGAAACACCCTTTGTCAATAAGCCCCCACTCAGCATTCCCAATCGGATAATAATCTCAAATCGGCTATGCCTGGAGAGTAATAATCTCAAATCGGCTTACCCGGAGGGCAATAATCTCAAATCGGCTTACCC
>JAIDTO010000301.1:0-2952 GCA_029060625.1 Muribaculaceae bacterium | reverse complement strand
GGAGGGCAATAATCTCAAATCGGCTATGCCCGGAGGGCAATAATCTCAAATCGGCTATGCCCGGAGGGCAATAATCTCAAATCGGCTATGCCCGGAGGGCAATAATCTTGTTAACACTGGGCCTCCGGCCCAGTGGAATGTCTCATCTACCCCTATCTACCCCGGAGGGGTAGAACTCTTTTTACGCAAACATCAGCCCCTAAATCAACTTATAATCAACAACTTAAAAATTGTCGCACCAAAATTCAAAATTGTCGCATCCAATTTTTGACTATTACGAATTATTACATTAATTTTGTATCATCTAAAAATATGCAATAACATTATGAAAGAGAATAACACAAAGGAAACCTACGTTAAACCCGAATCCGAGATCATCAACATCGAAGTAGAACAGCCGATTCTCAGCGGAAGTAATGGAGACACAGCCCCAAATTTCGGCAATGGTGGAACATGGTGGTGATTACCTTTATAATGAATAAGACAACAATGACTATAAGAGAATATTTTACGGTGCTTTCGTTTTTTGCTATATTTTGTGCATGCCAAACTGAAGCTCCTCAGGTAAATATTGCTCCTAAGCGAGTAATTACCGTTAAAGCGACATTACCAGACTCTAACAATACTCGGAGTTATATCACCTACGGTGATTCTGAAAACAGTACTCGTGCTCAAATTACATATGGTAATTCCAATCCTCTTTATGAAATATTTATGTGGGATAAAAAGGGATATGGAGGGTTATCCAATAATGATTATGTTGCTCTTTATAATGTTACACGATTGTCTCAATGTTTGCCAGAGGGTATTCAGCTTGATGTTTTAGACACAATTGGAAGAACTGCTATATTTGAATCAGTTTCTACAGTTGACCCAAGTGTTGAATTCAAGGCTGGAGATATAGTTTTTGTAAATTATGGAGCTACAAGAATAAGACAAATTACAACTGGGGGTGACTATGATGAACGTAAAATTTTTACAATTGATGTGGGAACGGAGGCTAACAAGCCTCAGATTGTAGTAACAGACCCTGATAACTCCTCCTTAGCTTATATGCAACACAATCTAAGAATGTATGATATCGTGACTGTTGTTGAGGATGATAGCATCCCAGATTTACATTTCAAGCACTTATCTGCAATTTTCCGAATAACACTTGATAATCAAACCGGAAAAGATTTATTTCCAACGAAATTAGAAATTAAATATCCAGAAACAGAATCCTTTTTTAATACTACTTTATATTGTAGCATAGATACTACATTATCAAGTGGGTTACGAATTTATACAGATGATGAGTTATTCAAAGGCTCTGACCCGTACACAGATCATATTGGTACAACCATCAATTGTAAAGATGGTACTGAAGATGCCGGAGAGGTTATTAAATACGGTCAAACTTACGAACTTTATCTTTCAACTGTTCCACAAATAGGAAATACTGCAAAAGGAAATAAACTTATCATAGACCTCATTACTGGTCATGACACAGATCATCCATATAGAATAACATTAGACAATTTTGATACTACTATTAAGGCAGGTAATCGTTATTGGTTTAAACTGACCGCAACCCCTGCAGGTGATTTAGTCTTATCATCTAAATATAATCCTGACGATTATAAATCAAACGATACCTCCGAAGCAGAGAACAATAGGCAAGATAATAGGGATATAACTATAGAGAATTAATGAATGAGAAACTGACATATTATGTTGGCGGTCATTCTTTCGCTCTCGAATATACTAATGAAATCCTGTCTGAAAAGGAGCTGCTTTCTTATGCTCCTTTTCGGACAGACTCTTCTTATGATGAGGATAAGCTGTTTACTCTTTCACTCATAGATGACCCCAAAGCATTGGATACAAAAGGACCTGTCTCTGCCGACCTTGTGGATGAAAACGGAAGAATGATTCTTTTCAAGGAGGAAGACGGTAGCCTTACAATCTACGTTACAGCTATTTCCGGATTCCTTTGTTGTCGTATCCGAATCTCCAAAGACTATCGATCAGCTAAAGCATGGATAGGAGGCACACCGAGTGAACGGCGTTATGCTCTTGACACGGCACTGATGCTCCTCTATACATTCGCATCCTCAAAACTCGACACACTTTTGGTCCATGCCTCCGCCATAGAATACGAAGGTAAAGGCTATCTCTTTTTAGGCAAAAGCGGAACAGGAAAGAGCACCCACAGCCGTCTATGGATAGAGAACATTCCAGAAACGAAACTTCTTAACGACGACAACCCGATCATTCGAATAATCGATGGTAAGGCATTTGTATATGGTTCTCCATGGAGCGGTAAGACTAACTGCTACCGAAACCACAGGATCCCCATAGGCGGACTCGTCCGACTACGTCAGGCACCTTTCAACAAAATTCATCCATTATCTGGAATAATGGCATACGCCACTCTCCTCCCCTCATGCTCTTGCATGAAATGGGATCATGACATGGCAGAGGCAATCCATTCCACCATCAGCAAAGTCATTAGCCGGATCCCTATCTATGCTCTCGACTGCCTCCCGAATCCTGAAGCAGCCATCTTATGCAAAGAAGAATTGACCACCAATCATATGGTAGGGACGCACGGCTCGTGCGTCCGCAAATCGTAATGAAATGAATAAGCCACGAGCTATAGACAACAATATCCTTCTCGGAGAAATATGCCTTCAACTTTCCCAAGGCAAGAAAGTGAAACTTAAGGCAAAAGGATCCAGCATGTGGCCTTTTATTCATGGAAACGAAGACACACTCCTGCTAACACCTGTGTCAACACTAAGCAAAGGTGATATCGTATTGGCTCACATCGACGGGAAAAGATATGTTGTCCATAGGATAGTGGAATTGAACGAGAATACAATCACCCTTATGGGTGACGGCAATCTCTACGAGAAAGAAACATGCTCCCGTTCAGATATCTATGGTGCTGTAGGAAGCATAATTCGA
>JAIDTO010000300.1 GCA_029060625.1 Muribaculaceae bacterium | reverse complement strand
ATATCTGACAGTGGCAAATTTTGCCTACATAATGAGAAAAATGCCACTTGATGATTTAAAAACTTTAATCCGACGGATTTGCAGAAACTTTATCATAGTAAGCAATACGGAAAATCAGATTCAGCAGGCTTTAGGTTTGGACGCATCTGATTTTGAAGACATGCTTCAATATCAAGCTGCAAAGGATGCCAATTGTGATTGTATCATAACAAGGAATGAAAAGGATTTCGTTTTTTCAGATATTCCTGTCATGTCACCCGCTTCATATCTTAAAACACTCCTTAACGATTGATTAATGTCATGCATCTCTGATATCAGATTAAAGATCCAACTCAAAAAAAGGGACCCAAACTTTAAAATAAGAAGCTAATATGAAAATACCGGGATTATCATTCTCTTGGAAGAGAGCGCTTGGAGTGACACAACAAAAAACGGTCTCAGCGGAGACTGATGTAGTCTAAGTCAACCTTTCCGGTGGGATCATAGCGGTCGGCCCATTCGGCGTAGACGCTGTAGAGGTCGGCGGGATAGCTGTTATACCAGCTGTAGCCTGTGCGACGCTCCTGCCCTATCTCCTCAAGACTCTTTCGCGGAATACCGTCGCGGTCGCAGACGAATATCTCGCAATTCTCAAGATCATAGAAGCGACCCCAAAGCGGACCGGCATTTGGATCGACTACAAGACGAGCGTCAGCCTCCGGCGTCTTAGGCTTGCCGGTGCGCTCAAGTCTATAACCCATCAGTTTGTTGGCATCAAACCATTTCATTGCTCCATGTACGGCAGCCTTGACCCTATCGTCAGGATCAGGAAGCTGCATAAGCAAATTTACTATCTGCGCACTTTCCTGCGAGCAGAATGAGGGGAGTTCATACGAGCGCGCAGGAGCCGGGGCATACGTCTCGCGGTCGTGTTGCTGACACCATACCGTCGGCTTACCATCTATGCGAATCTGTGTCGCCAAGATGCATTCTATTCCCTTGCCAAATGCCTCCCTCGTGCGGGCAAGGACAGCATCATCCACAAGAGATCCATCATAAGGATACATCCGGTCTGCTACGTCGCGAAGCAGAATAAGGGTGTTCACCATTGCCCCGTCGTTGAATGTGATATGCACCTGATATCCTTCCGGATTCGGCCAAAACTGAGGCCACCCGCCGTTGTCATACTGACCGGAAAGAAGATATTCTATGCCGGAAATGAAGGCATCGCGATACCGATCGTCATGCGTAGCCTGAAACATATTTGCCAAGAATGTCATTTGGGTAGTAGTGGCAAAATTATCAGTAGTGGAGTCATCGGTCCTGTTACGGTCATCCAAAACCGCCTCAATCTCCTCCTGAGTATGAGGACGACACATGTCGATATTCTTTGGCCAACCACCGGTGATGCGTTGATATGCCAACACCTGTTCGCCAATGCGGGAAGCCTCAGGCGAAGTGAGAAACTCCATGTCGCTGCGCCGCAATGTATCTATTGGGCGAGCGGCAAAAGCCATTATATCCAAGGCTGCAAAGATTGCCATCAAATATATCTTCGACAGAGATTTCAATACTTTATAATACATCATCATTACATTTGTATGTTTCAAAAGTCAAAATTAACAAATATAATTCAATTACGCAAGCATATTGGCTTCTTTAAATCAGCACCCAAAATACTTGCAACATTGCAACCATTGTGTATTGTTTTACGACATTTCAAACTGAAACGTTTCAAAAATTCAGTACATTTCAAAGAAAAGTTGCAACTTTGCAATATCAAAAGAATTCAGACTTAGTGGTAAGCATCCGGCACTTAACCGTGAGTTGCTACTAACTTACAATTAAGCACTCCCACTTACCGACTGACTCACGGCGGCGGATGCTTGCCACTAAGTTTGACTCTAAGAAAGAGCCAAAGAGTTTAGACTCCACATCATAAAATTGGATCCTTATTGGGAAGATTTATTGACAAAATATATCCCCACAAAAATCAAGATTGTCGCCAAGACTTTGATCCAGCCAAAATCGCCTACCGACATCATCACTGAGACAACTGCGGCAAAAACAGGCTGAAGATAACAATAGGCACTGACCACTGTCGGCTTCAAGCTGCGCTGGGCAAGTGGAATCATCAGATAGCCGAAGAATGTAGGCACGGTGATGATAAAAGCCAATCCTGCCCACACTTCCCATGGCAACATCATATAATTCACTTTCAACATATCAGGAAGGCAGAATGGCACGTAGGTAAGAACGGAAATAAAAAACATCCACTTCATCAGTACATATGGGGAATACTTCTTGATGATTCCTTCAAAACCAACGTAATATATTGCAGCACAAAGTTGCGCTCCCAAGCACAGAAGATTGCCCAATAATGGATTGACAGCTATTTCACTCTCTGCAGAACCGGCTACAAGTATCAACACACCTGCAAGCCCCATAAGAACTCCCACGACCTTCAGCCAGGTCATCCGGAAATGAAGGAATATTGCAGCCAGAAGCATTGTCAAGACCGGTGTCAGCGAACACATCACTGCTGAATCTACAGGATCTGTCAGTCCGACTCCTATTATGTAAAGTCCCTGATTGGCGCTTATGATCAATGCCGAACAAAGTATCAGTTTCCAAATATCCTGCTTCTCTATATGCTGACGCGTCTCAAACGATTTAGGCAGAATCCATGTGAACAAAATAAAAAGCAAAGCTCCTCCCGAGATCCGAATACCGGAAAGAGCGAGCGAAGTGATGGCACCTGAAAGAAGAACCATCTTCGACACCGGAGCTATAACTCCCCAGCCTATGTTGGCGAGAAGAAGCGCAAGATGGGCCGTGCGGACTTCACGTCTATCGTCAGATTGTTTCATGGTGCAAATTTACTATTTTTTTCAAAAAATATAAGTGCAATTCAAAATAAAAATGTAATTTTGTATCAAACTAACCACATTTGTCAATCATGAACAGAATTCTCACATCACTTATTTCCCTTACTCTCATTCCTCTCTCTTCTATGGCATGGGACGCTCCCACTATGGGATGGAGCTCATGGAATGCTTTCGGGCACCATATCAATGAAGAAATCATACAATCGCAAGCAGACGCTCTCGTTTCAAAAGGGCTTAAAGATGCAGGCTACATATATGTCAATATCGACGATGGAGCATGGTGTGGCAGAGATGCAGAAGGTCGCCTCGTGATTCATCCTACACGGTTTCCAAATGGTCTTAAGCCGCTTATCGACCATATCCATAATTCAGGCATGAAGGCCGGGACATATTCCGACGCAGGACACAACACTTGCGCTTCATTCTGGGGAGGCGACCGCGACGGAATCGGAACGGGCCTATACGAACATGATGAGGAAGATGCCCGATTTATGTTTGGCGAACTGGGGTTTGACTTCATAAAGGTTGATTTCTGTGGCGGAGACGGACCGCAGAACTCCGAGATGCTCGACCTCGATGAGCGTGAACGCTACACAGCGATCTCGAATGCCATTAAGGCAACCGGACGCACAGACGTACGCTACAACGTATGCAGATGGGCATATCCCGGCACATGGGTGGAGGATGTAGCTACCTCTTGGCGTATGTCGCAAGACATTTACCTCGGATGGGAATCTGTAAAGGA
>JAIDTO010000030.1 GCA_029060625.1 Muribaculaceae bacterium | reverse complement strand
TGCACATCATAGCCGATGCGGTCAATTTCCTTGGTGACAAGAGGACGCTGTGCAGTCACGGTCACTTCCTGAAGCAGATTGGTTTCTTCTGTCATTATGATTTTCCCAAGGTCCACGGTTGGATACTCCTTGGTGGCGGCTATGTCCTTGTAAAAATCTTTTTTCCCGAAGGATAATATGTTGACTCGGTATCCTCCCTCTTGTGGAAGCTTCAAGCTGAATGATCCATCTTCATTTGCAGTCCCGGTCACCTTCGGTCTTACTGTGTCAGGTAGCAGATATATCCGTAAAGTGGCGAAACTCTCAGGATCACCGATAGAATCAAGGACCGTACCTTTTACAATCAGATTCTGGGCTAATGCAGGAGAAGTGATGGCAATTGCCATCAATGTCAGTATGATCTTACTGAATCTTGTCATTGTTATTTTGGGCGTTAGATGCGTTATAGTTCAAATTTTAAAATATAGACGCAATGAGAGTAATAATATTACTGAAAAAGGCCAATAATTTATCTTTTTTAACAATAATTATGCTTCATTGTGTCATATGAAAAGGAAGCCGGATATGAATATTGATCATATCCGGCAAATTTTGTAGATTAAGATTATGTACTCTATGATTGTTGATTGTAGTTAGAAGATCACTTCGTAGAGTAGTAAACCGTGTGTTCTTCATAACTGTAAGTTTTAGAGGTTATGTATTATACCACTCAAACACATTATTTCAAGCAAGGTTTTTGATAATTATATGTTGTTCGGCATATTTGCTTTCTTTTTTCTTTTTGTAGCTGCAATATAAACCATAGAAAAAATACCGAGAAGGATGGTCATGAAGGTCTGGGTGCTCCATGCCACTATTGAGAAGGCAGCCGCATCTGTGTGGCCTATGCCGTAGAGCATCAGCGCATACATGACTGCGATATTCCAAGGTCCAAGTCCTCCGTTGCTTGGAATGGCCATGCTGAACGATCCAAATACGAAAGCCACCAATCCGGGTAATAGGCCGTAAGCATACCCTGGATGGGTCAGTAATTCGCGTGTGAATGGAAATGCGAAAAACACGAGGTAAATCTTGAGGAAATAGCATACCCAGATGGCAATGGTGAGGAATAGATAAGTCCATCTCCCTTTCATTGTGAAAATGACCTTAAATCCTTGCCACATTCTTGATATGCTAAGGTTTATGCCTTTGAAGAACTTCGAATTCTTGTATTTTAGATCTAAAAGTATAAAGATGACTAAGGCGATTGCAAGTCCTGTCCAAAGCTCCCATTTAGAGAATATGTTTTCTATGTCTCGTCCGAAAGAATATTGGTCGAAGAAGTGAGTGAGAGCCGGATTGGCTACGATGAGTGCAAGTCCGAGCAGAAGCACTATCATTACGAAATCAGAACTTCTGTCGGCAAGATCGGTGCCGACTACAGTCGATAGCTTTGCATTCTCTTTCCTTACGACATAGACACATCTCCAAGCTTCTCCCAAGTATGGGACAAGGAGATTGATGGCATATGCAGAAAATATCGATACACTTTCTGAAGTCACCGACATTCGTGGAATTCCGGCCGCACGCAGCTGGTAGCCCCATCGGATGCCTCGTATGGAATAGGATAGCATAGTGAGGATCATTACGAGCAGAAGCCACCAATAGTTGCAATCATGTGACGTGATTTCCCATATTTTGTGAAAATCAAGCTTGTGCGACATCCATATGATCATGGCAGCCGACACTCCAATCGGTATCGCTATCTTGAAGATTTTCTCAACAGTGTCTTCCCACTTCTTTCCGGATGAGGTAGAAGCTTCTTTACTATTGCTGTTATTTTCGCTTGTGTTCATAGTCATAAGTCAATTTATTGAAGTTTAAACGTTATTGAAGTTTAAACGACTTCATTATTAAAACCGACTTAGATTGCAGTATGTTTAAGAATATCCGACGTTAGTCGTCAAAAACATAATTAGATATCATAGAAGCGGTCCATAAGTTCTCTTCTGAAGGTCTTGGATATCTTTATTTCGTCAATGTTGTCAAGCGGTGGAAGCAGGATGCAGTCGTTGCCGTTTATGATCCCGATGTAGCGTACGTTTACAATAAAGTGCTTGTGGGTGCGCACAAAGTCCGGTCCATACCCGAGGATGGTCTCCGCAGTTGTTTGTCGCTTCAGTATGATACGCTTTAGGCTGAAGAATACGCATTCCCAGATTTTTCTTTCTGTTATATAACGGAAATAGACTATCTCCGAAGGATTGACTATAACTTTTGAGTTGGTCACCGAAGTTATTGAGATTAGCCGAGATCCATGAGCCGTCGCTGAATGGAGATTTGGAACGCTTAACGATTGAGCTTTTTGACATCCGTTTTCCGTAGGCAGGCTTTGCAATCTTTTAATTACCACATCAAGTTCCGATGCTTCAAATGGTTTAAGCAGGAAGTCGAAAACCTTCAGTGAAAGCGCATCGTGAATGTAACGCTGATAGCACGTGTGAAACACGACCCTTGTATTCTCGGGCAGCTCTGCTTCTTCATACCATGCCAATCCATTCCCTTCCGGAAATTTCATGTCAAGGAATATTACGTCAGGTTTATGTTGTGCTATTAGCCTCTCTCCTTCGAGTAGCGACTCAGCGGTAGCACATAGCTCGATGTCGTCACGTTTGTTTAGTTCTTCGGCAAGCAGCCTGATGCTGGGTAAGTCATCATCGATAATTAATGCTTTTTTCTTTTTTAATTGGTTGTTTTCGTTCATTGTTTAAGATTGTTTGGTAAGGTGATAGTGGCATTATATCCTTTGAGGCCGTAGCATTCGGCATCCATATCGACATTAAAGATGATTTGTTCTTTGTTGTGTTCGTTAAGAAGGCGGAAAGTCTCCACAAGGACGCGTATTCCGGTCCCTCCTTTCTCTGCATTTGAAGGCATTGGCCCGCAGTTGTTGAATACGCTTACTGAGATGCGGTTTTCATCGCAACGTCTCACATTGATATGTAGTATTCTTTCCGATTCCGGAGTGAGGGTGGTGAAGCCATGTTTGAAGGCATTCTCTACAAGTATCTGAAGTGTCATCGATGGAAATTGGAACTCCGGGTCGATTCCTGATTCTATTTCGTAGTGGTAGTCGAAGGGATCCCGCCCATTGTCTCCTATCACTTGGATGTAGTCTTCGGTAAACTTCAGCTCCTCTGAGAAAGGAATTAGAAGTTCAGAGGCTATTATCTGTTGCCTCCTTATAAGATGCACCAGGGAGTCAAGATGCGATGGATTGCCGTCCTTTTCATTCTGCAGCTCATGGTTGAGCGCGTTGTAGATGAAATGTGGAGTGACGCGGTTGCGTAGGTTTTCTTGTCTGAGGCTGATGATCTTGTTCATCATTCTTTGTTCACGGCGGCGCATGTTTACCCGCCTCACTACGTATAGGAGCACGAGCCCAATGATGACAGCTATTGCAATGGCAATTGCTGCCATCAGCTTGTAGATGTGTGCCTGTTGTCTTGTGCTGTCAGCTTCAAGGTCGAGTATTCTTCGGTCACGCTGATATCTGGCATTAAGAGCTGATATCTGTTGGCTGAGTTTATACGATCTCAGGGAGTCGTTGAGTTGGTCGTGTCTGCATCTTGTCACATATGCGAGCCTGTTGTTGCCGATGTTGTTATAAAGGGCCTCAAGTGCTTTCAGGCGTGCCAAATGTTGCTCAAGTCTGAGGGTATCAGCTTCCGGATGGGTTCGTGCAAGATAAAGACCATTCTCGTATTCCCCTTTGGCGAGGGCTGCTCTTATCTGAAGGGTATGGATATAAGATGTCACCATCGGATTCGGTTGGTCTTCTGAAAAGTATATGGCGGCAGAATCAAGTAGCTCCGTGGCGTTTGAGGTCTCTCCAAGTCTAAGATATGAATCTGCGAGGTTTACATTGGTAAACATTTTCTCCCATTGACTTCCAGGCACCGAATCAAGCATCTTTCTCAGGCGAGTAAATACCTTGTTTGCTCCCTCATAGTCTTCGCGGTAATAAAGGTCGTTGCCGTAGCCGGTAAGAGTGTTGAATTTGTCATACTGGTCCATCGATTCAAGAATCCCCATCGACTTTTCCCACCAGATTGCGCTGTTGTCAAAGTCGCGCATGTCTGTTAATACGGATGCTATCCCGTTGTAAAGAGGAATATAGTGAATGGGTTCGAGCCTAAGGGAGTCAGCGGTGGTGATGGCTCGGTGATAGTAGAAGGCGGCACTGTCAAGGGAAGCTCCCATGCGCATGGCATTGGCATAATTGCTGTATGCTTGCGGAAGATCTTCTTTGATTCCGGAGAATTCCACGTTGTCTACAGCTTTGCGGAAATAAATGGCGGCAGAATCGGGTTGAAAGTAAAATTGGTCATAGAATGCACCGTGAGTTTGGTAGGCTTTAGCCAGTACGCGGGCTCTTTCTTTGGTAGGTTTTTGTCGTTCAAGCCATGTTATGGCGGAGTCTGCAGACACCAATACAAGAGGGGGATTCCCTTGATAGTATGCATTGACACCTTGCTGCACCATAGCTTCGCTCCAAAGAGTCGAATCTCCGTTTGTAATGGCAGATCTCTTTAAGGCATCCGTCATCTCGATTGCACGGGGTATGTTCCCGAGGCGTAATGTGTCGTTGATCTCTGATATTTCCGGATTGTTTTTTGGCTTATCATTTGTGTTTTGACATGAAAATAGTGTTGCCAGCAGAATTGCCGACATCATCAGCAGAGTGCTTCCTGTTGTGTATGTTGTGAGTTTCATTGGTATGACGGAAACGTTGATTTTGAGTTCAAGATGCAAATATAATCATTTTTTGACGATTTTAGGATTATTTATGACGCAAAAGTCGCTTGGTTGATATTATATTTTGTCGACTTGGTAGCTTTTTTAGTCAACTTGACTCCAAAAATTGACCTTTTGGTTTAGAAATGCAATTTCGGCAGTTTGACAGAAGAAAATATTTTTATACTTTTGCATATCCGATACAAATCGGAAGAAAATTGCAAAAGAGCACTTATTTGTTTCAACCATAAGCTTATATGCACTTATCTACTGCTTAGCTTGCACATCTCGGGGACGCGCCTTCAATCTCAGGCAGCGTCCCCTCTTTTCTTTTATTCGGCGAAGACTTGGACTTTATCTCATAAAAAAAAGGCATTCAGACGTGTCACCACTTTGCCGGTCTGAATGCCTGAGAAACGTTTTACGTTGTACGTTTTACGTTTTTCGAGAGGGATCCCGGACGCGATGCCGGGGGTGTATAGAGCCACGGATACGGTCATGCCGCGGCTATCAGGGTCGATACACCGTTCCAGTGATCATATCAATGCTGACAGATGTCAATTACCGGGACATTGGACCGTCAGGCCTCAGCTGTCGAGATAACCAGCATCTACATTGACGCGCCAATGGCATTGCAGTATCGGAGCCGAAGGCTCAGTATCGGCGCTTCGCGCAGTATCGGCGGGGTGTGCCCGCAGTATAGTATCGGCGCTTCACTTGGTGTCATGGCGGCGTTGTCGGGGCCGGGACAGGCGGCATCCTACCACAAGTTCGGCTTGGGTCGTGGATACAGGACTGGCGGCACAGACGACGGCTTACGGTCTTTTCGTGGGGTAAGGAACGGCAGCGGGCGTGAATGAACCTCGATCCTGCCGATACGTTACCTTCCATATATCACTGGATGGCGCTTATGCCCCATGCGCCGACGGGTTGTTGCAGACTTGTAGACTAATTCTGA
>JAIDTO010000003.1 GCA_029060625.1 Muribaculaceae bacterium | reverse complement strand
CCATCCCTAAGTCAAGCTGATATTCCGCAAAGTCATCGAGATTTCCCATTGGCACAGACCCGATAGGAAGAGCCTTACGCACATCAGGCACCGGATCTACCAATGTAGTCGGCCCTGCGGCATAGACCGCACTGCTATTAAGAACTGTTATCGCAGATAATAAAAAGAAGTTTCGTATTTTCATATTGAAACTGGTTTGTCTTAGTTTTTAATTTAATATATCATCTTTGGTTGGTGCAATGGTAGCTGTAATGCTTGAGGCAACCCATTGTTTATTCCTCGTTACGCTTTGGATTTGCCGGAAACCATCCCTTGCGCACTCGCTCCCTCTGCTCCTTCACCTCAAGTATCGACCAAAAGCAGGAAAAGGCTGTGACTCCCAAGAGTATTGATGGAATCCCCTGAGAAAGCAGGGATGCCGCCAGGGTGCAGACTCCTCCTATCGCGAACAGCCAATTGCACTTCTGCCCCATATAATACTCACCCTTGATCACGAGAGGATGAAACACCCCGATTATGAGGAATGTGATCAGTCCGATAGCTATCCCCTCAAGATTATATTCTGTTAGAAATTCCTGTAACATGATGAATAAGTTATTTCAAAATGCAAAGATAATAATAATTTTAGAATACTTCCAAACTTGATATTCCAATTTGGAATATCAAGTTTGATTTAAAAGCCTTGTGCATCAAGGGTGTCAGTTAAGCGTAATTTACCGTCAGGTGCTTTTAGCTTCAACTGGTTAGTGGCACTAACCAGTTGGGGAGACTCCTTTTTATATATACCATTATATAACCAATAGAAGAACTGTCCGGCACATCCTATGGCAGTACCGAACAGTTATACACAAAGATATTATCTCTTTAGATTAACCGATAAGTGTGGCGATATCGTTCTCTACCGTTGAGATAGTCCCGATATTGAACTTTTCCTGAAGCACCTTAAGGATATCCGGTGTGAAGAACGCCGGAAGAGTGGGGCCGGTGTGTATGTTCTGCACACCAAGGTAAAGAAGTGCCAACAGCACAATGACAGCTTTCTGCTCATACCATGCTATGTTGAATACAAGCGGTAGGTCATTGATACTATCCACCTTGAAGGCATCCTTCAGAGCCAAAGCTATACGCACGAGCGAATACGAGTCGTTGCATTGGCCTGCATCCAATACACGGGGTACACCCTCGATATCGCCGAGTGGAAGCTTGTTGTAGCGATACTTAGCGCATCCTGCAGTCAGGATTACGCAGTCTTTTGGCAGGGCCTCCGCGAACTCGGTATAGTAGCTGCGCGAGGGGAAACGTCCGTCGCAACCTGCCATTACCACAAACTTACGGATCTTACCACGCTGGATAAGGTCTATGATCTTAGGAGCAAGCTCCAGCACTTGATGATGTGCGAAGCCTCCTACGATCACTCCTTTCTCAATCTCCGTAGGAGGAGGACAGGTCTTTGCTTTCGCAATAACCTGCGAGAAGTCATGGTGGCCTTCAGCGTCTGCCTCGATATGATGGGTACCCGGCATGTCAACGACTCCGAGCGTATAGATACGGTCGGTATAGGTCGCTGTCTTACGGGGCGGGACTATGCAGTTGGAAGTGAATACGAAGCATCCATTGAATGTCTCGAATTCATCCACCTGCTTCCACCAAGCGTTGCCGTAGTTGCCTGCGAAGTGTGGATATTTCTTGAAGAATGGATAATACTGGCCCGGAAGCATCTCCGAATGGGTGTAGACATCCACGCCTGTGCCTGCTGTCTGCTCAAGAAGTTCCTCAAGATCATGGAGGTCATGGCCGGAAATGAGGATGCCGGGGTTATTACGTACTCCTATGTTGACTTTTGTTATCTCAGGATTGCCGTATGTGCCTGTATTGGCGGAGTCGAGGAGTGCCATGGCCTTCACGCCACCTTCGCCCATATAGAGAACGAGTTTGATTAGCTCTTCGACGGTAATGTCAGTGCGGCTTACTTCCGACAGCACTTTCTCTATGTATTCATAGACTTCGTCATCCTCATATTTGAGGTTTGCCGCATGCCTTGCATAGGCTGCCGCTCCTTTCGCTCCGTAGATGGCCAACTGTTTTAATCCCCTCTTGTCGGGGTCTGTCTCGGCGAGTACTCCCGTCACTGTCTCAAGCTTCTCATAATCTTCCGGTTCTGCCTCGAGAGTGACTTCCGGGGCATCCGGGATAGCGATTCCTGCATCCTTGCATTTCGCTATGAGTTCCCGCTTCATCTGGAAGGCACGCTTGATGAAGCCGTCAAGCGAGTTGTTGTCGAAGTTGGCGTTGGTGATGGTTGTGAAGAGTGCGTCTATCACCTGATGGTCGGCATCACGCTGAGCCATTCCGGCTTTGCGAAGAAGATTGTTTAGAATTGCCACTCCGTGTGTAGCATAGAGAAGGAGATCCATACGTGCGGATGTTTCCGGCAGTTTGCCGCACACGCCGCGAAGTGTGCATCCTGTTCCTTTAGCGGTTTCCTGACATTGGTAACAGAACATTTTTCCTGAGTTTTCCATAGGGTAGTATAGTATAATTTATGTTAAGATGAATAATACTGCGTCTTTGTGCAGCATTTGTAAGCAAAACGCCAATCTAACCCATGTGGTTCACTTAAGTTCAGTGCATGATTCTTGTCCGGTATTATTGTTTCTTTGGTTCGTTGCTCGATAACTCACATGGAGTATGTCTACTGTTTCTCCAGTTCCCGTTATACTTCTGTATAGTCCGTCTGTTCCCGCGGGTGATGATGGCGGCCGCTACGAATACGCCGGCAAAGAGCGTTGCTGCTATCGATGCTATGATCAGCATAAGTGTT
>JAIDTO010000299.1 GCA_029060625.1 Muribaculaceae bacterium | reverse complement strand
GGCGCAGGCTGGAAAGCCTGCTTTCCATATTACCAGACATTTGAGGGGAGATCTTGGAGGGAGTGTCCAAGACCTGTGGTGTATGGGTCAAGGTGACGGAGGGCTTTGTCAATTGGAGTTTGAGGATGGTTGGCAAGATCGATCTGATGCTGTATGAAATCCCAGGAGATTCCGATCTGCCTCATTAAGTCTCTGAGTTCGCCCATTGTCAGGCGGGCATTTTGGTAAAGCTCGGCAGACATGTGGCATTTTCGGGGTGCCTCTATTGCAGAGCCGGAGGGGAGGGAGAGGTGGATCAATTCACAATTCATAATTCACAATTCAAAATTGAGTGCAAAGATAATGGGAATGACTGCCTGTTTTCGGGCAGTGTGTTGTTAAATGATGTTAATAGGGTGGAGATATTTTGTAAGTTATTGATCTATAATTGGAATTATTTGTGATTCCCTGAATTGGTTTACGAAACAAAAGTTTCGGGCGGAAACGGCTTCGCTCGGGTTGGGGAAGACTATTGAGGCGGTTGGGAATTGGCTACGCCCAAGCTAAAGCAAGTCGCCTTCCCATAAAAGGTCTCGGGTGGAAACGGCTTCGCGCGGGTTGGGGAAGACTATTGAGGCGGTTGGGAAACCGCCTTCCCATAAAAGGTCTCGGGTGGAAACGGCTTCGCGTGGATATATGGACTGGCCGGTGGTCGGGGAGCCGAGGTCGGCGATTACTGCGCCGTAGGGGATCGCGAAGCGCGTTTTGCGTAACGCGTTTTGCGAAAAGAATCCGGTGGAGGCTTTGATAACGGCTCGGTTACGGCTACTGAGGTTTGACTCGGAGGGAGGCTTCCCAGCCTCCCTCCCATATTTGATGACTGTGGGGAGGGGCATTGTTGTTTTTTATAGATTGGTGGGAGCAAGTTAATATTTTTTTTGATATTGGTCATGAATCATTTCACGCCTCCTCCATATCCACCATAATCATTGATGCTGAATGTTCCATCCTTGTTGTAGATCTTCCATTGCCCGACTCTTTCACAGTTAATCTCCCAATCCTTTCCAAAAACTTCGTATCCCTCTGATTCCAGTTGACCGTTGGATGGATTGTAGTAATGTGAATATCCTATAAATGGAAATGAGTGCCCTATAGCCCAATTGACTGGATAATTTATTGAATCATCATTAGTCTCTATATTGTCCACGAACAATGATATTAAGCCTGTTTTTTCATCGAATAGAATAATGGATCGCATCACGTTGTCAGAATATCCGATCAAATAAGATGCCCTAATTTTATTCTTGTATCTGCTAAATATTTGTTCAAAGCCGTTTTTTTGACCATTCATATAGTTTGTAATGATAACGTAATGTCCATTGTCTTCTACCCACAAACCGGATCTGTGCCCGTCAACATTTTTGTTTATGTCCTCCATGTTTATGCTAATGCCTATGGAAGCGAGGTCTTCAATTGTTTCCTTGCATACTTCTGTTCCTTTTTCATAGAATTTATCGGATCCTTTGCAACAGATTGATGATGTGAAAAAAAATAAAAAAAATGTTATCTTTTCTATGTGTTTCATAATTAGCAAATTTTTATTCTATACAGATTACCTCAAGACAATTACTCCTATTATATTATTTCTTTGTTGAGGCGTGTTGAAAATTCCAATGAAAATACCTCATTTGTTCCTGTTTATTAATGGTATGGCAACAGATTACCATTCTCATCTCTTGCATCCTTAGACTCAACCCATGAGAAATCTACATAGTCAGCACTACTTGTTATTGTCGGTCTCCATTCTTTTCCATCCAGATCTACAAGGTTTACAGGATTATTAGCGCAGTAGAAATAAGGTGAGAGCCAAGGGTACTTCTCTGCCATGGGGTCGATTCGGGTGAAGGCTGGGACAGCGGAGTAGTATTGTCGGGCACCGAAGTCGTACTCGTTGAGGCCGTTGGAGGTGATGAGTTCCTTGCCGCCGAACTTGTAGGGCTGGCTGGTGGTGGAGGTGCCGAGGTCGGCGATCACCGCGCCGTAGGGGTAGTAGGCTACGGTCTGCTCTATGGCTCCGGTGGAGCCGTTTATGACGGCTCGGTTGTTGCCTTCGAGATTTGACTCGGTGGGAGGCTGGGAATTAGCTACGCTCAAGCTAAAGCAAGTCTCCCTTCCATATTTGACGGCTGTGGGGATGGGCATTGTTTTTGGTGCTTTGGGGTTGGTGGGTGCAAGTTAATACATTTTGGGGGAGTATGCAAGTTTTTGGGGTGGAAAATGAGGGGATATGTTGCAGAACATATGATTTGGCATTGTTACTAAGATTGACGTGCGGGGACGCGCACGGAGTGCGCTTGCTACTTAGATTGACTCGGGTGGGAGGCTGGGAAGCCTCCCTTCCATATTTGACGCTTTAGGACGCGCACGGAGTGCGCTTGCTACTTAGTTTGACTCGGGAGGGAGGCTGGGAAGCCTCCCTTCCATATTTGACGGCTGGGTTATGCTAACAGTATGAAGGTCAGGAGATGCGGGACCAGTCGATGGATTTGGCGAAGCGGCGTTGGAGCTCGGCATTGAGGATGGCAATGCTTTGAGGAGTGAGAAGCATTTTGCCATCGAGGAGACGCATGGCGGTGTCGCGTGCCTGCCCTACAATCTGGCCGTCGCGGGCAAGGTTGGAGACCTTGAGGTTGAAGGCAATTCCCGACTGCTGAGTGCCTTCCATGTCGCCGGGTCCGCGGAGCTTCATATCCGCTTCAGAAATCAGGAAACCGTCGGTGGTCTCAGTCATTATTGAAAGACGCTTCTTCGTCTCGGCTCCTATCTGATGTTTGCTCATCAATATGCAATAGCTGAGCTCGGCACCTCGTCCTACCCTACCCCGTAATTGGTGGAGCTGCGAGAGGCCAAAGCGCTCAGCATTCTCGATAATCATCACGGAGGCATTCGGGACGTTGACCCCTACCTCAATGACAGTTGTAGCAACGAGTATCTTAGTCTCACCGGAAGCAAACCTCTGCATCTGCGCATCTTTCTCGGCAGGCTTCATCTTGCCATGGACAAGGCTTACACCGACACCCTGAAATATCCTACGAATACGTTCATAGCCTTCCTCTGCCGACTTCATATCAATTTTCTCGCTCTCCTGAATGAGAGGATACACTATATATGCCTGACGCCCTTTGCAAATTTCATTCCAGAGGTGGCGATAGACTTCGTTGCGGTTGTCATCATAACGAAGCCATGTCTGAATCGGTTTTCGACCGGGAGGGAGTTCATCGATAACACTGACATCCAAGTCTCCATAGACAGTCATAGCCAATGTACGAGGAATGGGAGTGGCTGTCATGACAAGGACGTGCGGTGGGACAGCACCTTTCTTCCACAGGCGTGCTCGCTGTGCAACCCCGAAACGGTGCTGCTCATCGATGACAGCCACGCCAAGGTCGCGAAACTCCACAGCATCCTCAATAAGGGCGTGGGTGCCAATAAGCATATGTATTGAGCCGTCGGCGAGTCCGGCAGCTATGCGGCGACGTTCTGCGGCGCGGGTGCTTCCGGTGAGCAATGCAGTCCCGATGCCGAGAGGCTCCGCCCACTTCGCCAACGCCTCGGCATGCTGGGTGGCAAGGATCTCGGTAGGAGCCATAAGGGCCGCCTGCTTTCCATTGTCGACGGCAAGGAGCATCGTCATAAACGCCACAAGAGTCTTTCCGCTGCCTACATCACCTTGAAGCAGACGGTTCATTTGCCTTCCGGTGCGCATATCTTCGCGAATCTCCTTCAACACACGTTTCTGCGCCCCTGTGAGTGGGAAGGGAACCACTTCAGAATAGAACTTATTGAAGAGAGGCCCGACCTTAGAGAAGACATGACCTTGAAGCTGGAGATTGCGGCGACGTGAAAACTCAAGAATATGAAGCTCCAGATAGAACAGCTCCTCAAACTTCATTCTCTCAGTGGCTTTTTGCAACGCCTGCAGCGAAACGGGACGATGCATATTGCGAATCGCTTCATCAAGAGGCATCAGCGAACGCTCTTTCATCACCTCAGCAGGGAGTGTTTCCTGAATAGAGCCGACCGGTATGGAATCAAGAAGGTTAGAGGTCAAGGTCTGCATCAGACGCGTTGTAAAACCGCGCTTCCTCAAAGTGTCAGTGAGTCCGTAGATGCCACGAAGACCCTGAGGGGGACGAGAAGGGTCGTAGGTCTCAATCTCCGGATGCACGAATTGCCAAGCGTTGTATTTGAAGGCAGGTTTTCCGAACAGCACGTATTGGACACCGGGACGATACATATTAGCAATGGTCTGGATCTTGGCAAACCATGTGACCTGACAGAGGCGATCGCCGTCGGTAAATGTAGCGGCAAGGCGTTGCTTGCTGCCCTCCCCTTCCTTTGTGAAGTTAATAAACTGACCCTTTAGCTGGATATAGGGCATCTCGGAGCCGTAGAAATCACGGATATGATAGAATCGGGAACGGTCGACATGTCGAGTTGGAAAATAATTGAGGAGGTCGGAACATGTGTGTATGTCAAGTTCCGAGGCAAGGAGCTTAGCCCTTGCTTCGCCGACACCCTTCAAATATTTAATGCTTAATTCCTGATTCATAATAATTTGCCACAAATAGCTTCTCCGAGACGACATATTTTTATCAAAATGAGATGAACAGGTGGACGCACGAGCCGTGCGTCCCTACCAGTCAGTTTGGGCGGCGATGAGAAACAACCGTTCCACATAAGAGGGTTAAAGTCCGCCGTCCCATAAGTAGTCGAGGACTTGGAGGGAGATGGCGATGGGATCGCCTTCGGGCGAGGATGTATAGCCCCCTTTCTTGAGAGTCCAAGGCTCTTCCATGGCATACCAGTCAATGACAGGGGCTGACGGGAGAGCCATGGCGAAGAGTTCGGAAGATGTCTTGTTGGCATTTGGGCCTCCACCGAGTGCATCCGGACGCGGACCTGAATCTTCAGCCATTTGAGCATCAAGGGCATCCATCCAAGCTTTCCATCGGGGATAATAGAAATCTTTCAATAGGCCATTCCACTCCTTGTTGGCATAATCGCGGAGGCCACCATTGTCGGCACATTCACGGTTTCCCCAAGTAGTGATCTGAGTGCGTGCGTTCCATTCATATTGGTCTTTTTCTGAATCAGAGGTTCCCCTGTTGCGGGCAGCCTCAATCCAGGATCCAAGACGAAATTCGGGACGCGTTGCGAGGAGGCGGTCTTGCATCAGGAGCATATCAAGAAATTTCTGCGACGACTCCTTAAAATCCTTACGTGAGAATGTGCGATAGTCAGACATGGCGCGTTGATACTGACGACGTCCTTGATCGGCAAGAGCCTGACGGGTAAAGTCGACAAGGTCGTATTCATAGTTATTGTTGCCACGCATGCGGTCGGCGGCTTTCGCCATAAGTATAGCGGCTTCGAGTGTCGTGGCGGGGTCATAGTAGTTGCGCATCTTCGACCAGGACTTCACCTGAAAATTATTGAGTGATGGGCGGCCACAGAATATGCTTTCGTGAGGACCTTGCTGGTTGTTGCCGAGAGGACAGTTGTAGATACCGTCTGCCAGCACTTTCCATGCAGCGCGGATATCGGGATCGTCGACACCATAGCGAGCCTTCACATAGCCATCGAGCCATTCCTCCTTTGAAGGTATATTGTCGCCGAGCCATGGAAGTTCGCACATCAACTCAAACATCACGGGATTATTTCCGGAACCCTCCATCGTGAGCCCCATACCTTTCATATGCCTTGCGAGAGGATTGGTCTTAGCCTGGCGGAAATTGTCAAGAAGTTGGTCCATACGTCCATGCAGACCGACATTTGCACCAAAATTCTCAAGCATACAGAAGAGCCAAGTATGGTCGTCATAGCCATTGTCTCGTTTCCATACTGAAGGAATACCCCACATCGGACGGCATTCGGAGAAGAGGTCGAGGATTATTAGTTCGCCCGGTTGGAGCGCCTCGAGCATCTGCGGACGAGGATTCTCAGTCCAACCCTGAATCACCCATTTAGCATCGGGATTGCAGCGCTTCATGGCCTGCATAAGCTTGGAGCCTGCCTCACCATAGTCGACATCGACATCGTTCATCTCATGGAAGGGGTCCATAGAGTAGAACTTGGCTTTTCCGTAAAGTTTTGTCAGTTCATCATAATATATGTCGGCAATTTCGTCAAATTTCGGGTCAGTTGGCAAGAGATTGGAAGGACGGACATAGCCATTCCAGGGGTTTCCTTCAATCACGTCGAGACCGAGACGTGAAGCTGCATCATGGGGCATCATGCCGCAATAGCCTGGGAGGACCGGGGTCATACCGAGCTGATTCATTCGGGCAAGAATCTTTTTCTGAAGCTTCTCCTGATCCTTATACCAAGACTCGGGAAGAGGTCCACCCCATCCTTCAAGATTATTCATCGCCCACCAAGCGAGGAAAGCGGGGCCTGCAATGAACTCCCCTACTTCCTTATCAGAATAGCCAAGACGAAGTAGCATATTTCGCCATGCCGACTCCATGCCGACGATAGCGAGGGGCATATTGATGCCGTGGAGTGCCATCCAATCAATTTCTTTTTCCCAGCGATCCCAGTCCCAAAAGGGCATGGAATAGGAGAAGGTGCAATAGTTGAAGTCGTAGCGCATGGTGAGTGGGGTCTCCTTGCGGACCAGCTCAGTGACAGCCGGAAGCTCCTCGGGGAGGGAGGTCTGCATATTATTCCAAGTCAGGTTGATGCCACAGAAATGCTTGAGATACCAATTGAGACCGGTGGCTATTGAAACAGAATTGTTGCCGACAATATGCGGACGACCATTCTTCATCGAGATCTCGAAGAAATCCGTGTCCGGGTTAACTGATTTCTGAAGATCGAATGTAATTCGGCCTTTGGAACCGGGAGCTATGCGCTCGAGGAGAGCCTCAGAAGCCTTATCTCCGGCAACCAAAGACATAAGAGGGAGGAGGAAGAGGAGGAATATCAGTATTTTCTTCATTATTTGGAGAATTATGCTCACTTTGTTGGCATCACAATCTCTTGCTTCGGGAAAACCGAGCCGGAGGCTCGGACACCGGAACAAACTGCTCATTGTGATGATATAATTGGATTTTTTTTGCAAATTTAATAAAATTTTGCTTATCTTTGTGAATTAATAACAAAAATAGAATATAATATGAAGATAATATTGCTGTCGGGGGGATCGGGCAAGAGGCTTTGGCCCCTTTCGAACGACGTGAGATCGAAACAGTTTCTGCAAGTGCTTGAATCGCCAGACGGCAGGAAGGAGTCTATGATACAGCGGGTGGTGCGCCAGATTGAGTCCACCGGAAATGCTGACGGCATCGTTGTGGCTACCGGCGAAGCGCAGGCAGGATATGTGAAAGACCAGCTTGGCAAAAGTATCGGCATAGTGACCGAACCTTGCCGACGCGACACCTTCCCGGCAATAGCCCTCTCATGCTCATATCTTGCATCGCAGGGTACGGATGCCAACGAGCCTGTGATCGTAATGCCCTGTGACACATATGCTGACGACTCATATTTTGAGACAGTATGCAGGATGGCAGAGGCCGTGAAGCGCGGGGATGCAGAACTTATCCTCATGGGTATCACTCCGACATATCCTTCGGAGAAATTCGGATACATTGTGCCCGAGAAGGGAGCCGTAGCAAATGGAAAGGCTATGCCGGTGGAGCGATTCACAGAAAAACCGGATGTGGCAACCGCAGAAAAACTTCTTGCAGAGGGTGCGCTTTGGAACGGCGGTGTGTTCGCGTTCCGTCTAGGATACCTGATGAACATAGTAGAGAAATATATGCCGGGGAAGGATTTCAAGCAGATACATGCAGACTATGAGCAATTTCCAAAGATAAGCTTCGACTATGAGGTAGTGGAGAAGGCTAAGTCGGTTGGAGTGCTACCTTATACCGGCGAGTGGCGCGACCTCGGCACGTGGAATACACTGACCGAAAAACTTCCCTCCACAACAGAAGGGGAAGCCCGACTACATGACTGCGAGAATACCCACATCGTAAATGAGCTTGGGATACCAGTGCTTGGACTGGGGCTGAAGGATCTGGTGATAGTGGTGTCGCCGGAGGGAATACTTGTGTCGAAGAAATCGGATTCAGAAAAGCTGAAA
>JAIDTO010000298.1 GCA_029060625.1 Muribaculaceae bacterium | reverse complement strand
TCCTGGAATCTCTATTATCAGGATGCAAACGGTGAGTGGCAACCCGTAACAGGAGCCGACAACTTCGGTACCCAGAAAGGGGCAGCTAATAGGGTGGACTTTGACCCCGTCACCACCAAAGCCATGAAGCTCGAGGTTGTCCTCCCCGACGATAATTCCGCCGGTATTTTCGAATGGCAACTCGACTAAAGTAGTAAGCGCACTCCGTGCGCGTCCCCACGCGTCAAGCTATGGGTGGAGACTGGGAAGCCTCCACCTCCCACACACCGTCGGCGATTGTGGTGCGAACGAAGTGAGTACATTCCTCCCCACCCCCCTGCGGTCTCATCGTGATGTGACCACCGGAAAGATATCATAAATGAAAGAGCCGTGATTTCTATACCCTCCGTTTTTTTACCTTCGGGTATAAAGTTTGCAAATCTCAGAAAAATTCGCTATATTTGCAGAAATAGAAGTTGTTTCGACTTATTTTTTTATTAAGATTTCGTCAGCTTTACGAGTAGATTTCGCTTCATGAAGAAGGAGCGATGCGGGCATCGTGACTGATGAATGAAGCGGAAGATGCCGTAAAGATGGCGGAAGCTTAATAAAAAGAATTGATCCTTCAGATTATTTTGAAATTTTTTATATTCGTAAATAAGTCGAAACAACTTCATTGGTAAAAAATCAGATACAATGGAAATCATACTACGCAGCAAGAAAGAGAAATTGCGCCGCTATGCGGTGTTTTTTCTTGGTCTTTTCATCATGTCGTTCGGTGTTAGCCTCGTTACGCGCTCCCTTCTCGGCACTTCTCCTATCTCCAGCGTCCCATACGTCTGGAGTCTACACACAGCCCTATCAATGGGTACATACATCATCATCCTAAATGCAATCCTAATAATGGCACAGCTCATCATGCTTGGCAAGGAGGGCATCAAGGAAAACAAAGTGGAACTTCTCATGCAGATCCCTGTATCTCTCCTCTTCGGGCTCTTTGTAGACGTAAGTATGTCGATACTTTCCGCCTGGCATCCTACTGCCTATTATTTAAAGGTGATCTCCTGTGTCATAGGATGCATCGGTATGGGACTCGGTATTGCGCTTGAGGTTCTGGCAGACGTATGCATGAACTCCGGGGAATATGTACTCCAGATCGCCTCCAGGAAATTTCGTAAGGAATTCGGTACGCTCAAGATAATGTTTGACGTATCGTTGCTCCTAATAGCCGTGGGTTGCTCCTGGATCTTCGCCGGACGCATCGACGGCGTAAGGGAAGGCACTGTCATAGTTGCGGTATTGACAGGCCCCGTAGTGAAACTGCTGTTGCCGCATCTCCGCTGGATCGAAAGATGGGAAAAACGTCCGACTACCATCACTGAAAACGCCGAAAACGCCGAAAACGATGACAACATTGACTTCCGCGTCATCACGATCGGCCGCGAATACGGCAGTGGTGGCCACGAGATAGGGGATAAGTTAGCCCGGATACTCGGCATTCCATTCTATGACAACTCCATGATGGAGATGGTGGCTAAGGAGTCAGGTTTTAGCATCGATACAGTACGCGACTACGATCAGCGCCTTCCTCACTCCCTTCTCTATGAACTTATCACCAAAGACTTCTCAACTCCGACTGAGCGCTCTCTATCGAAAAAAGACGCCCTTTTTGTAGTGCAGAGCCGTGTGATACGGCGGCTTGCCTCCGAAGGACCGTGTGTCATCGTGGGTCGCTGTGCCGACTACGTGCTCGCAGACAATCCCAATGCCATCAATATATTCCTCCGTGCCTCAGATGAGTATAAGATCAAGAGGGCTGTGGAATACTACGGAATCGCTCCTGAAGCAGCTGCGGAGAAAGTATCCAAGATGAATTCCATGCGTCGCGACCACTATTCCTATTTCACTGAAAAGACCTGGGGTGATTCCAAAAACTACGACGCCGTCTACGATACATCACGCCTCTCACCGGAAGCCATAGTCCACTCCATCATCGCCCTCTACAAAGGATAAAACAAATTGAGATTCCATACGCATTCCCGCCAAAACATTTTGAGATTCCATACAAATTTCCAGAAAAACATTTTGAGGATTCTTCCAGATTCATTATCTTTGCACTCGTAATCAGAAAATTATCTATTCACGGCATGGAAAGGATCTTCAAAAGAAAAATATATTCCCAGATACTCGATTGGAAAAAGACCAAAGACGGAAAAACTGCGCTTCTCATAAAAGGTGCCCGTCGCGTAGGTAAATCTACTATTGCCGAGGAATTTGCAAAAAACGAATACCGAAGCTATATAGTAGTGGATTTCGCTGATGCCCCTGCAGCCCTTTGGGAAGCGGTAGAGAATATCTCGGATCGCGATTATTTCTTTACTCAGCTGCAGTTTATTTATGGAGTTCAGCTTTATGAACGAGAATCCGTAATCATTTTCGATGAGATACAGAAGTGCCCTCAGGTTAGGCAGGCGATTAAATATCTTGTGAAGGATTACCGTTTTGATTATATAGAGACCGGTTCACTCCTTTCCATTAAGAAGAATACCACCGGGATTGTCATCCCAAGTGAGGAAACAAGAATCACAATGCGTCCGATGGACTATGAGGAATTTCGTTGGGCACTCGGAGATACCTCTACGCTACCTCTCCTGAAGACCTGCTTTGAGCAAAGAAGAAGCCTTGGAGATGCCGTCACGAGAAAACTTCTGAGGGATTTCAGACTATATATGCTTGTCGGAGGAATGCCGCAGGCTGTAAACACCTATCTTGATACCTTAAACCTCATAGCCGTGGATAAGGTAAAACGCGAGATTATAGAGTTATATCTGGACGACTTTCAGAAAATTGATCCGACCGGCAAAGCAGAACGAATGTTCAAGGCAATTCCGTCACAACTATCAGGAAATGCCTCAAGATACCAAGCTACCAGTGTTATCGGCAGAAGTGAGGACAAGGACACCATGACGGAGTTGCTGAGAGATATGGAAGACAGTTTGACTGTCAATATCTCCCATCATGCAAATGACCCTAATGTAGGAATGGCTCTACATATGGACTATAGCAGATATAAAATGTATGTAGGAGATACTGGCCTTTTCATCACTCTCGCATTCATGGACAAGACGGTTACGGAGAATGTAATCTACCAGAAACTTCTATCCGATAAATTGTCTGCAGATTTAGGGTATGTCTACGAAAATGTAGTGGCTCAGATACTTACTTCAATTGGGGATAATCTCTTCTATTATACATGGCCTACTGATAGTGGTAAGCATAATTATGAAATCGACTTTATCCTCTCGAGAGGAAGTAAGATCTGCCCTGTTGAAGTAAAATCTTCAGGTTATGCTGCCCATGCTTCTCTTGATGCCTTCATGGAAAAGTTCTCATCCCGAATAGCATCCGACTATCTGATCTACACAAAAGACCTCCGCAAAGACGGCCCCATCCTCCTTGTCCCCGTCTTCATGACAATGTTCCTCTGATCTCGTCTTAGAGCGCTCTCATAATTATATCATCCCCCCTCCCCACCGTCGGCGATTGTGGTGCGAACGTAGTGAGCACACTACTCAAGCCAATACCCATCTTAAACAATAATTTATATATAATACTATTAGTGTCGTACAAATGTACGACAGTAGTGTCTATGGGTTAAATGTTAAAAAATGATTTAACCGCATTTATAAGGTGGTTTTTAACCGTGCTAAGTTGCTATATGTATGATTGATAGATTTATATATTTGTAAATTTAACCGGAGATTAACTATGGTTTAACCCAGATCATTATATTTTAAGCCGATTTGATAAAGAAATATCTAAAAATTGTTTAAAAGGAAATGGTGGTTTTTTAGTGAAGTCCATATCTGAAGAATGTTGGCAACGTCATCCTCGCCATACAGATAGTGTACAAGTATTCTGTAGATAATAAAGAGATAAATCAGTGTTCTCGATACCTTACAAGAGTAACTTTTGTTCTCCACTCGGAACAATTTTGAAATTTGTTCCGAGTGGAGAACAATTTTATAAATTGTTACTTGCAGAGAACAATCTCACTTCATAATCTCCATAAGATTTCCCAAGATTAATTTGCAAACATGCCTCAAATACATTAAATTTGCAAGAAAATAGAGATTTATGGAAGATAAGGACAGATATGCCATTGGCCAGCAGGATTTCAAGACCCTCCGTAAGGATGATGCTTTCTACGTTGATAAGACTGCTTTCGTCGAGAAAATTGTCAGAAGCAAAACGAAATACTACTTCCTGGCGCGTCCTCGCCGCTTTGGCAAAAGCCTTTTCCTCTCGACCCTCAGGTATTTCTTCGAGGGGGAGCGTGAGCTCTTCAAAGGTCTCTATATCGACTCCACCGACTGGGACTGGCAGCAATATCCGGTGCTTCATCTTGACCTTAACACTGATAAATTCAGTGAACAGGGAATATTGGATGATGTACTCGAAACGGTTTTCGTTGACTGGGAAAAGAAATATGGTGTCACTGAAATAATGGATACATACTCGCAGAGGTTCAAGACCATTATCAAGAATGCACATGAGAAGACTGGACAGCAAGTCGTAATTCTTGTTGATGAATACGACAAACCTCTTGTTGGTAACCTCAACAATGATGAGAATTTCGAGCACTACCGTAAGAAGCTTGCGAGCATTTACTCCAATTTCAAGAGTTCGGCGGAGCATATTAAGCTGGTCTTCCTGACAGGTGTCAGCAGGTTCAGCAAACTCAGTGTATTCTCTGACCTCAACAACATCAATGATATATCCTTTGACGATGAATTTGCAGATGTCTGCGGTATCACAGAGGTGGAACTTCTTAGCATTTTTAAAGAGGGAATCAACCGACTTTCTCGGGAATACAATGTTTCTTACGACAAGGTTTGCGCAAGGCTGAAGAAGAATTATGATGGTTATCGTTTCTCTCCTGCAGGAAGTGATATCTACAATCCATGGTCAGTGCTAAATTGCCTGCAGAAAGGAAGGATAGGAAACTACTGGAACGCTACTGGCACGGCTACAATTGTAGCTGAGACACTACGTGACGCTGATATCGACATTGAGCAGACACTTAACGCTGATTGGGATCTCGATGACCTTGCCGGACTTGACCTCCTCAATGCCGATCCTACAGCCCTTCTATATCAAGCCGGTTATCTTACTATCGCTGACTATAATATGGAAGAGAACGCTGTACGTCTGAAAATTCCTAATGAGGAGGTAAGAAAAGGTCTCTTCAAAGATTTACTCAGTGCATATCTAAAACCAAAGAAAGGAACGGTCAAGACCATAATGGATGGAATAGTGAAGGGTATCAATTCCGGAAACCCGGAGATGATGATGAAGAGTCTTGATGCTTATTTCGCCGGTATCCCCTACGACCTGAAGGTAGAGAACGAGAACAATTTTCACAACATATTCTATGTACTGGCTACCCTAATAGGTCTCGATGCAAAAGCTGAGGTACATACCTCCAACGGTCGTATAGACCTCCTGATTGAGACACCGAAGTTCATCTACATAATCGAACTTAAATATGACTCTTCTCCCGAGCAGGCTCTCCATCAGATAGAGGAAAAGGGGTATGCCCGCAAATACGCTGTGGATTCTCGCCAACTCTTCAAAATCGGCGTCAACTTCTCCTCCGAATCCCGCCGCATCGAATCCTGGAAGATAAAATACTGAAATTTCTGTCAATATTTCTTCCGGTCAAAACTTGTTTTTAAGATCCATTCTTTCATGAAGAAGGAGACAATTCCATTGAGTGAGTGCAGAAGGCAAGCTTGCTTGCATTATGCCGAGCGTGTTGGAATACCTGAAAGGAATGCGGGCATCGTGACTGATATTTCCCCTAGAGTCCAATATGGAAGTGAGCCTTGCTTCATCTTGAGCGGAGTCACTTGCAAATTTTATCTTGGGCGTAGCTAATTCCAGCCTACCCCAGTAGCACATCACCTCGGAGGGCAGACATCAAACCAAAACCCCAGGCTTCAGCCTGTCTCACCCCCTCCAAACCCCAATACCTTCGGAGATACGCTTCATGCTAATTCCCCCTCCCCAACCGTCGGCGATTATGGTGCGAACAAAGTGAGCACACTCCCCCCGATTCATCCCTTTAAGCCAAAATCCATCTAAAACCCAAAAATCATTTGCCAATTCCAAAAATTAATACTAACTTTGCCACCGCAGACCGTTCTGCAGAAGCCCCGGTCTGGGGTCAAGCGGTACGGGAATGCCGGGAGACACTAAAAAGCGCCTCCTGACAATATATTATGAAAGCGTTTATCCACGCTGATTCTTGACTGCTTGAAATGTCTCGCAAACTTTCTTATTCATGTCAAGGATTGAGCAACGGTAGACGCCCATATGGATATGCTACATCTGCATTCATCTTGTCATCCGTGAGGATGACAAGTATGATGCTATAGTTGCATATACAAGCGTGGGCTTCTGCGTTGCCGTCCGACTTTGGTTAGGCAATGCGAGAAGCCTCAAGCAGTAGGACGGCATAAGATACAGATTCCTACGCTTGAACTGAATGCCATTCTTTAACAGGGTGGTATTCAGAGTTTATATAGGCATAGGTGGACTTATTTGTTCCCAAAAAGTTCCCACATAACGAACGGTGTTTTATTTCTTACATTCCAATATTTAGCACCGCTCCTTAAGTATTGCCCGTATCAAGTTTCGTAAATAGGACACGGACGCGAAAGCCGATACTTGGGGAAGGCTCTGGCGTCTGTGTCCTTTTGATTACGACAAGCTGTTTTCATAAAATCACTCGAACGATTACTCGGTGTATTAGACACGGAGTAATGTTCGATAGAGGACTTCCAAACATAATTAATTGTCTATCATCATGAGACAATTCCATTGTTAGCATAACTTCAAAGGAGAGTTAACTTTTTTACCCGATAATAGTCTGAATGTGAGAGAAAATGATTAAATTTGCAATCGAATTGACTACCGTCAGTTCAAGACATTATGGTAAACTAAGAAGCGTTATGCTCATCTTGTAATTGGAAACCTGAGAAACTTTCAATCGTGTACAAGGATAGCATAGTGGTTCTCACGCCTATAGCGTGGGCTGCTATTGTTACATCTGTACACAAGGCTTTCTCAGGGCCTCCAATTCGACGTGGCATAGTTGGCTCACGTTTTTAGCTATAAAATGGATACAGATAATAAAATAGATGATTTCTTCATACCTGACAATGAGGTGAAGCTGCCGGAGGAACTTGACTACACCCGGGCGGTCGAGTATATCCGCTCGGCAGAGGCTTTCTCCCGCTCCACCTATCAGAGTGTCTATATAATCGACTATTTCAAGCGGAACTTTCTGTATGTGTCGCCTAATCCGATGTTCCTGTGCGGACTGTCGCCGGAGCAGATGATGGAGTTAGGCTACCGTTTCTATCTCGAATATGTGCCGCAAGACGAGCAGTCGCTTCTGCTTGATCTGAACCGCGCCGGATTCGCGTTTCAAAGCACCATTCCGGTTGACGAGCGCAAGGACTGGTATATCCAGTATGACTTCCATATACTGAACGACGGCCATCCGATACTCATAAACCATAAGCTTACACCGATTGCCCTCACGTCAGACGGTCGTATATGGCTTGCTCTTTGTGTGGTGTCCGCTTCCAACCATACCACTCCCGGACATATCCAGATGCACCGTGTCGGGTCTCCGGATTTCTTTGAATACAACAGGCTCACCCGCAGATGGGACAAGCGGAGTATGCCGACCCTCACAGATGGGGAGAAGGCAGTGATCACCCTTTCGATACAGGGATATACCATGACGGAGATAGGCGATAGGATATGCCTGTCGCCAGAGACTATCAAGAAATACCGTAAGCATATCTTTGAGAAACTTGGAGTGCGCAACATCACTGAGGCCATCATTGCCGCCACAAACAATAAGTTACTCTAAGTTCCTGCACAAATAGAAAAGTGGGTAACGCTTCACGTCCCTGCCGACAGCGATGTTGGCGGCTATCCTCGCACATATATATGACGCTGTCTTTAATGCTGCCTCGCTCGTCCAGTTTTCCTTTATCTTCAGCAACGCATCATGCAGCCAGTCGCATCCATCCACGTTCCAGAACGCACAGTACCCTGAGATATATTCCGCAACCCATTGCCGGAGATTCTGTTTTTCAAGCCAACCCCTATCATCGCCGGGAAATATCACAATGACACCGGCTCCATTAATAAAGTCAAAAGGATAGATTACAGGAATACTACTAATATCACCTGACTCAGCAGAGCCGTTTCCAGTATATTCAATCAGAATCCCGGTATTTTGCCCATTAATGATTTCGCCAATTTCTACTTCTGAGATCTTGCAGAAGTCAAGTTTACGCAGCTCCTCCTTAATATATGTGATGAAGTCATCTTTACCGACAATCATTATCCGGCACTCCTTTATAAGCTGTTTTTCTTCGTTTGTCATATCTGTCTATTTTCTCATTGCAATTGGGCAATAGCGCGTGGGAATTCAGCACAAGTCGGCTAAAAGCCGGTGCGCGATGCCAACGGCAGAATTATCCACTGCAAAATTATAATAACTCCAGTCTCTATACCATACCCATTTGGGTATATTTGACTCTTTTGCTCCTAAATTTGCTCATCGATATGCAATCGTACCCATTTGGGTATTGCAAGGAATATCCAATGGCGATAACTTTGCGATCATTAAACAAAACTCCAAATATGATGACTAAAAAACTAATGATTGGGATTTCCTGTATTCTTATGACTTGCAGTGCTTCTGCAAATAATAGAGCTCCAGAATATGGGACCCTAACAGACTCTATCGAAATCTATAAGACGCTAATCAACAAGTCAGATTCGTGTTATATGAAACAAAATTTCGAACTTGCCTCGAATTTTTTTGACAAGGCGTTTTCTCTCGGAGTGAAACCTGCAGATGTTGATCTTTATAATGGAGCCTGTGCAGCAGCGTTAAGCGGTGATGAAAGCTCGGCTTTCAATCGCCTGTTTGCAAGAGTACAGCTATATCCTCAATGGTACAGCGACAGAATTGGACAAGACGAGGATTTACTTTCCCTGCACTCTTCTCAGAAATGGAAAATTCTCTGCGATACCCTGCAAGCACGAAAATTATTTATTGAGCGTAACTACGACCACAAGCTGAAAGAACGGTTAGACTCAATCCATTATCGAGACCAAATGCCGCGTCATGCCTATCTTGCCACGTTGCGAGATTTTCCACAAGATACCCTGTTGGTAAAGACTCACCTTGTGGAAATGCAAAGGAATGACAGCATAAATCAGATAGAAGTATTTGATATTCTGGATAAATATGGCTGGCCGTCTTCAGAAATCGTAGGGCAATCAAATTTCGCAATTTGGGAGGTGATTCAGCATACTTCGCTTGAAGCTATTGAAAAGTATTTACCACTTTTCCATAAAGCAGCTGCTGATAACGAACTCAACAAATCTTTTATCGCGATGATGGAAGACCGTTGCAACATGTGGCGCAATCGTCCTCAAAAGTATGGCACACAATTAGTACTTAATGATAGTGGTATAAGAGTTCCATATACTCTGCTTGACCCTGATAAAATAGATGAATGGAGAGCCGAAATGGACTTGCCTCCAATGAAGGAATACCTTGAACAAATGAATCGACAATGAAAATCGCAGAATATTTATTTATTGTATTAACCATTCTTTTGGTTGGCTGTAATTCAACGAAAGATATACCTTTTTCTTCTCATAGTTGGTATATAAATGACATTACAGGAAATGTAGAAAGTACAGACACGACTTTGTCGTTTACTTTATGCTCTGATATGACTGAACGGGAATTTCCGCTTATTGGAAATGAGAATGAGGCTCTAAAATATAAGGGACTGAAAGCATACTTGAATATAATTTGTTCACATCTTGAAGTGAAATGTGACAGCATTTTATTCTACGCGCCTACCAAAGGGATATTGATTATAGGTATTACTGAGAATAAACTTTGGAAACCTCGGTCTCAGTCATTTAATATATTGACTGAGACCCCATACACCTCATGGGTGCGCGATGATGACGTGGACGATTGGAGTAGAAAGCCAGATGAGATCTACTCAAATGTTCTTTTGGATAGAGCGGAAAAGCAGT
Organism: Muribaculaceae bacterium; assembly: GCA_029060625.1. Classification (GTDB taxonomy): domain Bacteria; phylum Bacteroidota; class Bacteroidia; order Bacteroidales; family Muribaculaceae; genus Lepagella. The sequence continues at coordinate 7,506 of JAIDTO010000298.1, read as the reverse complement.
TATTGATAATAGATCGTTTTACATATAAGCATTCCGATATAGCATTGATCCACATTATTCAAACCGAAACTCGCAAATTCAAGTCATTAGGTCTACCACTTTGGTCCGGCACTTGGGCTGATGTTACTGACCCGACATGCCTTGAACCAATTGCTAATTGGTTGGAGGGACACCGAAATGTGGCTTTTGAAAATTTTAGACTAAGCCATAGGTCTAGTGAAAATGGCAAATAGTATCAAACTGCTGATTATATAATGTAGTAGCTCTCGATATTGGTATAGATGGACTGCTCTTACGAGTAGAAATGCCGAGAGTTTCTTTTATTAAGAAACCCGTACCCCAATGGGTATGTTTTATTGTATGTTCGCAATCATACCCATTTGGGCATGGTAAGAAACAATAAATCGCTTTAATTTTGCATAGTAAAAATAAAATATACAATCATGAGATCAAATTTATTAAAAATAGCTGTAATCATGTTTGCAGCGTGTCCATTGAGCGGCATGGCTCAGAAATGGAATTTGGTGTAGAGGCCGGATATGTCAACAACACACTTGCTGTTGAAGAATACGCATCCACTGCCCGAAACGGATTTAAGTTCGGCGTGGACGCTGAATATACCCTCGGCAATCACATTTCGTTTGAATCCGGGCTTGCCTATATCCGTAAGGGTGCAACAACTTCCGGAGACAATATGAGGGGCTCCAGAATCAGTTCCATTAAATTTGTAGAGATGAACTATCTTCAGATTCCTCTGATGGCCGGGTATAAGTTCGATTTAGGCAAACATTTCAGCGTCAAGCCGGAAGTCGGAGGGTACTTCGCGGTTGGCATAAACGGAGACTCCTTTGTTACCGGAGTCAATCATTACAATCAACCATACGAGGCGAGAGTCAATACATTCTCACATACTGAGAGCAGGGAGGGGATTGCCCCTTTCAGACCATGCAACCGACCAGACGGAGGATTGGCGTTTGCCCTTAATCTCAACTACCGTCATTTCACACTGAAGGCTGAATACGATCTTGGTCTTGCCACAGCCACTTATTACGGCAACTGCAATCAGCGTACCCTTTCAGTCTCATTAGCCTATTGGCTATTTTGAAATAATGACAGTTTTTCATATTAAAGTGACGTCCTCGGCAGTGATGCCGGGACGTCACCATTTTTACATAGACATTCTTGTTCCTGACATTCTGGTGTCAAGATCATCATAGGGGGATTTGTTTCCTACTTCCCATTCGCGTTTCTGTCCGTGTCCGATGCCGACATTAAAACGGGAGAGGTTTACCGAAAGGATATGTGATATCGCTGTGATGATCTCCGGGGTATAGTCCTTCTGACGGAGAGGGAAAGAACGGACACAGGTCTTCTGCTGAGCCTGTCTGTCTATCCTGCCGACAATATCCTGCGCGTTCTGGTTCGTCAGGTGATCGACGGCAAGCTGCATGAGGAAACCGGGTCTGTCATCGGGGTCAAGCCTGCGGTAACGGTCGCTGTCGTCCTGATCCATCGGAATGCCGAGGGTCGTGTAACCGTCATTGAAGGTAATGCTGAATGCGAAAATACCGTTGCGCTGCCTGTATGCCCTGACATCCCTTATGTTTTCCTCCGACATGAAATCAGGATCGCGGTTCAGATACATCACAAGTATCTCCTTTCTGAACATCGTCGAGGCTATCATTAGGACAACATCCTCTTTTTCATCAGGAGACACACCGTTGTGCCAGGCGTACTGAGCCGCTGAAATGGGTTTCTGATAAGTCCTGCCGTCTTTGGTGTGGATTCTTACATAGTCGTCAAGTCCCTCCCTGCATATCTCAGCGGTGAACAGGTCGCGGTAGACATCGAGCGGACTTGTCTTGCGTTTCTGTTTCGGTGCGAAGTCTATCAGATCCGACAGCTTCATCACCTTGCTTCCGTCAAGGGCAATCTTCCCGGCATGGTCTACAAGTCCGTAGCCCCTGACCTGTCCGTTCCTGTCCTTCTGAAAGAACACGTCAATTCCAACCCGGGTCTTCAGTATGTCGATAAGCTGCTGAATCTTCTCCTGATTCTCTGCACTCAGCGGCTTGCCCTCGCTGTCGAGTATCTTTTTGATGTCTGCGTTGACCTTTTCAGTGACGGGCTTTCTCTTAGGCCCCTTTGTCTTTTCAGTCTCAGGCTTGGGTATTTTCCCCTGCGCTATCTCATCCTTATATTTCTTGATAATGGCCTTCAACTGAGTTGCCCGGTCCTTGCGTTTCCGGCTCTTCTCAGTCCTATGGCATATAAAAAAGCTGCGCCGCCAGAACCCTGGGGAAGGTCTGATGGCGCAAAATTACTACCGACTTTGTAATATACTGTAACTTACCTCATTGTCTTATTTGACCTGACAAAAAAGACAATTATGACAGTTGAAAACAGTCTGTTTTAGCTCATTTTTCAACAACTATGAGAAGAGATCATCCATCGTCACCTCGCTGTGGACAATACTTTTGTTCTTTTCATTTGCTACACCATAAGTGGTTATAAATGTATGTACAAGAGATTTCTTATTCTTAGTCAGATAACGGAACAGAGATGCACGTTCGCGAAGCTGGTTCTCATAATCCTTTGAAATATTGTATTTGTCTATGGAAAATTTTATCTCACACAAATGAATGATTCTGTCTGCGCGTTCAATAATGTTATATTTTGGATAGTTTCTTCACTTTATCTCGATATTTTTTATACATAAAGTAATTTTACCCTCATATAATGCGGCTATATTAAAAACGGCATTCCCATTCAGCAAATCCAATCTTGATAGAATCCTCTATTCGCTGGAACATACCAACCCCTAAAGGAATTGAATATTGATCACAAATTTTGTTCTCTACTCGGAACAATTTTGAATTTTGTTCCGAGTAGAGAACATTTTTATAAATTGTTACTTTCAGAGAACAATCTTTTTTGTTATCTTTGCGGTATCTTTCTAAAATATCGGAGATTATGGAATTGCTTGAGCGAATATATAAGAGGCTTATTGCAACAAAATCCCCCTCTGGCTCTTCGGCTTCCTCTACTGATATCTCCCTCACACATGGAGGGATCTTTCCCAAGCAAAAATCCCCTCTCCACAGTCAGCGATTGTGGTGCGAACAAAGAGCGCACACTACTAAGATAGTAATCCAAATCGCCGCTTGGTAACATTGTCAAATACGTCGGTCTCTCGTAAGAATTCTAATACTCGACATCTGTCCTCATCGGTCAGGCATCCTTTGAGTTTTCCTTTCCGTTCCGAAATCTTTTCCTTAGATAATTCGAATATATCTGAGCAGTCAAGCCAACTGTCATAATCAAGAATATTTGGATAATGCCTCAATAGCAATGGATATTGACAGTCCATCATTTCAGGAGAACGCTTTGATGGATTGATTTGAGAGTTTATGAGTAAGGCTCCAATAGCTATCCCTTCCGGAGTGAATCCGATGATGACTATGTATTTTCTTCGAGTGTCGTATCCTTGAGTAAGAGTCAGACCATCCTCCTCATCCAATGGCACGTAAATGATGTCGCCTACTTTGACAGAAGACATGTCTGCTATTTCTGCTTCTGCCATTTGCGCTTTAAGTTTTGCAAGCGCACCTCTTAAGTCATCCATGCTAACTTATGATAATGCGTTCTTAAGAATCTGCTTTTCTCGTATATAGTCTACCATCTCTTTAGACGCATTGCCGGCGCGAGCCATATCTATGATGGTGATGAAGTTCTTCTGTGGGTCATCCTGCATACGCTCAATAGCTTCTTTCCAAGCCGAATCATGAGACAGGTCTGACAAATCGTAGGGGTCGATATTCCTGTATTTGTCAATAGAGGCATCGAGACTGCGCTTTTCCGCTCCAGAAACATAGTCCATATCTGGCAAAGATGTTGCATACACCTTTTTTTCTCTTACTTTAAGGCTTTTAAGAAAATTGCTGAAATCTCCTTCCAATGATTTGCCTTCCGCTATCTGCAATCCCTTGTAGGTATAAGTCGGAACCGGACCATGTTTGAGTGCCCGGAATGAATCATCGACAATTACTTTGCCATATTTTGCAAGGTGATCTCGTTGTGCGAAATACAATATCTTAAACAATTTGATATAGTCCACCCCCGCAGGGAAACTCTGCATAATATAGAGTATCACCGCCTTAATTTTCTCAATTTGATCAGGTGTCTTCATCGTTATCTTCTTTTAGAATTTACAAAGATACAACTTTTTTTGAAAATAAAGTTTTAATATTCGTTTATTTTAATTTAAAAGGTTAAAATCAATTAGAATCACCACGCGACGGCCTGAAGTGGGTTGCATGGAAGTGAGGATTCTCCCATCCAATAGCACATATGGGAGGGAGACTTGCTTTAGCTTGGGCGGAGCCAATTCCAACCTCCCATAGTTAAGTAGTAACTCAGCTCGGAGCGCTGACATTATGCCAAAACCCCTGGCTTCAGCCTGAGGCATCTCCCTCCAAAGCCCAGTAGCCTCGGAGAGGCGCTTCATAGTAACATCAATATTTCTTCCAGTCAAAACTTGTTTTTAAGATCCATTCTTTCATGAAGTATCCTAATCACTACTATATCTCCTTTTGAATCTATCATATAGAATATAATATGTCTGCGTGTCTTACATCCGAGCAGCCCTTTGCGGATTTCATCATATTTTTTGCCAAACCAGTTAGGATGTGCCGCAATTTTGTCACATGTATCTATAAGCATTTCGTAATATGAATCGGCTTGGGATTCCGACCATTCGTCAGCAGTATAGTTCCAGATTCCCCCAAGATCTGCAACAGCTTGGTTTGTGAGTCTGTATTTAGCCATTTCTACGGGCTTTTAACGTCTGCAAGTATGAAGCAGGTTCGAAATCTTCTGCAATACCACTCTCCAAACCTTTGTCGATAGCCGCGCTTAATTGAGTTGTCTGCTGTTCTTTCTCTTCGAGTAGACGTAAGGCCGCCCGAATTACTTCACTTGCATTGTTATATCTCCCTTGAGATATTTTAGATTTAATAAAATTCTCAAAATATGTGCCTAAAGCCACTGATGTCGTTCTCATAATCAATCCGTTTTATTTTTATTTACAAAATTACCAATATTTAGTAACAATAACAAATAGAAACCAGAAAAATATTTGCTAAATCCAAAATTTAAAACGAACTTTGCCCTTACAGACCAACTTAAAGAAAACCAAAAGAAAATCCTTACCCCACGCAACAATAAAGACTACTACGATTATCTAACAGGTATTTTGCTATTCATCCGGTTTTCCATCAGACCATATCCAACCGGCTTCTCGAGAGAATTTTGCATATGCATTATCAAGAATATAATAGAACAAAATATCAGTGATATCTGGCTGATCATCCATTCGTGCGGTTTTTACTGTCAAGGGTGCTTTGGGCCATGCATCCTTTATTTTATAGTTTCCGGTATGATTGAAAACTATCAGACGGTCATTTATCATTGTATAGGCAAAGGGAAAGTTTCGTGCTTCAAATACATCGCTGTTGGATATTTCAATCCTTATCATAATGCCGTCATGGTACTCTCCCATAGATATGGAATAATATGCCGGTCGCTCTCCATACCTGACTTTGTCGGTAGCATCTTCAAGAATTCTGCATAAAATGGTGTCGTTGGAAATATCAATTCTTCTCAAGGTTGCAGTTGATTCTTCGTTGCTTCCATCATTAGTGGATGGAGTCTGAAGACACGTTAGGAACGAAATCAGTAAGTTTATAAGTAGAGTAATCATTTTTTCTTGTTTTAAATGTTCGTTTAGGTGCAATAAGACGATATCTGTCTTCTCTACGCACAATATTCATGTCCAAGGATTTATCCCAAATCCATCCAATACCGTATACTAATAGTGCGTAATTGTCGTCTTTTATTAGAAAAAATCTTTCATCCGGGTCATAAGGATATGGAGGAGTTGATGGATGATCCATTGGAAATTTCCTGGTTGTCTCAGGGTATAAGGTAAGACGATATTTGCTTTCGTTGGTAATAATCACAGGCATAGAGCCAACCATTGTATATCCGGTCCTACCAGCGTAGTTGCTTAGTCTTTTCTTAGTATGGGCTGTCACATAACAACGTATTATATCTTCCTCATCCTTAAGATAAAGAGAATAATAATTTACTTTATCAGACGTTGAATATTTCATACGTCTATTTTCCCCCATTGCCTCATGAAGAATTGACATGAGAATATGGTCCTTGCTTATATCCACATAATTTAGGACTGTACTATCTTCATCTTCATTGGAAGACGATTCAAAAGGTGGCACAATCCCTAAAATCAAAGAAAGAATGATGTTAATAAGAGCCATGGTCATTATGAAGACGTTTTTGTTATAATTGAGCGCAAGTTACGAATAAAAACTGAAATCTGCAAATCCCTAAGTGATTTTATAAATGAAGTTGTTTAAACTTATTTTTTTATTAAGATTTCGTCAGGTTTCGCACCCCTGCGCCCCCTGCGTGTTCTCCACCAAAATAATAACTCAATCAGCAATAATTCAAAATTCTAAATTAATTGATGGCGATAAGGGATTCCACCCCAAATTCCACATTAACTTTGCACTCGGAAACAGAGGTTTCCTCACGGTGGCCGAGGCCTGACGGTCCACACCGTGCCGTGCTCAGCGTCGAAAACGTAGATTCTTCTAAGCATATCGGTGACAACGCCGACAACGATGAAAACGATGACAACGCTTACCCCCGAAGCCCGGAAAGAGTACAATGACAAGTCTGCTACACCCCTTCAATGTATCGACAGATGCATCAGGATCCACATGTTGTCGGCTGAGGCCTGACGGTCCATCACAGCTATGCGAATCCCAATACATCCGTATGGTTTGCTTGTCGCGTATCGTCGAAAACGATGAAAACGATGACAATGACGAAAACTCTGATGCATTGACAAGAGTATCGACCCTGACGGCCGCGACATGACCGTATTCGCCGCCCTATACTCTCCTTGACAAAGGTGTCAAGGCATGGAAAGCAGGCCTTCTGGCCTGTGACCTCTATTATATGGTTTATGAATATCCCCACATCCCTACATATCAAGTGCGCATATAGTTACCCTGTTGACCATATGCGCACTTTTTTTATCCCACTGTGTGCCATATCTATCTCCACATGTCTGCAAAGTCTTTTTTGTTTCAGCGTCCGAGCTTCAGCTCAGAGATATCCTTTTTTCCTACCCATTAATTTGCAAACATGCCCCAAATGCATTAAATTTGCAAGAAAATAGAGATTTATGGAAGATAAGGACAGATACGCCATTGGCCAGTTCGCTGTGGATTCCCGCCAACTCTTCAAAATCGGCATCAACTTCTCTTCCGAATCCCGCCGCATCGAATCCTGGAAGATAGAATCCTGATGTATATTTATAAAAATCTCCTTCATCATGAAAGAAATTGTAAAAGCCAACGATTCATCTCCACGCTGCATCTTCCTCATCCTGTTGATGCTGACGTTGTCTGCCGGAGC
>JAIDTO010000297.1 GCA_029060625.1 Muribaculaceae bacterium | reverse complement strand
GAAACTTCGTGAGGAAAATATTGACAGGGGCAGTTCCACTTCATCCGGTATTGTCTATTGATTCTACTTTAGCAAACTGAAAGTTAGGGTATATAGGGGTTATATGTTTAAATAACTCCTAAGGAAAGGATGAAAATTGTTTGGCTCAAGAAACTCGTTTCACCTTCGACAAACCTGCTTCGCTGTGTATAAATTACCTAAAGATCAAAAAGCACTTTGATACCAATGACCGATATAAATACAGAGAGTTTACACAAATACCATAGCCGTTGATTATGGGCTTAAGGTGCCAAAATCAAATTGAGTTGATATAAGTAATCTATCATGAAATTTTGATTTTGTAATAGAATCCATTAATTTTGCAGTTGCGAAATGGCCATTTCCGAAACGGCCATTTCACAATTTGCCATTTATTAACCGCAAAATTCAATATGTGAGGCCGAAATGCCAGAGTGGGACAATGTTGGAATTGCCAAATTCTATGTCGTCTTTTACTACTATGCCATTTTTTACGCTTTCGATTTGCTTTTGACCCTTGTTTTACCCTCCAACTTCAAATGTGAAATCTCCAATTCTGAAATCAGAAACTCTTGACACCGTAACATCATATTCCACCCGCATCTGGAAGGGTGAATTACATTTATAAGTGTAGTTTTGAGAGGGTGAATTACATTGAAAAGTGTAGTTTTGAGATGGTAAATTACATTGAAAAGTGTAGTTTTGAGAGGGTAAATTACATTGAAAAGTGTAGATTGAGTTGTATATATCGTTAAAAATTAGTATCTTTGCATTATAATATAAATTTGATATGTTAAAGAGAAAAATTGCGAAATATATAGAAGATCATATAACTTCGGATTCTGATAAGATATTGGTCATTGAAGGTGCTCGACAGATCGGGAAATCGTATATAATCCGGACTGTAGGAAAAGCTCATTATAAGAATTTTATAGAGATAAATTTTGTGAAGGATGACGAGGGTCCTCAGTTGTTTAAAAATATCCATACATTGGAAGAATTCTACTTCATTCTCAGCAGTGTACATGGAAAAAAACTTGGAGATTTCTCCGATACCTTGATTTTCCTTGATGAGATACAGCAGTACCCTCAGTATCTGACATTGTTGAAGTTTCTTAGGGAAGACCATCGCTTCAGATATATAGCGAGTGGAAGCCTTCTCGGCATTACATTACGCTCATCTATCTCTATTCCCATCGGAAGCATAATACGAAAGGAAATGTATCAACTTGATTTTGAAGAATTTCTCGATGCTAATGGAGTTGGAAAAACAGCAATTTCAGCTATACGGGAAAAATTCGAAAATGGGAAGGGGGTGAGTGAAGAATTACATAATTACTTGATGGCTCTTTTCAAGCGATATCTGCTTGTTGGGGGTATGCCGGATGCTGTCAATGAATATCTTGATTCACATAATATACTTAAGGTTAGGGAGGTTCAAGATGCAATCCGACTTCTTTATGGAGACGATGCTTCAAAATATGAGGCAGATAGCGGAAAGTCGTTGGCTATTCGGCGTATCTATGATATGATACCATCACAGATGGAGAATAAAAAGAAGAGGATAGTGGCAAAAGATATCAGGGACAAGGTAGGAGATAGGTTTGATAATTATCATGAGGAGTTTGAGTATCTTATATCATCTGGTACGGCACTAAATGTCAATGCGATCACGAATCCTCGTTATCCATTGGTGGAATCAGTAAGGAAAAACCTATTGAAACTTTATCTTAATGATGTAGGATTACTGACAGCCAGACTCTATGGGAATAATATCAAACCGGTATTGGATGATCAAAGAAGCATTAACCTCGGGTCAGTCTATGAGAGTGTAGTGGCTCAGGAATTAAAAGCCCACGGTCACAGACTGTTTTATTATGACAATCGTCAGAAAGGTGAGGTCGATTTCCTTATTGACAATAACGCTCAAATATCAGTGATGCCCGTAGAGGTTAAATCAGGAAAGGATTATTCTGTTCACAGTGCATTGACAAGGCTTCTGGATAATCCTGAATATAATATATGTTCAGGGGTTGTTCTCTCTAATGAGAGGGAAGTTAGCACTAAAGGGAAAGTAACGTACATGCCTGTATATTATGTGATGTTTCTTGACAATCATGAGCTCTCGGAAGATGAGATATACTTCTGAACCTATAGAATATATTTTAAGATTATTAGATAAAACATGGAAGTAAAAGCTACATATAAGGAATTGAGTTCCTATGTTCAAGCGCGCTTTAAACAGCCTGTGAGTTTCTCCTCTGCGGAAGGGGGAGCTTTGAGAGTGACGTATACGAAGAGAATTTTTATCAAGGATGTCAATATCAGTGTCAATATCCGTTTTGATGAGGTAAAAGGCGAATCAGTGCTTCTTTCCTACGATGGGGCGTTCGGTTTGGATACGATTATCAGCGGGGTGCTGAGCTTCTTTAAAAGTCAGTTTCCGGAACTGAGTGCAGGAATCCATCCCGAGGAGGGGCATCGCATCCACATCAATCTCTCAGAGATCGAGAAAGCTAAGTCTGTGGCGGAGAATATTGAATTGAGAGGTATAAAGGCTACGGATGATGGGCTCAGGATTGAGTTTGGGCTAAAAGTGCCGAACTAAAATCAAATTATAGGATCACTCTATCAAAATTCCATAAAAATTTTGATTTTGAAGTTGAATACATTAATTTTGCAGTTGCGAAATGGTTATTTCCGAAACGGCCATTTCGCAACTCGCCATTTATTAATGAAGTTGTTTAACCTTATTAACGAATTCAGAAAACAACTTCTAGGAGACATATTGGGCTATAAATCTAATACCGAGATGAAAAGAACTATTCTTTTAAACCTGTTGCTGGGTGGAACACTAGTTGCATCGGCGCAGTCTTCCACCATCTGCAATAATGATGGCACAGTGACATTCAAGTATAAAAACGATAATGCAAAGGAGGTGCTGGTCGATGTGCAGTTTGCCGGACGCAATCCTATGACACGAGGCTCTGATGGTGTCTGGACCGCGACTCTCGGGGCTGCTGCTCCTGACATGTATCCTTACTGCTTTATAGTGGATGGCATCAGCGTGATGGATCCGGAAAACGACCAATATTTCCCAAACGAGGGGTTCAAAAATAGTCTTCTTGAAATTCCTGCCAAAAATGGGTCACTGGTCCATGACATTAAAGACGTGCCGCATGGAGTGGTGGATTATATCCGCTATTATTCCGGCAGTCTGGGCGCGACTAACAATGCCATTGTATATCTTCCACCTTCTTATTTTGAGGATCCTGATAGAAAGTATCCTGTATTTTATCTTATAAGTGGAACTACTGATACAGAAGAGGTATATTATAAAGTAGGACGTGTCAATTATATCCTTGACAACCTTATGGCTGAAGGAAATGCAGAGGAGATGATAGTGGTGCTTCCTTATGGCAATCCAACCAAGCTTCTTCCTGCTCCTCCGCAGAATATGATGGCGATGGGGGATATCTTCGGAAAAGACCTGACTATGGACTTGATGCCATATATTGAGAGCAACTACCGCACTATCAACGACAGTGATCACCGCGCCATTGGCGGATTCTCACGTGGTGGAAATCAAGGATTGGCATATGGTCTTACAAACCTTGATAAATTTTCTTACCTATGCAGCTACAGTTCTTTTACTTCAACCGAACTGCCGGGAGTGTATGATAACGCGAAAGAGACAAACGATAAAATCAATCTATTCTGGCTTGGAGTCGGCACAGATGACTTCCTGTATGGTAATGCCCGTGACTATATGGAGTTTCTTGACAAAAAGGGAATCCGGTCGGTCAAGGAATATACCCACGACAAATATGGCCACACATGGATGAATGCAAAATATTTCCTTGACAAGACACTTCCTCTTCTTTTTCGTCAGGAAGCGGCTGAGGTAGCAATGAAGAATGGGCAACCGGCTCTTGCAGCTACCGGCAACGAACCGCAATTTACCCCGGGAGTAATGGCTCGTCTATTTCCGCGTCCCATCATCTCTCCCGAATATACGGCGGATGGAATTGTTTTTCGTTTCAAGGCTCCGGAGGCTGAGAAAGTGATGCTGGTGGCGGAATGCCTTACAGAACCCTTAGCTATGCATCGGGACGATGACGGAGTATGGGAAGCAGATATCAATCAGAACATACAAGATGTTTTTACGTATTATTTCCTTGTAGATGGCACGCCTGTAGCTGATCCGCAGAATATGTATCTTTCTCCATCCGTAGGTTTCAAGCCAAGCATTTTCAACAATCCCGGTAGTAAATCGAATTTCGCTTCGATGGGTGCGGATGTAGCCCATGGGAAAGTGCGTTACGATCTTAATGATGGAATCGCCACATATATTCCTGCCAATTTTGATGAAATAGATGGTAAGGCTGCGACAATCCGCCTGATTCCCGGGAATAATGATACAGCTGAAAGTTGGTTTAAAGCCGGAGGTGCAGATGCTCTTGCCGACAGGATGATTGCCGAAAAGAGATGCAAACCGATAATACTGACCACTTCACCTGTGGAAACAAAACTCGTGGTAAATGCCGACGACTATACTACATGGGAGGAGCGTCGCAAAGCATTGGAAAAACTGCTTCAAGAAATAAAGTAGCTGTCAGAACTCTCCCGACAGCTAATCACTGATTAAGCAATTTCATCAATTTATTCTGCCATCCAAACGCGGAGCGTGATGGCGTTTTGTTCGAACCCAACCGGTCGACACACGAAGATACGGTTGTTGAGCCAGTTGTAGGGGGAGTTGATATCGCATTCAAATTTTGGCGAAGTCATGAAGTAGGAATCATCAGGGGCAAACCTGTTGATTCCTTCATTGCATACATGGATGGCCACTGAGTCATTGGTCATGATCGTGTAGATGGCCTGCAGTTCCGATCTTTGCTGGTCGGGATTCACGAGCTGATAGTCGGCACCGCCTGGTATGACCTTGCCCTCTACCTTTCCAGTGACTTCGCCACCGGTGATGGGAATAGTAACCCTTACACCATGAGGATTCTGAACCCCGTTGATGGGTTGGCCAATTTCTGCTCGGATATCGAAGACATGGGTGAGAGTAGGAGTCTGTGCAGACAGGTATACAGGGAGAAAGACAGAGGAAAAGAGGGAGATGATTGAAGATTTCATACCCCAAAATTAATAAATGAAGAGGAGGATGAGGAAGGCAACGGGGAAAGCTATAAGGAAGGAATCTATGCGGTCGAGCAGGCCGCCATGGCCCGGAATCCAATTGCCTGAGTCCTTGAAGCCGTAGTTTCGCTTAAGCTTTGATTCGATGAGGTCGCCGATTGTGCCGAAAACGCATGTGGAGACAGCCAATAGCATCCAAATACCGATGGCGTAGGTTTCCATTCCAAAAAATGAAGCACAATAGCGCTGAAGGATATATGTGCCAAGAAGAGTTATGGCAACCCCTCCAAAGAATCCTTCCCAAGTCTTGTTTGGAGAGACAGAGGGGCACAGCTTGTGTTTCCCTGTGAGGGAGCCAACAATGTAGGCGCCGGAATCATTAAGCCAAAGCATGATAAAGATGAGCAAAGGCAAGCGGTGCATTGGCTCGTAAACCATACACAGGAAGGGAATCCCTATGTAGGATGTTGCTACGGTTGCAATCTTTTGTTCCGGATACTTTTTCCGTAGTGTATAAGCTGTGATTAAACGGGCTATTTGAAGGACAATCCAAAGAATAATTGAATAAGGGCAAATTGCAAGACATATCAAAGACAATACTGCCAGAATATCTATTAAAAAGATAGGAAGAGTCTTTTGCGAGAACCCCATAGCCATTCGGTCAAGCTCACAGATGCCTATGACAGCAAATGCGATTGCTAGAGTCCATAGTGCCCAACCGCCATATACAATGGCGAATATTATCACAGCCGCGTATACGATGCCGGAAGCGGCGCGAACTAAAAACTTATGCATAATTCTATCATTAAATAATCAGGTCGCTGACCTAATTTGATCCTTAATTGGTCTGTCATACTCAATGTCCTACAAAATTAATAAAAAACGTGGATATATTTGAGGAAAATTGAGATAAATTGCGGGAATTTTGTTATTTTTGCATTATGATAGAAAAAATCGCAAAATATTTCCCTAATCTGACTGATAGGCAGAAAGGGCAGTTTGAGGCTATGATGACTCTTTATCCTGAATGGAACGAGAAGATCAACGTCATCAGCCGCAAGGACATAGAAAACTTAGAGGAGAGTCATCTTCTCCATAGTCTTGCCATCGCTAAATTTATAAATTTTGTTCCGGGCACCAGCGTGCTCGATTTTGGAACCGGTGGTGGACTCCCCGGGTTGCCTTTGGCTGTCTTGTTTCCTGAGGTTCAGTTTCATCTTATCGACAGGGTTGGCAAGAAACTGAAAGTCGCTGCTGACATTGCCGGGCAGCTTGGCCTTTCCAATGTCACATTCCAACATGGCGACAGCGGAGAATGCCATGATAAATTTGATTTTGTGGTAAGCCGGGCTGTGATGCCCCAACCGGAGCTCGTGAAGCTAAGCCGAAAGAACATAGCTAAGGAGCAACGCAATGCCATCCCCAATGGGGTGATAGCGCTGAAAGGGGGCGACCTTGGGGCTGAGCTCCGCGACATGAAGAGCTCTGAAACAGTGGACATCTCAAATTACTTCGGTGAGGATTTTTTTGAGACGAAGAAGATTGTTTTTACACCTATTCCATAGGTGTAAAAAAGTTTCGGTGCTGGAACACCGCACAGTATCGGAGGCTTCGCCTCAGTATGGGCGAGCATTGCTCGCAGTATAAATGTTAAACTTTTTATTATGTTGAAGGTAGCAAAATTTGGATTCTATATGTTTGGGATCAATACTTATGTAGTGTATGATCCTGAAGAGAAGGAGGCAGCGATCATCGATCCGGGCATGAGTAGGAAAGAGGAGTACGAAGCCCTTGAGAAGTTTATTGAAAGGGAAGGACTGAAGGTGACACACCTTATAAATACGCATCTGCACATTGACCATGCCATCGCCGACAACTGGGTGAAAGAGAAATATGGTGTGCCTGTGGAGGCACATGCTGAAGATGCTTTGCTTGGCGAACGCATGAAGCAGCAGGCACTGATGTTCGGATTGCGTGCGTCAGACGTAGCCGTTGAAATCGATCGCACTCTTAAGGAGGGGGATGTGGTCAAGATAGGGCGCGGTGAACTGCAAGTGCTCCACGTTCCGGGACACAGCCCGGGAAGTATATGCCTATACGATAAGGCTGACGACTTCGTGATTGTAGGCGACACTCTTTTTCAAGGAAGTATCGGACGCACAGACTTGCCCGGTGGAAACCACAGGCAGCTTGTAGATGCTATAAAGAATAAGCTTTTGACACTTCCGAGAGATACCATGGTGCTTTCGGGACATGGCGACAAGACCTCCATTGGAGAGGAATGGGATAGTAATCCTTACCTTGTTTAAGGGTTAAGGGTTGAGGGTTAAGAGTTAAGGGTTAAGGGATGAGGGATAAGGGATAAGGGATGAGGGATAAATTAGAATAGATATGGAAGCTATAAGGACGCGATTGATAAATCTGACGGCATTGTGCGCTGAATACTGCAGTGCCCTTGAGAATTGCAGGGAGATGGAAAAAGAGGAGTTCATCAATGCTCTTCTTGGATATCTTCCAAGGATATACTTTGAGTTTCATGATATTGATGCAGGAGAAAATGCCTCGCTTGACGAGTGGGGATTAGGCATCAGTGACCATATGGATGAGGAGCAATATGAATCAGTTAGATTGCAGCTTGCTATGGTCTTTGGAGAAGATGATACTTATCTTGAGACATTTGAAAAAGACATGAAATATTCTGACACCCCGATTGCTGCCACAATCTCTGAAAACCTTGCTGATCTATATCAACCGCTCTACGATTTTGTTGTGGAAGTGCGTGAGAGCGACGGGGAGAATCTTGAGGATGCATACCGTGCTTGCAAGGAAGGATTTAGAGAATACTGGTCGCAGACGCTATGCAATGTGCTCAGGGCCCTGAACGCTCTTCACAATGCATAATTCACGTTCTAACTGACAGCTAAAACTGATAACTGAAAACTGACAACTTATATATGATACAGAGACTAATGAAATGGATGGATGCCTCGACATGCAACTTCATGGCGGCAGACACCATTAAAAAGGAGCTTGACAAAGCAGGCTTCATAGAGCTTGACCCAAGGGATGAGTGGGACCTCGAGTGTGGAGGAAAATACTATATGATGAAGAATGGCTCGGCGGTTTTCGCCTTTATTGTGGGAATGGATGCTCCGGGGTATTCCGGATTCAGGATCATCTCTTCCCATAGTGATTCCCCGGGGTTCAAGATAAAGCCGAACTGCGAGATTTATGGAGAAGGAGGAGTCGTTTGTTTGAATGTTGAGAAATATGGTGGTGGAATCATGTACACATGGTTTGACCGTCCTCTCTCGATTTCAGGAAGGGTTATGACCATGGGAGAGGACTTCCTTCATCCTATGTCGACAGTTGTAGACCTTCAACGACCGGTATGCACAATTCCTCATCTTGCAATTCACTTCAATAGGGAAGTGAATGAGGGAAACAAGCTTAGTGTTCAAAAAGACATGAAGCCCGTGGTAGGATACTTCAGCCGGGAGCAAATCGATCGTTATAAGGAACGTGGTGGAGTTGTGAAATGCCTGGTGGCTGAGCACCTTGGTATTCAACCAGAGGAAATCATCGACTATGAGTTGAATCTTTACCCATTGGAAAAGGCTCAGCTGATCGGCGCGAATGAAGAATATCTTCAGAGTGGCAGGATTGATGATTTGAGCATGGCATTCGCATCGCTTGAAGCTCTTCTTCAGGAATGCGAAACTCCTTGCGGCGCTACACGCGTGATGGCAGTATTCGACAATGAAGAGACAGGTTCAGGCACTAAGCAGGGAGCTCACTCTCCGGTTTTGCGCATGATATTGGAGCGTATTTGCCTATGTGTCGGATTTGGGCCGCAGGCGTTCTACAAGACAATTGCCAATTCCTTTATGATCTCAGCTGATGACG
>JAIDTO010000296.1 GCA_029060625.1 Muribaculaceae bacterium | reverse complement strand
GCGGGAATATTCAGCAACCATCTTGACTATGCGAAATGGTATGCGAAGCAGTGGGCGCAGAGAATCATGGACGTTACAGAAAACTATGATCCGGACTTTATATACACCGACGGCACGGTGCAGGGACCCTTTACCGGCGACGGAACTGGCACCGGCCTCAAGTCGAACGCGATGCCTCACGTAATGGCTGACTACTACAACAAGATGCTTAAGAACCGGGGCAAGGTGGATGGATTCAGCATCATAAAGTTCCGCAATCCGACCAACGGGGCTGTAAACACAGCCGAATTTGACTTTCCCGACACAATCAATTCATCGCAGCCTTGGATCAGGGAGGCTCCGGTCGGCGACTGGTTTTACGCACCCGGTTTCACATACGATTCCGGTATGATGATCAAGTTCATCATCGAGTCGATAGCGAGAGACGGAAACGCTGCTCTGAATATCTGTCTTCTTCCCGACGGAAGCATCGAGCCAGAGTGCGTAAGGATGCTTGAGGAAGTCGGCGACTGGATGGCAAGGAACGGCGAAGCTGTCTACGGAAGCCGTGCATGGCATAAGTTAGGTGAAGGCGTAGAGAAAGACGGCAAGCTTCGTAAGCTTCCGGGCGGTGGTCTTGGGAGAAGACATGCTGAGTTTCGGTTCTCACCGGAGGATTTCCGTTTCACGCTGGGCAAGAACGGGAGCTTATACGCCTTCTGCATGACAGTGCCGGAAGGTGGAACGGACGTGATGATAAAGTCGCTCGCCAATGGAGCTAAAGAGGCGCCTGATATTAAGAATGTCACACTCTTAGGCTATGAAAGTCCGCTGAAATGGACACAGACGGATAGCGGACTGTCTGTGACTTTGCCGGCTGATTTATCAGATTTCAAATCTGCATTAGTATTCCGGATTGATTAATCTCCTTATCTGCAATCGCAACCTCCGTTACTGCAACGGGGGTTGCGGGTCAGAGAAAAAACAATCAAATAAATTTTATTGTTATATTAAAGACTTTCTAAGATCGCTATTCAAGTTAACATGAGTAGCTTACTGGTTTTTTCGAGTCAGAACCAGAATTCTCCGCTCATGACGCGCCCTCTATAGGTGAGTGTGAACTTGCCGTTTTTTATGGCGCCGTTTTCCCTATCGTAGGATGTGATTCTGAACGTTCCGCTATCCATTATATCTCCATTTATCTTGGCATACGAGATGCTGTTATACTCGCAAAAAAGCAAATATTCCAAATCGGACATAGTTTCATCCCAATCAGAGATATCAGTCCTTTCAAAATTATATTCCTTGTCAATGTACTCAGACTCGTCATCGGTATATAGATTGATCTCAACGTAATATACGACTGCTCCTTCCCTTTCTATTTTTAAATTTGATCTAAACTGAGTCAGGCAATTTCCATATCTATGTATAGACGGGGTTGCTCCTGCCGGACTAAATATGTATGTCAACGGACTCTGATCTATGTAGGTCAGGCCGTTCATCTCTGCAATGCACTTTGATTTAAAGTAAGAAACGCCATCATGTTTCTCACACGATGCAAGACATATCGCCAATACTACAGACAATACCAGACGAATACAACCGATAACTTTTACAGATCCCATAAATCAACAATCATTTATTTAGACCACAAAGATAAGCAATTATCACACACAATCAAAAATATTGTTATGATTTTTATTTATCGGATCTTCGAACCGGCCGGGATCATAATGGGTGCGACGGTAGGGATGGGCTGCACAGTATGCGGAAGTGCACGGCTCTTTCATTTAACTTTTGTAGAGGGTGTATAACGACCCAATCTGGTTCCGTAAGGTGTCCACATCGATGTCACGTGGGAACATATAATGGAACATATAATTAGGTGTCTAAGATGACTATGTGAAGGACCAGAATAATTTATTTCAGTAACAATGCAACATTGACCCGTGGCAAAACGTTGTTATTATTAAATAGACTTATTGAATTTGCCACGAGGACAACAAGAACTAATATGGATAAAGTTATAGCCAGTAACTTAAAAAAACTCAGAGAGACAGCCCGCTACACGCAGGAAGAGACTGCGCAAGCTTTAGGAATCACGAGATCTGCTTATAGTAATTATGAATCAGGCGACCGGGATGTGCCGTACGATGTCATAGAAAAAGCCAGCGATTTTTTTGGTTGTGATATGACCATGCTGTTCGAAGAGAATGAGGTTGGGGATGCTATGATTCTTGCATCAGCATTCCGAATAGACGGTATTGCTCCGGAGGATACGGCTGAAATCTTACGATTCAAGGATATAGTAAAATCTTATCTTAAAATGGAGGCAATTGAAGCAAAATGAAAGTATCCTTATTGAATCTTGTGGAGAGTCAGGTATCCAAATTCCGTCAGTTATCCGGATTAAGCGATAGTGAGGCTGTAAACATCAAGAGTCTGCTTCTAAAGCTTAATATTCTGACAATTTACCGCCCTTTATCCGAGAGCTTTTCCGGTATGAGTCTAAAAAGTGGTGAAAGACGTTTTATTCTGGTCAACTCCAACCATCCGAGGTGTAGGCAGCATTTTACAATAGCGCATGAACTCTACCACTTGTATTTCGATCCCAATCCGATTCCTCACAACAGTATGCAAGAGGGGAAAAAAAGTGACATCGAACAGTGTGCGGATGCGTTTGCCTTAATATTTTTAATGCCATCAGATGGTGTAAGACAATTGATACCATACAAAGAACTCTTAGAAGGTCAGGTGTCTTTGGCATCCGTATTACGTATAGGACAATATTTTTCCGTTTCTTATTCAGCAGTGCTCAACCGTCTGTCTGATTTAAAGCTAATAGATCGGAAGGAGCGAGATTCCCTAAAAATGTATCCTGTGAAAAAGACTGCAAGAGAATACGGCTATAGTACAGCCCTGTACGAAGCCGGAAATAAAGACCTTGTAATAGGAGATTTTGGGGCGAAGGCAAGGAAACTATTTGAAGAAGATAAAATTTCAGAAGGCCATTACATTGAACTGCTACATAAAATTGGGATAAATGACAACGAAGACTAAAATCGTGCTGGATGCCGATGTAATCATACATTTTGTCAAGGCAGGACAATTCAGTCTTCTACTTGACATTTTCCCGGAGTATCAGTACCTAATATTGGATGTGGTCTATGAAGAAGTGACTGTCAATAGAAATACAAAAACTCAGATTGACAATACACTCCAATTCCTCGCTTCGCGTATTGTCAATGTCAAATTTGAACCCAAAGGTGAATCTCGGCTGGAGTATGCAAGATTGCGCAACAAGTTGCTTTTAGGAAAAGGAGAAAGTGCATGTATGGTCTACTGCAGGGATAATCATGAAGCTCTGGGCAGCAGCAATTTGAAAGATATAAAAGAATATTGTGAAAGAAATAAAATTACTTTTCTCTCTACCATTGATTTCTTATATTATGCGTTTGTTCGAAAGAAAATGACACCGGAGGAATGCAGGATTTTTATAGAAGATGTAAATCATAAAGGAAGTCGTCTTCCAATCATCGACATAACTTCCTACGTCCCTAATTGTCAAATATAGAATACCTTTAAATCTAATCTTACCGATTGAAATGAAGAAATTTGTGATGGCTTTGTGTGCTACGGCAGCTCTCTGCGGCTGCAACAGTAAAGTGAGCGATGTGGATGCGCGTGTAGATGCGCTCTACGACAAGATGAGTCAGGAGGAGCGGATCATGCAGCTAAGGAGCTGTATGATGGATGTGCTTTTCGATGAGAACGGTAATCTTGATACTGCCAAGTGCGATTCCCTTATCCCCAATGGTATGGGGCATTTCTGCCAGTTTGCGAGTCAGATACCTCTGGAGCCAAATGTGCTTCGCGACAAGGTGGCTGCCCTTCAGGATTGGCTTATCCACAATACCCCCAACGGTATTCCGGCACTTTTCCATGAAGAGGTGCTTTCCGGAGTCAATACCCTTGGCTCTACTATCTATCCCCAGCAGATAGGACAGGCATGCTCCTTCAACCCGGAACTCGCAGAACTTAAAACCCTCCAGACCGGAAATGCATTGCGTCAAATCGGCGGAGTCCTGTCGCTTTCTCCGATGGTAGACGTTTGTCGCGACCCATCTTTCAACCGTCTCGAGGAATCATACGGTGAAGACGATTATCTTTCAGCTGCAATGGGAGTGGCATTCGTCAATGGTCTGCAGCAGGGCGACCTTAAGAAAGGAGTCGGTGCATGCTCTAAGCATTACCTTGGATATGGAGGCGGCGGTGACGCAGACGAAAAGGAAATGATGGAAGAAATCCTTCTTCCGCATGAGGCGATGATTCGCACTGCCGGCAGCAAGGCTGTGATGCCGGGTTATCATGCGGTAAAAGGCACTAATTGCGCTGCCAACGATTGGATTCTGCGCGATATCCTCCGTGATTATGTAGGTTTCGATGGGATGGTGGTCAGCGACTACACTGCCATTGACCAACTTCCCGGCAACAACAACACCGAGAGAGCCGCAATGGCAATCAACGGCGGAACAGATGTGGATTTCTGCAACGGCACCTGCTACGCCAATCTTCAGGAAGCTATCGACAAAGGACTCGTAAGTCAGGAGATATTCGAGAGGGCTGTAAAGAATGTGCTGAAATATAAGATGGAGGCAGGTCTTTTTGACAAGGATGCTTATTTTTATAGCAAAGAAGACATCAAACTCGACACTGCGGAAGAGCGTCAGACAGCTTATGACATTGCTTCGCAATCTGTAGTGCTCCTTGAAAATAATGGTGTGCTCCCTTTTAAGGATAACGAGAAGGTATTTGTCACAGGACCGAATGCCAATTCTATGTGGGCAATGTGTGGCGACTATTCATTCCCAAGCATGAACTATTTCTGGAAGATGAGGATGGATGAAGTAGATAATCCTCACATCGTCAAACTGCTGGAAGGTCTGAAATCCCGTAAACCCGAGAATGTCGAGATTTCCTATTCCCGTGGTTGCGACTGGACAGATACTATCGAGACTAAATTCAACAAATTTGGTGATGAGCGCGCGTGGGAATACCAGACTCTCCACCGCAAGGTCGAATCAGGTGAAAAAGCAGACTGGAATGAGGCTATCAAGATGGCTAAGGATGCTGACGTAATTGTGGCAGCAATGGGAGAAAACGTGATGCTCTGCGGTGAAAACCGCGACCGTCAGGGACTCAGTCTGCC
>JAIDTO010000295.1 GCA_029060625.1 Muribaculaceae bacterium | reverse complement strand
ACCAAAGATCACCAAATCAAAAGACAATGATTAGTGTCACTCCTTGTAATATAAAGTAATATAAAGTAATATAAAGAAACGCTTTGGAATGCATTATTACACATCCAAAGCGTTTTTTATTGAAGCTGTTTAAAACTTATTTTTGTGGTAGCTCATTAAGTTGATTCTCCATGCCGGAAATGCATAGACGTTGAAGAGCTGCTTTGTATCCCGCGTCAACTTTGTCGGGATAATGAGCGTCAGTGCTTAAAACAATCTTGGCATCGTATTTCTTGAGCAGTGGCCACCATCTTTCTGCCGGGAAAAATCTATTTCCAGTGTCGAATTTCTTTGTGTTGATTTCAATTAAGACACCTTTTTCGACAGCTTTGGCAATAACTTTCTCCACAAGTTCTGCATACCAAGCTTGGTCTTCAAGATCAGCCATAGCATGACTTCCGTTATCTCCTATTTTGTCAAGATGCCCGATTATGTCAAAGCCCCCTTCTTCGAGCATCTCAAGCTCCATAGCGAAATATGTTTCCGCCACATAACGCAGGTCTCCATCATATTCTGTCACAAGATACTTTAGGAATCTTTCGGCTGGTCCATCTACATCAACCGGCTTCCCTTCGCGGGTCCTTACGAAATGCACAGATCCAATCCGATAGTCAAGTGGAAGAGAACGGAAATATTCTATATGCGGGCCAAATGCTTCTGAGACATAATCAATTTCCATTCCGGTCATTACTTGCATCCGGTCCTTATATTTTTCCTTAAGTCGCGCGGATTCCTGAATATAAGAGTCTACATCCTCCGCTTTCATATTTGCTCCTGAGGGGCAGCATATAGGACTGTGAGGGGAAGTACCCCACACTTTAAATCCTGCTTCGTAAGCTGAATCTGCGATTTCTGCCATACTTGCTCGCCCATCACAAAACTCAGTATGGCTGTGGTAGTTTATCATTTTCTTGTGTGATTAATCTTTTGTCTCTGCTGTAATAATGGTATTGCGCATCTTCAGGAGCCGTTCATTCTGCCAATCCCTCTGCTTTTCTAACTCAAGTATCTGATTTTTCAAAGCAGTGGCTGAGCCTTTTTTCTTATCTGTCTGATGATAGCGTTTCCTTAAGTCAGTGAGCTTATTTTCAAGGGCTTTGTGTTCGTCAAGTGCCTGCAGATACTGCTGCATGTTTGATCTGGCTGAGTTGGACTTGAAATCAGAAATCCTTCTCATTACTTTTCCTCCCTGCATCGGGAAAATAAACGAGGATTCATCAGAATCCTTTTTTCCCTGACTGCTTCTCTTATTGATATCCCTTATTATGGCAGAATAGTCAGTCCCGGGATCTTGAGTAACACTGATATCGTCTATTCTTGCCAATGAAATGATATCGTCTTCTTCATCGGGATTGTAATTCTTTCTCACTTCATTAGTCTTGAACACATAGATGGTGACTTGATCTTCAAGACGATTTCGATCCGTAACCCACCAGCCGATACCATATTCTTCATCAATGGCTATCATATATTCATTATAAGGTGAGTTAAAAGGATACCCCAACCCTATTGGCTGGCGAAATTCACCCGTGGCGGGATCTTTCGTGGCTACAAAAAGATCATACCCTCCCATGCTCCCCTCGCCGTCGCCTGAAAAATAAAGAGTCACTCCATCTGTCAAAAGAAAGGGATTTCGCGCATTTCCGCCTTCGTTAAGAATAGTTCCTACATTGACAGGTAACTCCCACGATCCATCCATCAGCTGTTCACTCTGCATTATCACTTCCATGTGGTCATCATCATTCTCTGACCACATCATGACATCTCCCGATTCCGAAGAATACGCGAAGTCAGACTGATTATGTCTTTTTCGAAGAATTGAGGCATCAGGACTAAGCAACTTCCCCCCCGAAGCCGGGAGTTTTATATGCTTGACGAAATCCGACACTGGGACATCTATTCTATCGATAATCTCTATTTTTTGCACATTATCAAGCGAATTCTCTGCTATTTCCAATTGTCGCATGTAGGTCTCAAGAAGTTCTTCATCAGGAGCATTCTGCCCTTTCCTCATAGTCTTGGCATATTTCTCATATTTTTCCGATGCGAGTTCAAAGTCATAAGTCATGAATGCCTCGCGTCCTTCACGCAGCAAGTCTCCTTTGGCTACAGGGATTCCACTGATGAATACCATAGAGCCAATCACTAATTTATATCCTATTTTAAGCCTATTTTTTACCATATCTTTTCTGTAAGGAGAAAGTCTCACATACATATAACAAAAAAATAGTAGATAAAGTATAAAAACAAGAGCAGACACCATGATAATGGTATCTGCCCAAGGAATATTTGTTATTGAGAATTACTCTGCAGTCTGCTCGTTAAGGAGGCGGATCATTTCAATTGCGCTCTTCGGGATGCGTGTGCCGGGGCCAAAGATAGCTGCAACGCCTGCATTGTAGAGGAAGTCATAGTCCTGAGCCGGAATAACACCGCCTGCTGTCACAAGGATATCCTCACGGCCAAGCTTCTTAAGCTCTTCGATCACCTGAGGCACAAGGGTCTTGTGGCCTGCAGCAAGGGAGCTTACACCAAGGATATGAACGTCGTTCTCCACAGCCTGACGAGCTGCCTCGGCAGGAGTTTGGAAAAGAGGCCCCATGTCTACGTCAAAGCCGCAGTCTGCATAGCCGGTTGCCACAACTTTAGCTCCACGGTCATGTCCGTCCTGACCCATCTTCGCGATCATGATACGCGGTTGGCGACCTTCACGTTTTGCAAAATCAGCCACTGCCTTGCGGGCTTCCTCAAATTCGGGATCACCCTTTTCTTCGCTTGAATACACGCCTGAAATTGTTTTGATGATTGCTTTATAACGTCCTACCACAGCTTCGCATGCATCGGAGATTTCACCGAGTGATGCACGGAGGCCGGCTGCTTTCACTGCAAGGTCAAGGAGGTTACCCTTGCTCGGGTCCTTGACTGCCTCTGTGATGTCAGCAAGTGCTTTCTGCACAGCTGCCTCGTCACGGTTCTTACGCAGTTCTTCAAGACGGCCACACTGTTCGTTGCGTACCTCAGTGTTGTCAATCTCAAGGATATCGATAGGATCCTCATGATCAAGGCGGTATTTGTTGATACCGATGATGGCCTGCTTGCCTGAGTCGATTCGAGCCTGGGTGCGTGCTGCTGCCTCTTCAATCTTCATCTTTGGCAGACCGGTCTCGATAGCCTTAGCCATACCGCCGAGTTTCTCGATTTCCTCAATGTGAGCCCAAGCCTTTTCTGCAATTTCATTGGTGAGAGCTTCTACATAGTAGCTGCCACCCCATGGGTCAACCTGCTTTGTAACGTAAGTCTCCTCCTGAATATAAATCTGGGTATTACGTGCGATACGCGCAGAGAAGTCTGTAGGAAGTGCGATTGCTTCGTCAAGTGCGTTTGTATGGAGCGACTGTGTATGTCCAAGGACTGCACCCATAGCCTCTACGCAAGTACGGCCAACGTTGTTAAACGGATCCTGCTCTGTAAGAGACCAGCCTGATGTCTGGGAGTGTGTACGGAGGGCAAGAGATTTCGGGTTCTTCGGGTTAAACTGCTTCACGATGCGGGCCCAAAGCATACGAGCTGCACGCATCTTTGCGATTTCCATGAAGTAGTTCATTGATATACCCCAGAAGAAGCTCAAGCGCGGAGCAAACGAGTCGATGTCCATGCCTGCGTTGACACCTGCGCGGAGATACTCCAGACCGTCTGCAAGCGTATATGCGAGCTCGATGTCGGCTGTAGCACCTGCCTCCTGCATATGATAGCCGGAGATGGAGATGGAGTTAAACTTAGGCATGTTCTTTGAAGTGTATTCAAAGATGTCGGCAATGATCTTCATAGAGAATGCCGGCGGATAGATGTAAGTGTTGCGAACCATGAACTCCTTGAGGATATCGTTCTGGATAGTACCTGCCATTTCCTCGAGTTTCACGCCCTGCTCCAGACCTGCGTTAATGTAGAAGGCGAGCACCGGAAGCACAGCACCATTCATGGTCATTGACACTGACATCTTACCCAATGGAATACCATCGAAGAGTACTTTCATGTCTTCGATTGAGCAGATAGAAACACCTGCCTTGCCTACGTCGCCTACCACGCGCTCGTGATCTGCATCATAACCGCGATGGGTAGGAAGGTCGAATGCTACAGAAAGACCTTTCTGACCGGAAGCAAGATTACGGCGATAGAATGCATTTGATTCTGCAGCGGTTGAGAAGCCGGCGTACTGACGGATTGTCCAAGGACGCATAGGATACATACCGCTGTAAGGGCCACGAAGGAATGGAGGAAGACCTGCTACATAGTCAAGGTGTTCCAGACCCTCAAGATCCTCTTTTGTATAGACTGGCTTAACGGGAATAAGTTCCGCAGTGAGCCATTCCTCCCCTTTCTCCACCGGAGCGGCAGCGGCGGGAGTCACTACCTTATTAATATCTATTTCTTTAAAATTAGGTCTCATGTTGCCGGATTATTTGAGGAGTTTCGCATTGAAGTCCACGAGTGTATCAAGCACATTGACACGTACGTGGATAAAGTTCTCGATTCCCTGAGCCTTGAGCTCTTCCATGCATGCCGGTGCGCCTGCTACTACAAACATTGCGCGACCACCAAGTTCCTTAAATGCTTCAGGTGCATATTCTGCATATTCATCGTCGCTTGAGCAGAGCACTACTACATCTGCACCCTTTTCAATAGCTGCGTCTACACCTTCCTTAACAGTTGCAAAACCATTGTTGTCGATGATCTCATATCCTGCGCATCCAAAGAAGTTGCCGGAGAACTGTGCACGAGCAAGACGCATTGCAAGGTTACCGATAGTAAGCATAAATACTTTCGGACGGTTTGCAGCACGCTCAGTGTCAAGGCGAAGCTGCTCAAATTGGCTTGCTGCACGGTCAAAGTTGAGATACTCAACAGCACCGTCGGTTGCTTCTCCACAACCGCAGCCACATGCACAACCATCTTTCTTGATCTTGTCAAGTGCCATTTCGTTGACATTGGGATACTGGTTGGTACCGAGAAGGATTTCTTTTCTACGTGCCACGTCAAGGTGACGCTTCACACCGCTCTCGTTGACCTTTGCCTGGATATCTCCTTTCTTAAGCATCTCATAGAAGCCTCCGTTGTCCTCGACTTCATTGAATACTTTCCACGCTTGTGCAGCGATGGAGCAAGTTAGGGTCTCGATATAATAGCTGCCGCCGGCTGGGTCCACCACCTTGTCGAGGTGTGACTCCTCACGGAGCAGATGCTGCTGATTGCGTGCGATGCGCTCGCTGAATTCGTCAGGTGTGGTATATACGAGGTCAAACGGAAGTGTCTCGATTGAGTCTACACCGGCCAGTGCTGCGCTCATGGTCTCTGTCATGGAGCGGAGAAGGTTGACATGTGCATCATAGATAGTCATGTTGAACTCACTTGTCACAGCGTGAACAGCCATCTTGCAGCACTCTTCGTCTGCTCCGTAAGCCTTCACTATTTCTGCCCAGAGCATGCGTCCGGCACGGAATTTGGCTAGTTCCATGAAATAGTTCGAGCTGATACCCATATTGAATTTGATACGCTTGTTCACTTCGCAGGGAGTAAGGCCCGCTTCTGTCATGAGGGTCATCCATTCTGCTCCCCATGCGAGAGCGTAACCAAGTTCCTGAGTGATATATGCTCCTGCATTGTTGAGAAGGAAGCTGTCTACAGCAAAGCAACGAAGACCCTCTACAGGTTTCACAGCCTCATAAACGGCAAGTGCAGTCTCCTTAAGGTCTTTTGGGAATTCGAGGCCATGCTTGAGAAGGCGCTTGAATGGATTGAAACCGATGCTTCCTTTAAATGTATCTTTTGCACCTGCTTTTTCTACGAGCTCTACAAGAGCTTTTGCCATCTCTTCAGCCTTGCGGGGGCAGCAGATGATGTTGACCTC
>JAIDTO010000294.1 GCA_029060625.1 Muribaculaceae bacterium | reverse complement strand
GATAAACAGTGTTAAACCTATAACAAAGTACGACTATGACACGTATCCTCAACAGTGCTGTAAAGCACACCGCACAGGCTTACCTGTGTGCAGAAGCAGAAAACGGTACTCCTTCGGGAGCATGTGGATCAGCCTGCGGCGCAGGTGACGAGAAACCCGAACCCAAGCCTGCAGCTTGCGGCTCGGCTTGCGGTGCAGGTGAAAAGTAAAATCATCATCCGTCATCACGACTCCGATGCAGCCAATTGAGGTCTCGTATCGGGGTCGTTTAGTCTGAAATTATGGAATATTTCGCATTTCAATGGCATATCACCGATAGCTGCGACCAACGGTGCGAACATTGCTATATATTTTCCGAAGGACATCCACATCTGATAGAGATGCCTCTTGAAAAAGCAAAAGAGGTAATCAGGCAATGTGTGGAGATGTGCCATAAGATGAATCGTTTGCCATATTTTTATATCACCGGTGGCGACCCTATTCTTCATCGTGACTTCTGGACAATTCTTTCCTTGCTTAAGGAGAGGGATATTCCGTTTACGATTCTCGGCAATCCTTTTCATCTTACCGACGAGGTATGCCAAAGACTTAAATCAATGGGATGTGAAAAATATCAGCTCTCCATTGATGGTATGCGTGACACCCATGACTCAATACGAAAGCCGGGGTCGTTTGACACAACCGTAGATAAAATCGAAGTCCTTAAAAGAAACGGTATCCGCGTTGCAATAATGACCACAGTATCGGGAACCAACATAGACGAGATCTCCGACATAATTGACCTTGTGGTTGAAAAGGGAGTGAATGTTTTCGCTTTCGGTCGTTACTGTCCTACTTCGGAAGAGAAATCCACACATATCTCTCCTTTGGAATACCGGGATTTTCTTGAATGTGTATGGAAAAAGTTTGAGCAGCACAAGGATTCCGGCACAATCTTCAATCTGAAAGATCACCTGTGGACGCTATTTCTATATGAAAAGGGGCTGTTCAAAATACCGGAGAACTCTGATCCCGATGCAATCTATGACGGCTGCCACTGCGGGGACTGTCATTTCACAATCCAGCCCAATGGCAATGTGATGGCCTGCCGGCGGTTTGAAAGCGTGGTCGGCAACCTATTCCAAAAGCCAATTCATGATTTATGGACAGGCTCTGAGATGGACTACTACCGGCAATACGACAAATTTGAGAAATGCTCCAAATGTGATCTTCTGAGATTCTGTCGTGGATGTCCCGCCGTAGCATACGGCTATCACCGCTCATTTTATTCACCGGACCCCCAATGTTGGAAAGAAGTATGAAAGCAGTAGTATTGACAGAGCCTTGCAAGGCGGAAGATATGAAGATCACCGAAGTTCCCATGCCTGAAGTAAAAACAGGTTGGGTACTTGTAAAAGTACGTGCATTTGGCATCAACCACTCCGAAGTGCTTTTGCGTCAGTTTGAGATTGCTCAGGATTATATACGTCATCCGATTGTGCCCGGTATTGAGTGCGTGGGAGAGATTGCTGATCCATCGGACAGCGGATTTAGTAAAGGACAGCGTGTCATTGCACTCATGGGAGGCATGGGCCGCAGTTTCAACGGCAGCTACGCGGAATACGCACTGCTCCCTATCAGTCATGTGTTTCCCATTGAAAGCAATCTGAATTGGGATGAGCTTGCAGCAATTCCCGAGACTTTCTATACTGCGTACGGATCGCTGAGAATATCGCTGCAACTCAAATCCGATGACACGCTTCTTATTCGTGGCGGTTCTTCTACAGTTGGCATCGCAGGTCTTCAGCTTGCCAAAGCAATGGGAGCAAAAGTAATATCTACTACAAGGAGCGAAAAGAAAGCTGATCTACTCCGTGGCTATGGCGCAGACGATGTTATCTTGGAGGGTGCGGATTTCCTTAAACGATTTCTTGAAAAATATCCGGCAGGAGCGACAAAGGTTCTGGAGCTTATCGGAGCATCGACTTTAAGAGAGTCCCTGCGACTGACAACAATACATGGTATCGTGTGCCATACTGGGCTTTTAGGTGGTGTGTATGGTCTAAAGAATTTTGACCCGATTAAGGATGTTCCATCCGGAGTGTATCTGACCGGATTCTACAGCAACAATCCTACTCTGCGTCAGATCACCGACATGATGGCACTGATTGAGAAAGGTGATATACACCCGATTATTGCAAAAAAATTCACACTCGATAATATTTCGGATGCCCATCTCCTTGCCGAGCAGCGAGGACAGATAGGTAAGATTGTTGTTACAATTTAACTTTAATGAAATTTTTAATTAGGTATATT
>JAIDTO010000293.1 GCA_029060625.1 Muribaculaceae bacterium | reverse complement strand
TGCCGGAATAAATGGTTATAACGTATGAGAGACAATGTACTATGGCGCAAGCAAAGCCGAATAATAATGCTCTTGGCAGAGAGCCTGAAAATATCACCTGAGCGTGCCCTTGACCTTTATTACAGCACAAAGATATATGAGCAGATGACAGACCCGAAATATGGTCTGCAACTGATGAGTGACGATTATATCCTTGAAGAATTGATAGAAGAACTGAGAGAGACCCAATAACAAGAGTAATTTCAGTTCGTGAGTAAAACTTGTTTTGACCGTTCTCATCTTAAGCCAAAATCCTTCTATTATTGTGCCGAGGCGGCCGCCGAAGGACTTCAAATATCCAAATTTGTCCCGGTGTCCGAGCCTCCGGCTCGGCATGTTTGGATGCACCAGAGCATTAACATCCAATCTAAAAAAGGAAAACCTCCCATCTAGGCCAGAGCAAAACCACCCAAATCGAGTGAATCTACTGGTTTATGAGGCACAAAAGCCTCTATATTCCGAAGCAAAGCCACCCATTCTAATTTTTGTTATAGTTTATGTTTACTATCCATCTTCCTGTCTTATCCGAGCCGACTCTAATTAGCATACCGGTTTCCTGCAGGCTTTTATATGCTCTTAAGACAGTTCGCCTCGATATATTCAATTCTGTACATACTGCGTCAGCTGTAATCTCAGGATTGTTTGCTAAGACTGATAAAATTGCATTCTGAGTGGAGGTGAAAGACATTTTACTACCGTTTACAGTGACATCAGCTGAGTTTACAATGCCATTTACAGTGCCATCAGCTAAGTTTACAGTGCCATTTACAGTGCCATCAATTGAATTTATAGGGTCTTCAGTCGGATTTACAGTGCCATGCGAAACTATGAATATCGGAAAACCAACAGGTAGCGGCAGGGTCAACCAGACTTCATCCACCTCATCTTCCTGACGAATGGAAGGGGAAGGATAACCGAGTTCCTTCCAGGCATTCATTATCTTCGTGAAGCCTGAGCCAATATTATCACCGAAACCTACCATCCGCAGCATCTTCTGGATGGCTCCGTTGCGCGCTTGAGTATAGTCACCCGCATATATGCACTCCGGCCTTGCTTTGAAGTTTTAGATAGTCCACCCAAATAGTTAGGAAAAACCGAGACATTGATTATATGGTGGCAAAAACTTAGATCCAATCTGTCTTTCATACTGCACCAAGGCGGCAACCGCGGGATTACCAAATCAACCTATCCGCATTCTTACACTCCCTCCATGATTCAATTTCGGGAAACGTATAACGGAAAACGTAAAAATGAAGCTTGAGCTTCATTTTTGATGGCGATAAGGTGCTTCCCACTACTTCCACTTATACCTTTGCATCCAAAAACCTTTATGCACAATCCATACACCGGCCACCAAGCCTCCGGCTTCCGTTTCTGCTTCCACGTAACATCTATCGCCCACCGTCCCATCTTCCTGCCTCTCCAAATGAAGCGGCTACCCCAGATCCAACGTCTCCTGAAAGGAGAATCCCCATTGATAGTCTTCAACAGGGATTCCATCAAAGCCGCTCGCCAGGCATTTTGTGAGATGCGCAAGAAATTCGACTTCGCATACTGGGCGGCCACCGAATACTATATCCGAGACATAAACGATGCCGACCGCATCATACCCCTCGAACTCAATAATATCCAGCACTACCTCATCGACATAATGCAGAAGCGCTACCACAACCGGCAGATCGGCAGATACATCATTACTAAGTCTTTCGGACGCGTCGGCGTCACCACTTGCATACAGGCCTATATGCTCTGGCTCCAGACCTATCAGCGCTTTAATAACTCCTTCACCTGCTCTTCAAGCTCCATAAACCTCAATCCACTGAAGACAGACCTCTGCCGCCATCTAAAGCGTGACGTAGTCCCCTCCGAACCGTGGATATATCTCCCGAAAGCCGACAGGAGGGCATTCTTCAACACTTTCCGCACCCCCGACTTCATCCGTGGCATAAACCTTGGCTACGTCCACTTCGCCGACATGTCAAAATGGTACGACCCCGACGGCGATGACGCATCACGCGTATATGCCTCTGCCTCCAGCGCAGTCCTGATGCAGCATTATACCCTCATCGTCCTCGAAGGAAACATCCCCAAGGAAGACCGCTTCCAAATGGAGAAGCACCAAAGCTTCAACATACCCTGGAGTATACGTCTCATGCGCCTCGCCCACCTCTCCAAGAACCCCTTCTTCCTAGACCACGTAGCAATGGCAAACGCGGCGGGGAGCGACAGCGGCCGCGGCGGCCGAGGAGCGATGGGGGGCTCGCGGGGGGCGCGGGAACAGGACAAA
>JAIDTO010000292.1 GCA_029060625.1 Muribaculaceae bacterium | reverse complement strand
AGGGACGCACGGCTCGTGCGTCCTTTTTTCATAGTATCTATTATGTATAATTGAGGACGCACGCGCCGTGCGTCCCTACAAGGAAATATATGATTGTCAATTATTCAAGTGCTTGCTTAATATCAGCATAAAGGTCCTCAGGATCCTCAAGGCCCACCGAAAGCCTGATTGTCGTGTCCTTCACATCCATAGCATCTCTTTGTGCCTGCGTCAACGGGCCGAAGATGGTGCTTGCAGGATGTATTGCCAGCGTGCGGTTGTCAAAGAGATTAGTAGCCCTGTGAATAAGCTTTAATCCGTTGATGAATCGCTTGCACGCTGCCTCACTTTCAAGGTCGAATGTCAGCATAGCTCCGGCCCGGTCGCCATACTGCTCGGTAAAAAGCTTATGCTGGGGATGACTCTCCAGGCCGGGATACCCGACTGCCATGACTCCGGGAGTCTGTGAAAGCATCTTGGCAAGCTTCAGAGCGGAATCAGCCTGACGCTCATAGCGCACCTGCATTGTCTCTAATCCAAGAGTCTGCATATAAGCCGCATGCGGAGTCATATATCCTCCAAAGTTGAACACACAATCCTTCTTTATAAAAAGTGAGATCTCCGGGAAATTTCCATAGTCGATAATTACACCACCGAGACTGGTCGCTCCCCCTGAAATGTATTTTGTAGTTGACACTACCTGAAAGTCCAGTCCCAACGCTTTTCCGTCAAACTGAGTGAACGGTATCATTGTGGTGTCGGCTATTAATGGGAAACCGTGCTTATGGGCTATTGCAGCAAGTGCCTTCACATCTGCCACCTCAGTCTGCGGATTAGTGACGCTTTCAAGAAATATGCAGCAGGTGTTCTCATCCACAAGAGCCTCCACTGCCGCCGGGTCAGTAAGGTCGGTCAGGCGAGCCTCCACTCCGTAGCGAGCCATAGTCTTCGTGAGCAACAGATAGGTGTTGCCGAAAAGATGCGTGGAAGAGATAATATTCTTGCCTGCAGAAGCAGCACTCATCAGCATCGCGCTTATGGCTGCCATGCCGGAAGAGAATGCACTTACTTCCTTGGCTCCGCTGAGATGAGCAATCCTTTGCTCAAAGTGAGTTACTGTCGGATTCAAAACCCTGGAATAATCAGGAGCATCCGTACGCCCGCAAAAGGCATCTGCCATCACATCGGCATTGTCAAATTCATAGGCTAATGTATGATATACGGGCATCTGGAGCGCATCGTAAGCGTCCCTGCGCTGATAAGGAGTATGGATAGCCTTGGTGGTATTCTTCATCTTTTTCTTAGAAATGATAATTCGATGCAAAATTAACATTTTACATCGAAACCTACACCATCAAAAGCCAAAAATATTTCATTTCCATCCGAAGCACTGCCAATAATCTATCATTAATCATTGACGGTTGATTCCGGTCTTCTCCGATGCCCTTATAATCCATATTCGATACCGATATGGCACGTGTGTCTTTCATAATAAGGACGATTCCCGAAATCGGAGACATCAGACCGGCATCTATTCATTTTTTCGGGTTTCATTGATATAACACACATTTTTCAAGTAAGTTGAAGATTAAACGCTTTTTTTCTTGTGTATTAAAAAATAATTGATTACCTTTGCGATTGTTCTCAGGAAGACGCCAAGAAACAACCAATTTATATAATCCCGACTGGAGAAATCCTGTCATTCAACAAAAACAACATTTATGAAAAAGTATTTAGCAGAGATGATCGGTACATTCGTGCTGACACTCATGGGCTGCGGATCAGCAGTCTTCGCCGGCATCGGCCTGGGAACAACCGGATACGGAGTATCCACACTCGGAATCGCCTTCGCTTTCGGTCTTGCTGTAGTAGCTATGGCATATACTATCGGTGGAATCTCCGGCTGCCACATCAATCCCGCTATTACTCTCGGCGTATGGGCAAACGGCAGAATGTCTGGCAAAGACGCTTGCAACTATATGATTTTCCAAGTTATCGGTGCCATCATCGCTTCTGCAGTGATATTCTTCCTTGTCAACACCGGCAACGAAGCTGGTCTTTCTGCTGTCTTCAACGATACTACCACCACAGGTGCCAACTCATACCTTCCTGGCAATGTAGTCCCGGCATTCGTGGCTGAGTTCATCTTCACATTCATCTTTGTGCTTGTAGTGCTCGGAACTACCGACTCTAAGAAAGGCGCCGGCAACTTCGCTGGTCTTGCTATCGGTCTTGCACTCGTGCTCGTTCACATCGTCTGCATTCCAATCACAGGCACATCTGTTAACCCCGCACGTTCCATCGGCCCGGCTATCTTCGCTTGCATCGAAGGCAACTGCACTCCCATCTCACAGATCTGGCTCTTCATCGTGGCTCCGATGCTCGGTGCACTCCTCAGCTCCGCTGTCTGGAAAGTTATTGCTTCAGACAAGGACTGATCTGAATTATCCTAAAGCAACACTCCTTTCGGGCTGCCTCTTCAACACCGTGTTGAGGACGCAGTCCGAAACTCATTTTGCATATCTCCCATATTTTATATAATTTTGCATTAAATATACCGATTCATCATACAAATCGGTGAAAACGATGAAAACTTCGAAAACGATGAAAACCAATAAAGGAACAATCTGCGTGCAAGGAGGCTGGAAGCCTGAAAACGGACAGCCCCGGGTGCTCCCTATCATACAGAGCACTACTTTCAAATATTCCACATCAGAACAGATGGCACGCCTCTTCGACCTCGAAGAGAGCGGCTATTTCTATACACGACTTGCCAACCCCACCAATGATGCAGTAGCTGCAAAGATAGCTGAACTCGAAGGTGGCGTAGCAGCTATCCTCACCTCCTCCGGACAGGCTGCTAATTTCTATGCTGTCTTCAACCTCTGCTCAGCCGGCGACCATTTCGTATGCTCCTCAGCCATCTATGGAGGCACATTCAACCTCTTCGCCGTGACTATGAAGAAGATGGGTATCGAATGCACATTCATCAGTCCCGATTCCACAGAGGAGGAGATTGCCGCAGCATTCCGCCCCAATACCAAGCTTATCTTCGGCGAGACCATCTCCAATCCGAGCAATGACGTTCTCGACATAGAGAAGTTCGCCAAGGTAGCGCATGAGAACGGCGTTCCCCTAATCGTCGACAACACCTTCGCTACTCCCATCAACTGCCGTCCCTTCGAATGGGGAGCCGACATCGTCACTCACTCCACCACCAAATACATGGATGGCCACGCTACGAGCGTAGGCGGTGTAATCGTAGACAGTGGCAACTTCGACTGGGAGGCACACGCCGAGAAATTCCCCGGCCTTACTACCCCCGACGAGTCATACCACGGCCTCACATACACAAAGGCTTTTGGAAAGGCTGCGTTCATCACAAAAGCCACTGCACAGCTCATGCGCGACCTCGGCTCCATCCCCTCACCCCACAACTCCTTCCTCCTCAACCTCGGACTCGAGACACTCCATCTGCGCATGCCGCGTCACTGCGAGAATGCACTGAAAGTGGCACAATGGCTCGAGAAGCACCCGAAGGTAGCCTGGGTGAATTATGCAGGACTCGAGGGAAACAAATACTACGAGCTCGCCAAGAAGCAAATGCCAAACGGCACTTGCGGCGTGATCTCCTTTGGGCTCAAAGGCACCCGCGAGGATGCCATCGAAATGATGGATAAACTGAAATTCATAGCCATCGTGACACACGTAGCCGATGCGCGCACCTGTGTCCTCCACCCCGCCAGCCACACCCACCGCCAGCTCACCGACGAACAGCTTCGCGAAGCCGGTGTCCCAGCCGACCTCGTACGCCTCTCAGTAGGGATCGAAGACGTAGAAGACA
Source organism: Muribaculaceae bacterium (assembly GCA_029060625.1). Lineage (GTDB taxonomy): Bacteria > Bacteroidota > Bacteroidia > Bacteroidales > Muribaculaceae > Lepagella. The sequence continues at coordinate 108 of JAIDTO010000292.1, read as the reverse complement.
TCATCGCCGACCTCGACCAAGCCTTATGCTGACACTTATTGCCGAATCCAAGACAATGCTCGAGCAGGAGCTACCCGTCAGCCGGGAGTGTTACGAAGCTAACACCCC
>JAIDTO010000291.1 GCA_029060625.1 Muribaculaceae bacterium | reverse complement strand
TGCCACATTGAGCCAGACTGGCTCTTAGTCTGGGAACAAAATGACTTTGAGTTAATTTTGCTTTTGATAGAGACAGGTACTCATTCCGACATATTCGGATGAAAAATCTAAATAAACCAACTATCTATAATCATGAAACTTAGAAATATTGCATTGTGCGCGTTAGGAGGTGCATGGATTACGGGAGCGGCAGCCACTGTAAGCAGTCCCGACGGACGAATAGTGCTGACTACGTCGCTGTCGGCAGAGGGAGAGCCACTCTATTCAGTGACATATGACGGCCAGCCTATCCTTCTCGACTCTCCGCTCGGATTTGTATCAAACATCGGCGACTTTTCCAAGGGACTGACTCTGACAGGAGAAAAAACCGGCAAGGTCGACAAGTCGTATGATCAGGCAAAGATAAAGAAAAGCCATATCGATTGGCATGCCAATACTCTGACAGAAAGTTATTCGGCAGGCAAGAAGCGCGATATGAGCATCGAATGGCAAGTAGGCAATAATGATATAGCTTTCCGCTATGTGATTCCTGTGGAGGGTGATACCCGAAGCATGATAATAGAGAAGGAAGCATCAGGTTTCCGCTTCCCTGACTTCACCACCACTTTCCTTACTCCGCAGAGCGATGCGATGATAGGGTGGAAACGCACCAAACCATCGTATGAGGAGAACTATAAGGCCGATGCTCCCCTCAGTGAGCCTTCACAGTACGGGCACGGCTTCACATTCCCTGCTCTTTTCCATGTAGGCGACAACGGTTGGGCACTCCTTACCGAGACCGGAGTGGACGGTTACTTCTGTGGCAGCCGCTTGGGCGACTATAAGGATGGCGTATTTGCCATTGAATATCCGATGCCGGAAGAAAACAATGGCAATGGCAGTGCGAATCCCGCAATCAGTCTTCCGGGTAAGACACCCTGGCGCACAATCACCATAGGAAAGACCCTCAAGCCTATCGTAGAGACCACAATTCCATGGAACCTTGTAGAACCGCTCTATACATCTGATTTCGATGTGAAACCGGGCAAAGGCACATGGAGCTGGATTCTCTGGCAAGACAATTCCATCAATTATGATGACCAGATAAAGTATATCGACTTTGCAGCCGATATGGGTTATCAGAATGTATTGGTCGACAACTGGTGGGACAACAACATTGGCAAGGAGGGAATCGAGAAACTTGCGAAGTACGCTCAATCAAAGGGTGTGAATCTCCTTATATGGTATTCATCCTCCGGATGGTGGAACGATATCGAACAGGGACCCATCAACAAGATGTCGCGTCCTATCCCGCGCAAGGAGGAGATGAAATGGCTTGAGAGCCTTGGCATAAAGGGAATAAAGGTGGATTTCTTCGGAGGCGACAAGCAGGAGACAATGCGTCTTTATGAAGATATCCTCAGCGATGCCAACGACCATGGCATCAGTGTTATCTTCCACGGATGCACAATGCCTCGCGGTTGGGAGCGCATGTATCCCAACTATGTGGGCAGCGAGGCTGTATTAGCTTCTGAGAATCTCGTGTTCAGCCAGGATTTCTGCGACATGGAAGATTTCAACGCTACACTCCATCCTTTCATCCGCAATGCAGCTGGAGTGATGGAATATGGCGGCACTGTGCTCAACAAACGACTCAACCGAGGCAACGACGGAGGCACGACACGTCGCACTACGGATGCCTTCCAGCTTGCTACATCCATCCTTTACCAGAATCCGGTACAAAACTTTGCCCTTGCACCCAACAACCTTACGGATGCTCCGGCAGATGCAATCGACTTCATGAAGAATGTTCCCACAACGTGGGATGACACTGTCTTCATCGACGGATATCCTGGAAAGTTTGTTGTGCTCGCACGCAAGGGGACAAACGGGAAATGGTATATCGCCGGCGTATCGGCAGATGAAAAGCCGCTTAAGCTTGAGCTTGACCTTCCGATGCTGACGAAAGGGCAGGAAGTGACGCTTTACGCAGAGGATGGCAAAGGCCCGCTCGCAGCAAAGACTCTGAAGATCAAGAATCCCTCTAAGGTTTCCGTAAGTCTCTCCAAGAGGGATGGCTTCGTGATTGTGGCGGACTAAGCCGGATATGCGGACGCACGGGCCGTGCGTCCCTACCGAATATCTGGCACTGTATTCGTAAACTCTATAAAAGTCCTTAAGGTCCTTAAAGTCGTTAAAGACCTTAAGGACCTTAATTATAACCTTAATCCCATTGTAGGCGGTTAGTATTTGCTTTAGCTTGGGCGAAGCCAAACCGCCTTCCCATAAAAAAAAGTTGAGACCCGCGCCTCGGGGGAGGCAACGGGTCTCGGGGGATAGGATGGATTTGGGGAGTAGCCCATAGCA
>JAIDTO010000290.1 GCA_029060625.1 Muribaculaceae bacterium | reverse complement strand
CCAATATCAATGATTGTAAGAAGACGAGAACGGCTAACAGGCCGGATTTAAGAGGCTATTTAGACTCTTGGACATCATCTCATCCTGAAAAAAAGGATTCCACCCCTTTTTATGAGATGGAACACCTTTCTTTAGAAGAACTGATTGAGGAATACGTGATGACACGAATGCGAATGAAAGAAGGAATTCCTCTTGACGATTTTCGATCCAGATTTGGAGACTCCTCCTATACTTCGTTGATGGCAAATTGCAAGCCATTATTAGAAAGGGGAGCGCTCGTTTCAAAAGGAAAGAATATCTTCATTAGCGAAAAAGATATCCTTGTTTCCGACTCAATCATCCTTGATATGTTGGTTGATAATTTTGCGAATATCTAACTCGTATATAGAGTTTGCTTTTGCTGCCACTATTCCGGCACCGGTAGAGACATTGCTGAATTCAAAAATCGCGTCTCCCAGACCGACTCCTCCTAAAGCCCCGCTTATGCCTTCTGTATTGGCCCAAAGCGACATCATGTAGTTATAATATGCTTTTGTTATATGTCCAAATTCAACGTTAAGCAAGAGCTTTTGATCCATTCCTGGATGATTTCTATAGTCGCAACTATAACTGCCGCTTATTGGAACTTCAAGGCTATACTGCTTGCCGGAAATCTGACGGTCTGAGAATACGGTATATAATCCATACGCATCAGTTATGATTGTTTCCAATGGTGTGATATGTTCTGAAAACAAGGGTTCAAAGCCATAATCGGGGTTAATCCTCACGGACTCTACGCTCGGTTGATAATGTCCATCTTCTGAATCCTGGCGTATGAAGGCTCCTGTCTGCATATCGAAGATGTAATAATTACTTATTGAGATCGGATCGGTAAACTTGACACTTAGCATCATGTCAAATTCCGCATTATAAGTGTCATTGCCATGGGTGAATGAAGAATTCAATTTGGTGATTTTTGTCTCCACATCGTCTATCTCCACCGGATAAGGAATAGTGACCTCAGCATATGCTTCACCATAGTTTTTATCTATTGCGACGATCTTTATTTTATCGCCACTCTTGGGAATATATTGGGCAGCAAAATAGCAATCCACTCCATTTTCAGGACGACCCCAAAATGTGCTGGCATCCTCTGAATGAAAGCGTAAAACTAACTTCTCTTCCAATTCATCATTTACATACAGATAAACTTCGGCTTCTTTCAAACTTATGTCAAGCCCTACCGTTGGGGTTCCTTCTGTGTAACGCCATGTCCTTGTCACCTCAACATTGATTTTCTCTCCAGCCGTAAGAAGAGAATTTATGCATACCAAGGGATTGCTTTTGATGTCCGGTTCAAAATTTGTATAGCAGCTTGACAGAAACATTAAATAAGTCAAGAGAATAATCGAGTTCTTTTTATAAATTGTTCTCATTATTAGTAGTATTTTAGAATAACCAAGTGTAAGAAACTGAAGGAATGATAGGAATGGCTCTGACATGTTGGAACACATTATTTGGATTATAATCACCCGATGGGTAAATATAATATCCAGTATCGCTGTCTCTTCTCACTGCTATCACATTCATGTAGCTATAAGCATTATACACACTGAATGTCCAATATCCTCTTTTTGTCTTGCGAGTAGCAGACAGGTCAAGACGATGGTAAAATGGCAGGCGATAGTTGTTGGTCGTCTCTTGATAATCCATGTCGAAATGCCATGGTCCCAGCAATGGATCACTCCAGCATTGCAATGGCAAAGTAATTCTATTGCCGCTCATGCCTGTCCAGGATGCTCCGACATCCCATTTGTCGTTGATCTTCCATGAAAGAGCTACATTGATTTTATGGCGGTTATCAAATCTTGCAGGGTACCATTCCCCTTTATTTTTCTCAGGGAATCGCCTGTCTGCCCATAAAAGGGAATAAGCTATATGCCCCGTGATATTACCAAATTCCTTCGTCACTTTAAAATCTATTCCTTTGGATTTTCCTTCTCCGATTCCTAATTTCTCTGTCCAGGTGCTTGAAGGGGGTGTCAGGTAGTAATCATCCGTATAGTCAACCAAATTGTGCATCCATTTGTAGTATCCTTCAATTGAGAAGGTATATTGCCTGTCTGGAGTAGACCAATATGCCCCTAAAGCAATTTTATCTGCAGTCTGAGGTTTTTGATCGCATGTGATAGGAATCCATTGATCGGTAGGCAGTGATATGCTGCTCTCTGCCAATTGATGCACATACTGTACAGACTTTGAATATCCTGCCTTGAGGGCAAAGTTATGCAATGGGGTCACTCTAATAGAAATGCGAGGGGAGAGGTTGCTCTTTGTCTTACCACCGATGTTGAAAATGCTGTAGTGAAGACCTGCATCAGCCCTAAGCCAGTTACCTAATGAATAATCATCTGATAGATAAAAGTTAACTTCATTGGCATGATAATGTGGTACATTATCATATGCCTTTATCCATTCGTTGTCTTTAGTCAACGTATGCACTCCACGCGATGGGAGAAAAGAATGATGTGTATACGATGCTCCGAAATCTAATTTGTTTTCAGGGGTCAGAAGACAATTGAAGTCAGCTCGAAGTATGACGTCATTGATGTTGTTTTTATGATTATAGGTGGTCTTTGTGAAACTGTTGACATTGTCGCCTGTGATGTCATAATCTTCTTTGTGGTTGCGTAAGGATGAAAAATATCGTGTGAAAGCTCCGGTTACTTCACCAAACAGTTTTGGCGAAAATACATATTTCCAACCTGCTGTAGCCACAACATTTCCCCAAATCAACTTTGCTCGTGTGTCAGTGTATGAATTGTCTCTTTCAGATTCAGGCTTTTGTATGGGTTTGGGATACCCAAATCCATAATCGTATTCATAGTTTTCCTTGTCTTTATCATCTTCTCCAGCATAAAGATAATCTTCGCCATAGTAAAACATGACATATGCGCTTGAACGATCGGAGAAATGATGGTTCAATTTCGCGTTGATGTCTGTGAAAGCATATCTGAAATGGGTGTTGTAAGAATCGTTAATCTTATTCGCTATTGCTATTGCCGGAATAGTAAGAAGATCATACCACGAACGTCGTATCGCAAACGAATAAGAGGTCTTGTCTTTTATTATAGGCCCATTTATGTCGAAGGCTCCTGACGTGAGTCCAAGTCTGAAACTTCCATGATGTTCTTTCAGCGATCCGTCTTTTGTGTGGACATCCATAAAAGATGCGAGTCTGCCATCATACTTAGCAGGAAATGTTGTCTTGTAAAAGTCTACATTGCGCAGTGCTTCTGTATTAAATGCAGAGAAAAGGCCTCCGAAATGATTGATTTGGTAAAGAGGAATGTTGTCAAGCATATAAAGGTTTTCATCTGTGTCTCCACCATGCACATACATTCCTGCCATTCCTTCTATTCCGGCTGATACTCCGGGCTCTAACTGAAGTGTCTTCACCACATCGCTTTCGCCAAATATGACAGGAGTGGCTTTTATGTCAGCATTTGTAAGATTCAGGCTACCTATTTCTGTCGTCAACATTGCTTTTGTATTGTTTACTGTTGCATTGACAGTCACTTCCTCCAATTCATGCGACATAGCAAGGGTGATATTCAATTGCCTGTTTTTTTTCAATGCAAAATTTCCTGTTAAATAAGGATCGAAACCCACATACTGCACTTTTAAATCCACTTCTCCTTCAGGGATGGTAAGTGAATAGAATCCATTGGCATTTGTGACAGCTCCTTTGCCTGATTTAAGGTCGAGTACTGTCGCACCCACAAGTGCTTCATCGTTTCCTGCTTCTTTTACAAATCCACTTATGGTATACTTTGATATGGAAGTGTTTTGTTCTCGCCTGAGCGTGACATTGTTTCCTTTTATCTTGTATGAAATCCCGGTTCCTTTAAACATGTCGCTCAGCACTTCGGTGAGTGGTGTATCTTTTGCTTTTACTGATACTTTTAAATGCTTGAGAAGACCTGCCGGATATATGAAGTTCTTTCCGGTTTGCTGCATCAGATCGGCAAATACACTCTCGGCATCCTTATTGTTGACAGTCAACGTTATATTTTGTGAGTGCAAAGACATGGACGCAAACGCTATGGTAATTGCAACTCCTGCTATTTTTCTCTTCATTTTTGATCAAGGTTGGAGGATATTGTTAAATTAGTATTAAATAGATCATTGATGGTTTCCACAACATCCGATGCTGTTCCTTCATAAGAGATTGTCACCATTATTTCTTCGTCAGGAACGTTCTTGATTTTGACATCATATACGCGTTCTATCTCTGCCACAACATCTTTTAGTGGCGCATTATTAAAATGAATCTTGGAGATTTTCACACCCTCAGTTTTTTTGCTCTCTATGCCGACTTCTGTAATTTTCTCGTTGGGCTCATAATGAGACTCATAGGATGAAAAGAAATAGATTGAGGCTGATGCTGCCAATACTACAGCAACAGCACACGCGGCAGCAAATTTGCGCCTGAATGATGATACATGGTGTGTTAGTTTGAATCTTCGCCAACCCTCACGAGGTAGTAAAGCACCATCTTTAAAGTGGTTTGCTACAAACTTAAGACTTTCCTCTTTATACTTTAATTCTGTCATATAGGTTTGTTTTTTACTAAAGTTTCCTCTATGACGTATATATTATTAAAATCCCCTATCTTTTCTTTAAGTGAAGTTTTATAGAAAAGGAAGAAAGAAGACTTTTCCTTTTGATGAATCTAATACTTCACGTAGAGATTTGAATGCTTTTGTGATTTGGTTTTCAACCGTTTTGACGGAAATGCCAAGCTCTTGAGATATCTCAATGTGTGTCAGTCCGTCGCGTTTCGATAACAAGAACACTTGCCGGCAACGTTCCGGCAATTTTCCTATGGCAATCCATAATCGCGCATCTCTCTCTGAGGTATCGATTGCTTCCTCCGTAAGTTCCATTTGGCTTATATCTTCCAACGACACCATCATATCATTTTTATTTCTATGGCGAAGTCGGTCAATGGTGATATTATGGGCTGTCCTATATAAATATGATTTAAGATGTGTAGGGAGTTCTTTATCAGCAAACTTCTCCCAAACCGTGGAGAATGTTTCCTGGACAATGTCTTCAGATTCCTCAACATCATCACACATTCTCATGACATACATTCCAATCGATGTATAATAACGATTGAAATACGTTTCAAACTCTTTTTCGTGACTCATAGAAGTTGTTTTGACTTATTTTTTTATTAAGATTTCGTCAGCTTTGTGAGCAGATTTCGCTTCATGAAGAAGGAGCGATGCGGGCATCGTGACTGATGAATGAAGCGGAAGATGCCGCAAAGAT
>JAIDTO010000029.1 GCA_029060625.1 Muribaculaceae bacterium | reverse complement strand
ATATCTCGGCCATTCATTCGCTGAGGGAGATGATACGCTGAAGGTATTTGGCACTCGTCTTATCACGGACAGAGCTATCGATCCAAAAGCATGGAAAATTTCTTCAAACGACGACAAGAATTTCGGCACTGTCAATCCCGTTGCCGTATACCGAAAGGCAAAGCCTATGAACACTGACCATACCCTCACCAGCGAGGTTGACCATACCCTTTTTCTTAAGTTGCCAAAACCAATGCAGCAAGGATGCTCTTATCAAGTGAGCATACCGGATGGTATTGGCAGCGACAGTGAAAACGGAGAAGTAAAGTTTGATATTTTCTCGTCACCATCGGAGGCTGTGCACGTAAACATTATCGGGTATAAGCCCACACAAGAAACGAATGCTGCCGACCTCTATTTATGGCTCGGAGATGGAGGGCAACGCGATTACTCTGACTTCGAGGGGAAACGTGTCTGGCTCCATAATGTAGAGACAAATGAAAGTAAAGAAGTCGGAAAGGTGGCATTCTGGAAAAAGCAGAGTGAACACGTAAATGAAGCTAATGGGAAAAACAATACAGGCAGCGATGTATGGAGCATTGATTTTCCACAGACCGAACCGGGACGCTACCGTCTCGTGGTGGAAGACGTAGGTTGCAGCATGGATTTTAACGTGAATCCGGACGTATATTTCGAGCCATACAAGACTTCACTGCGCGGTTATTACTATATGCGCCTTGGTGAGAAGCCACGACCGGATATACAGCCTATACCTCGACAGCCATCATTTATTCCGGGCGATGATCCATCAGATCTCAAGATCTACATCACAGACCTGCATCCTTGGAGTGAAGATTGGAAGAAGCTTAGGGGTGATGTGTGGGACGAACCTCATTTCAAGCTTGCAGAGCAGTCCATTTTCAACAGCCACAGAGTAGAAGGGAATCGTGTAAACAACAATGTAAAGGGTGGACACAGTGATGCTTTTGACTGGGACCGACATTTAGCGCACGTAAGTAATATCTACGACCTTCTGTTGCCCTGTGTGCTCACGCAAGGCTCGATTACCGATGACAACCTTGGAATACCGGAAAGCGGCAACGGATTGCCGGACCTTATAGATGAAGCCCGCAACGAGGTGGATTTCTTCCTCAGCATCCGCGATGGAGAAGGCTACAGCCAGGGGGTGACAAACCCGACGCGCGACTGGAAGGTGATGTATCAAGCCGGATGTACGACCATGGCAGCATGGGCAAACGCCGCCAACTGCGCAATGCTTGCGGAATGCCTGAGATTAAGCGGCAATTCAGAGCTGGCAAAATATTACACACAGGAAGCCATCAAAGCTTACGAATATGCTTCGAGACAGACCGACAGCCAGCTTGATGATGTGCAACATATCGGCGATGGAGTGATGCGCGGTATCGATTTCAAGAATATGGCTGCTGCTTTCCTTTATAATCTTACAGGCGACACAAAATGGGAAGATGATATGGCAAGCACATCACTTTCCCAAACCTCTGATTCCCATGTATGGAGCACGGATAAAGGTATGCAGACTTGGGCTACAGCTGCTTATCTTCACACTCCGCATGAACGTCACTATACAGACATCTACAACAATATGGTAGCTGCAGTCAACCGTCAGGCTGATGAGCTGCATCTAAACAAGTCACAAAGTCGCCCGTCACGACGCACCACCAACGATCCGCGCTGGCAGACATCCGAAAATCTTCAGCTCCTGATGCTGGCACACAGCATAGCTTCCGACCCTGAACGCAGGGCTGATCTCGAGCGTGCGATGATTCTTGACGCAGACTGGTGTCTGGGGCGCAATCCATCAAACACAGTCGAGATGACAGGTCTGGGACAACGTCACATAACCGACTGCTACAGTACCGGCCGCAACGACGGAATGCTCGGCACTCATCCCGGACAGACTCCATTCAACGGGACTGAGACATGGTCGCCCGGACATAATGGCGGCGACGCCCGTGTTCTGCTCGCCTACTGTTATCCCAAGTGGGAGGAAGGGTGGCCTTCGCAGGAATCATTTTTCAACCAACGCTACTTATGGGTCAACGGTGAATTCACACCACGGGAGACAATGCGAGGGAAGATGGCGCTTCTGGCTTATCTTCAGGGAATACATTAAAGGAGACGGCTCGGAGAGCCTGATGTCACAAAAAAGGACGCACGTTGGAGTGCGTCCTTTTATATTTTTACCGAGGGTGTTGCAAAATGGGCCAATATTCTAATGTAGGGACGCACGGCTCGTGCGTCCTCTATGCAATTAGATTGGTAATCAACAATATAAAAACGGACGCACGAGCCGTGCGTCCCTACAAGATGCTGAGAATATAGTTCTGCAACACCCTGCTTTCCATATTAGTTTGCCGCAGGCCGGAATGCCTGCTTTCCATATCAATAGGAATGGGGATCTTCCTCGATATCCTTGGGAGTCATGGGAGTTGCGTTCATCTTGCTCCATACATACCAGATGTAGAGGATTACAACGGGAACAAGGAGTGATACCCAAGACATTACGGTGAGGGTGAATTCTGTGCTGCTGCTGTTGACAATCGTAAGGGATGACTGAGGATCAGTCAAAGATGGCATATAGCAAGTATTGTTGTAAGCGAGGTCGCAGAGAAGGCTAACGATAGTAATGATAGTGCCGATGCCTGTCCACCATATTCCACCTCTGTATTCTTTCTTGAAAGCTGTTAGAGCAAAACCGACCAATACGAGCACTACTCCAATAAGGAGAGCTGCAAGAATCCACCACATCTCTATAAGGTTAATGGCATATTTGTAGGGAACTGCCACTACAGTGCCATCCGCATTAACAGTGTATCCGTCAGATGTCAAGATCACTGCTACAAGAGCAAGGAAAAGAACTACAAATACGAGTCCATTAAGGATAGCTTTCATTCTTACGGAGTTGAAGAACTTCTGGCCATCATCGATCGAGTTCATGAGATAGAGGGCAGCGTTCATGCGAGCAAGGAAGAAGAGGGTGAAACCGACAAGAAGGTTTTTCCAGCATGCGATAGCCTCAAGTCCGTGGGTAGGAGCCCAGACAGAAATCACAGGGGCATTGCCATCAAGGATGTTGCCGCGAGTCACAGAGAACTCTCCGCCAAAGAAAAGGATACCTACAGCAACACCAATAAGCACGCAACCTACCACTCCATTGATGAGAAGGAAAGCATCGTATGTGCGAGTGCCATAGAGGTTGCCTGATTTTCTGCGGAATTCATAGCTGACTGCCTGAAGCACAAAGCTAAAGAGAATCGCCATCCAGAGCCAGTAGGCACCTCCAAATGATGTGGAATAAAAGAGGGGGAAGGATGCGAAGAAAGCTCCACCGAACACCACAAGGGTGGTGAAAGTGAGTTCCCACTTGCGTCCGAGTGAGTTAACGATAAGGTTTTTAGCCATCGAACCACGGGTTTCAAGCAATAGGCTCTGACCACCCTGCACGAAGAGCAAGAATACGAGGACTCCGCCAAGCACAGCTATGAGAAGCCACCAATATATCTGTAATGTTTCCATGATTTTTAGTTTTACGATTTACGTTTTCCGTTTTCCGAAAAGGGATTATTCGGTGATTTCGCGGTCGGAGCCCTTCTTTACTTCCTTCACCATAATGGAGATCTCGGCAGCGATAAGAGCGGCGAAGACTACAGCGAAGAGCCAGAATGTGAGCTGCACGGATTGTGCTGTGACAGCTGATACGGCTGCCTGAACGGGGAGGATATCCTGAATAGTCCAGGGCTGACGACCAACCTCAGCTACTATCCAGCCTGCCTCGCTGCATATCCACACTACGGGAATGCTAAGAATACCTACCCAACGTGCCAAACGGGTGTCGAACCAAACCGGCTTCTTATACACGATGAACAAAGCCACTATCAGGAACAGGAGCAGATAGCCGCCGGCAATAACCATGATATGGAATGCATAGAATGTAAGAGCCACAGGGGGAACTGCATCCTGAGGAGAATTGAAATAACCGTATCCGAAGAATGGATAGTTAGCCTTGATTCTCTCAAGGGCATTTGCGAGAGCTGCATTGTCGCCTGCCTTGCGGGCAGCCTCATAGTCGCGGAGTGCCTGCTGGGCAGCCTTGCCTATCTCAATTCTCTTGGCATAACTTATAGTGTTGATGGTATCACCTTGGGGAGTAAGAGCAATGCCATCGATAAGGTCGTCGATACCGGGAACGAAGCTATCGGCATCATGGTTGGCAAGAATTGAAAGGCCCTTGGGGATGGCAATCTTGCACTTCACATCCCTTTCCTTTTCATCTACAATACCGAAGCCAATAAGCTCCTGCCCTATCTCTCCACGATAGAGACCTTCCATGGCTGCAAGTTTCATAGGCTGAACACGAGCCACCTCAACTGCAGAACCGTCGCCGGTCCACATTGTGAAGATCATACCTATAAGACCGATCCATCCGGATACCTTGACAGAATCCTTAGCCATCTGAAGGTTTTTGCCTTTAGCAGCTATGATGCAGCTCACACCAATCACGAATACCGATGCGAGCACCCAGCCGCTTGTCACAGCATGGAAGAATTTATTGATTGCCACAGGGGATGTTGCCACGGCGATGAAATCAGACATCACATTTCGCATCTGGTCGGGGTCGAATTCCATGCCAACAGGATACTGCATCCATGCATTTGCCACGAGAATCCATAGAGCCGAGAGCGAAACACCAATCGCCACAAGCCATGTGGAAGCGAGGTGGAAGCCGGGAGAAACCTTTTTCCAGCCAAAGAACATTACGGCGAAGAAGGTAGCTTCCATAAAGAAAGCAAGCAGGCCTTCGATGGCAAGCGGAGCTCCGAAGATGTCGCCGACAAACCAACTATAGTTC
>JAIDTO010000289.1 GCA_029060625.1 Muribaculaceae bacterium | reverse complement strand
GAGCAGACCTTGTCTGACTATCTGAAAAAGCATGGCGAGTATCCGAAGAAAGTCAGCTATACATTCTGGGCAGGTGAGTTCATATCCTCACAGGGAGCAACTGTAGCGCAGGCATTGCGTATGCTCGGGGTAGAGCCTATACGCGACGAACAGGGACGTGTCATGGATCTGAGACTTATTCCATCCGAGGAACTCGGACGACCGAGAATCAATATAATGGTTCAGGTCTCTGGTCAATTGCGAGATATTGCCTCTTCACGTCTCAAGATGATCACCGATGCAGTGAAACTCGCTTCTGATGCAAAAGACGATGTATATCCCAACTACGTGGCTGACGGCACAATTGAACAGGAAAAGGCATTGGTGGATAAGGGTGAATCGCCTAAGCGAGCCCGTGAACTCTCGAAGATGCGTGTATTCGGACCAGTCAATTCCGGCTATAGCACCGGGATGCTTCGCTACACAGAAAATTCAGGTGAATGGGACGACAGAAGCGAACTTGCCGATGGATACCTCAACAATATGTGTGCAATGTATGGAGATGATGAAAACTGGGGTATAATCAACAGAAACGCCTTGGAATCGGGTATAAATGGAACAGATGTTATCGTGCAACCTCGTCAAAGCAATACATGGGGTCCCATATCTCTCGACCATGTGTATGAGTTTACGGGAGCATTGTCGCTTGCCGCTAAAAGCATCGGTGGCAAGATGCCGGATGCCGTCATGGCAGACTACCGCAATTCATACGTTCCCCGACTACAGGACACAAAGGAAGCAATCGCAGTGGAGACGAGGGCAACCATACTTAATCCAGATTTCATAAAGGAGAGAATGAAGGGTGATGCCACGACCGCGCAGATGTTCGGAGAGATATTCAGGAATATCTTCGGTTGGAGCGCGACTCGGCCGGAGGCTTTGAACGATAAGATATATGATGATCTTTACGATGTCTACGTAGAGGATATCCATGGTCTTGGAGTCAAGGATTACTTTGAGAGGGTCAATCCCGCAGCCCTTCAGGAGATGACTGCCACTATGATGGAAAGTGCCAGAAAAGGTTTTTGGAATCCTGCAGATAAGCAGTTGAGTGCAATAGCCGGCCTTCATGCGGATGTGACTGCGGAACATGGTGCCCCGTGTACGGAATTCGTATGTGGTAACAAAAAACTGCAGGAGTATATTTCATCTCGATTAGACAGCAAAACCGCTGAAAGATACGAAAAGGAAATCGCCGAGGCACTGGCAGAAAGTTCAGGCTCGAAGAGGCTTAAGGCTGAATCGAAAGGATTTTTGTCAGATAAGATCAATGAGACGTCTTCCGATTATCTGGCAACAGTGATTGTAGGGGCATTGCTGATAATCGTGGTCTTGGCAATAACGGTAAGGAGAAAGGAGAGGAAATGATGTTGTTTCGGCAGATTTTCTTTATCGTGATAGCATTGGCAGCGATAGTGAGGGTATCTATCCTTCCAAATAGAGCATGGATTCCGATCGCAGTTTGTTGGGGTATGTTTGCTCTGTCTTTTACATATTATATGAGCGGATTGACTCCGTATGAAATCAACGGTATGCTCAACTCAAAGACACTTGTGGTGGGTGAATTTATAGAATTGCTGCTATTCGTTTTGATTGTGTTTTCGTCCGGGACCGTCGGCAGAATCATCGGGTATTATCCCAGTGTAATGATACTTGCACCGATAGCATTGCTCTCATCAGTTGCTTCACGCTCTTTTCCAGGCCTTGATTTCATGATTCCGGGGCTACTTTCCGGAGCATCGGTGTGTGTCGTTTCCGCTTCACTCGTATTCTTATGCCGTAATCTACGGTGTGGGAAAGAAAGTCTTTATATGGTCTCTTTATTCGGGATCCTGATATGTATAATTTATTATGGAATGCCATGAAAGCAATATCCGAGATATTATTTACGATTTCTAACGGACTTATGATTCCTGTGGTCCTGTTGCTTCTCTATCTATTAGGAAGGGGGATATGGATTCTGGCAGGGTTATACAGAACTGTTGTACTTCACAGACACATGTCTACAGCACTTAATGAGATAGTCAGTAACTATTCGTATGAATTGCTTCAAACTACTCTTTCCAGTCTGCAAGTCACGAAAAACAACATCATTAATGAGTATCTGACAAGAATTATGAATCATAAAGACGATTCCGCGTATTGTGATCATGAACTGGCGAATTTTCAGGTAGAAGTGCAGAAAATACTGGCAAAATATCGGATGCTCATAAAGTTTGGCCCTATGCTTGGGCTCATGGGTACCCTTATTCCTATGGGTCCCGCGCTTGTAGGTCTTGCAGTAGGAGACATTGCGTCAATGGCTTACAATATGCAGGTGGCGTTTGCCACCACAGTGATCGGGATGCTTGTTGCCGGCATAGGCCTATGTGCATTGCAGCTCAACCAAAGGTATTATGCCGTATATCTGAACGATTTGGAGTTTATTGTCGCTAAAATTGCAACAGAATGAAAGAGAATCCTATTCTTCGCAATGACGAAGACGATAATCCTATGGGCATGCTGACAAATCTATTTGATGTCGCGATGGTATTTGCTGTCGCCCTGATGGTGGCATTAGTGAGCCACTTCAGCATGAACGAGATTTTCTCAAAGGAGGATTTCACTATCGTAAAGAATCCCGGTGCGGAGAATATGGAAATAATCACCAAGGAGGGTAGTGAGATAAAGAAATACACACCGACCGACGATGATTCTTCCTCTTCAGGATCTAAGGGAAGGAAAGTAGGGACGGCGTATCAACTTGAGAATGGAGAAATAATATATATACCTGAATAAATCAAATCAACTATGCGAAAACTTAGATATTTACCGCTGCTGTTAGCTCTTGCGCTCATGTTTTCATGTGGAGGGCACCGGAATCAATCGGATGCGAAAGGAAATTCAAATGCAGATGTGGATTCAGCTTCTGTAATAGCTGCTCGGTATGCCAAAGGCTTTAATGTAAGCTATGGCGATGATATTACACTTCTTGACATCAATGACCCCGAGAACAAGGAGGCCGATCAGTTCCACTTTGCTCTCGTCGACAAGGAGTATAAGGGAGATATACCGGAAGGTTACACACGTCTCAATATCCCGATAGAAACAGCAATCTGTATGACCTCCCTGCAGCTTTCCAACTTTCTGAAACTTGATATTCCTGAAAAGGTAGTCGGAATCACGAGCACCCGTCATCTCCACAATGAAAAGATGAACCGGCAGCTGAAAGATGGGAAGAC
>JAIDTO010000288.1 GCA_029060625.1 Muribaculaceae bacterium | reverse complement strand
GTTCATTGGGAAACTTGGTGCAAAGTAATAAAATTTTTGTTACAATGATGTTACAGAGGGGTTGCAATATTATTAATTAACAGTTGGGCGTGGTGGGAAGCCTCCCTTCCATAGTTTGACTCGCGAGGACGCGCACGGAGTGCGCTTACTACTTAATTTGACAGCGGGCGGCGGTTGGGAAACCGCCGTCCCATAACTGCCAAACCATAGATGAGAAAAGGACGCACCTTTGGGGTGCGTCCTTTTATTTTAGCGCAGGCTTGGAGGCCTGGTTTCCATAGGCGTTTTTAGAAGAGGACTTTTTCGGCTTTGTTGGCAGTCTTCTTGATGTAGATGCCCTTTTCGGGG
The DNA here is from genome assembly GCA_029060625.1 of Muribaculaceae bacterium. Taxonomy (GTDB): domain Bacteria; phylum Bacteroidota; class Bacteroidia; order Bacteroidales; family Muribaculaceae; genus Lepagella. The sequence goes on along the minus strand of JAIDTO010000288.1, from coordinate 21,974 downwards.
TTGGCTACTCGACGGCCCTGGAGGTCGAAGTATTCGGCGTTCTTGTCGACAGCGATTACGCTTACTGCGTTATCTTCTCCTTGAACAACCTTAAGACTGTAGGTAAGTCCGAGACCGGAAATCTCAACGCTTCCAACTCGGTCTGCATCGGTAGCATCTACAGCGACAGTCATAGTGGTGTTGCCGGTCTGCGGATCTGAATCACCAAACGCAACATTGATCCAATCGGAAGAAGTAACAACATACTCATCATCCTCAATCATTTGATTGATATTGTAGTAGAAAGCATTGATATCCACATCAACTTCTCCTCCTGAGAGAGGAAGTGTCACAGATTCTTCTCCGTTCACACTTAGTATCCATGGGAAAACTGCATCCATTGCGAACTGAGAATAGCAGAATTGGGATACATTTTTGCGAGTGTCATCAGTATAATAGGTTGCTGTATAAGCCATTCTGAAAGCAGCATACTCTCCGTCGAGCTTACATGACAAACCTACATATAGATCCGGAGACTTAATCACATCCTCGTAAGGAGAATTCATGTACATATCCACGCTAATAGGATAGAAACCACTGAGTGTCATCATATTGTCAATAGCGGCATTGCCATTAAAACCTTCAATCGACACAGCTACACCTGACTTAATAATAACATCACCCTCAATTTCATCACCATTCTCATCAAGAGGATTATAATAGAAAACTGGCATTGCAGTATTTCCCTTAGGAATGGCAGCATATCCAATTGCTATGGGATTATCAGAAATTTTACCTTCTTCATCAATCGGATATATATAGCTAATCAATTGAGTGGCTGCATTTGCTGAAACCTGCATCCAAATCCAGCCTTGACTCATCAAGTAAGAGCTCGGCATCTCAGGAATAATAACGGTTATATCCTGCATTTCAAGATCTGTTACAGTCTGATCCTTAAAGACACCGCCAAGAGCCTCGTACCATGAAGAGCTTACACCATTTGACTCAAAACCATCTTCATGACCACCCGGGAAGTAGGCATACTCTGCCAATGGAACACCAGAATTACCTTCTGCATCCCTTAGGAAGGTGTTCTGATAAAAAGTCACACCCAAATCCATACCATCTTCACCCATAAAGTACCAAGGAGCTGCACCACAATAATACCTTACAGCACAACCTTGAGATTCCAACGTCTTAGCTCCATCTTTACCAGTCAACACGGGAGCATCAAACATTCCCACACCACTCTTGACTGAAAGGTCAATGGCATCAGAAGTAGAGGGATTCCACACTAAAGTTTGATCGCCAATCTCATAGTCGTTAAGCTCTGAATAACTCCACTGCATATCCTTAACTCCCAAGCTGAAGTTCCAGAAGTCGACCGTTCCATAAGGACTTGCAAAACCAATGCCGGAGTATCCGCTACCTTCGGGATTCATACCGAAAGCCATCACATTGTCGGCTGGCCTAAAATATACTTCTGACACTTCTGATTCTGTAGCATCAGCCCGAGTAGAGATCTTTTTGGCTCCGAAAGCAACAGCCTTCTTATCAATTGCCAAGGATTGTGAACGCAAGGGAGCGGCAACATTTGAAACTCTTACCGCATCAACAACTCCCTTTTGAGGAGCCAGCATCTCTCTTTCTGCAGCTACAGCAGACACAGCCACACAAGAAGCTGAAAATAGAATGTAAAACTTTTTCATTATAAATGATATTTATAAGTCCACAGCATGTCGCAATCATTTATCGCGACATACTGTGGATATTGATAATTATTTCAGTTTTAAATCGAAATGAGAATTAGCATCATTTTTATCCGTGAGCGTAATCACATTCGGATTAAGGAGGTCCTTAGGTGTCATTATAAATCCACTCTTCAAATAATCCTTAAAGGCCTTATATGCGGGAATCTCTACATCGTATTTTGCAGCAGTATTATTGGCACCTACAAAGAAGAAATCAAATTCATCGGAAGGAATAACGTTGCCATTCTGATCTTCAGGAGCACTATATTCTATATAGTCACGACAAACACGATTACCGATTCGAGTGACGAGCTGGGGAGAAAGAGTACCCATTACATTAGCATAAGTGAAATCAGTGTCACCCAACTTGTCTTTCTGAGTTAGAGCTGCCACCAAGGCATCGTTGGCCGCGTCATAAAGATTCTTTATCTTTCCTGTAAGAGATTCAGGGTCTAACGTCCAGGTAAGATCCTGACGAACGATGTTTTCGAGGGGTGAGGTGGCGCGAAGGTCGGTAATGTTGTCGCCGGTCATTGTACCTGATTCAGTGAACAAGAGCTGTTCGATTTCGAAAGTAGAGTCGTCTGATCTCTTGACCTCTATAGGATTCATGAAGCGGAAGCCCTCAAGAGTGAAGATGCCATTTGCTGAGACTGTCTGAGACACAGCATCGCCTGCAAGAGGATAGATCGACGGGATACCGGTGTTCATATCATAGACACGATAGAGATTGCCATCAGCATCTGTCATTGTCAGGTCGTTGAACGTGGAAGAGAAGCGAGAAGAAACAGCCTTCACAGACGACATGTATGCCTCTATGTCGGTGTTGGGATCGAGGCGGTGGAGGAAGATGTCGTAGAGGCGTTTTTTGCCAAGGAGGCGGACAGTCTTGCCGTCGTCAGAGACATCCATGAACTGGAATTCGTAGTCACCTTCGTGGCCGTAGCCGGTCTCGTTGATGTCGCCGGCTTCTCCTGTCGGAGCATCGGGACCCACAATATTGGCAGGGTCGGAGAAGATATGGAAGAGATTATTGTAGGAATTGAAAGAGAGGACAGGACCATTGTCGGCAATCATCTTCCAAAGGGAAGTCTCCTGCTTGAAAGTGCCACCAATCCACTTGTGATTAGCAGAGATAGTCACTGCACCGTTTTTTTCAAACTTCATGACGAATACATAGCCGGGCTCATCAGGATTGGAGAAATACTCCATTGTCCAAAGTCCGCCATCGGCAGTGAGGACATCAGCATAGTCTTTCTTGTACTGCTCGAGACGGTCGGCGGCAGACTGGTCGAAGATATCGTTGTCGTCGCTGGAGCAAGCAGTAAGGGATAAGGCTGCCAGGGCTGCGAGATATATTGACTTTTTCATTAAGAGTTAAGAGTTAAGAGTTAAGTGTTAAGTGTTAGGTGTAACACTTATTGGATGGAGTTGACTTCGTTGCGGAGGGCGTTGATGTCGAAGTCTTTCTGACGGCGCTGAACGATGTTGCGGAGATCGTCGAAAGAAATCTTCCATTGGTCGGTAAACCAGTTGCGGGCGATAGATTGCTTCTGCATGATCACCTCATAGCCATTGACCTTATCCTTATCCTCGACCGGGAAGATATCACGAGTCTCACGCACCTTGTCAAGATACGCCTCGACTTCTTCCACAGTAGTCAGGTATTCACCATTCAGACCTACCATACCCATCCGGCAGTTGCCAAAGGTCTTCTCCTCTGAATAGAAGAAGTAGTGCTTTGAATTAACATCGGCAGGATCGTCGAGGTAATAATAGCAAAAATAGTCGGTGTTCTCATCATCGAGGTCCACGTCTTCATTTTCAGAACCGTTGGTCCAACCCTGCTTTGACATCCAAAGGATAAGCTCCATCTGGTCGGGGGTACGGGTCAGATAGTTGGCAATGGTCTCGGCAAAGTCCTCACGAGCCTGAGAAGAGGCATAGGGAGTGATGAAGCCAAGAGAAGCCACATAGCCGGGTTGCTTTGATTGCCAAGAGCTGTCGTCGTAGCGACCTGTAGACAGCAGATTGAAGTCGGTAGGATAAGACTTGGTCTGGTGAAGGATGTGGCCGAACTCGTGGTGCATCGTACGGAAATAATACTCATTGAGCATATTGATATCCTCGAGGTCCATCTCATTCACCTTGAAGAGAGTCACCTTCAAGCCACCTTCGGCGAGACCGAGGGTCTCGGTGCCGGAATTAGGGTTATAGGCCGGGGATCCAACGAGGTGAAGTATGCGTGGGCCATAGCTCTTGATGAAGTCCTCCCCTGCGAGCTCCTTATATGAATCATACCAGAGGTATTTGGTGAGAAGAGCGAGGTCGCGTGCATTCTCATAAGTAGCCGGGACAAGATTATATTCCATGTCAGCCTCAACATCTTCCATGAGATATTTAAAGTCGACATTATAGATGTCGCGGAAATTATTGTTGAGCCACTTGTCGAACTTATATGTATACGAAGCGGGATCCGGCTCATCGCTGACATCAGGGAAGATGGTAGGTCCGAGATCATCGCTGGAGCAAGCTGCGAAGAGAGGAGCAGCTAAAGCGTATATCAAGTATTTTGGAAATTTCATAGTTTTGCGTTTTACGTTGTGCGTTGTACGTTGTGCGATTTAGTTACCTACGAATACGTATGAGCTCGAAGACTGGACCTTGGTCTCGGTGTCAGACAAGCGAGGATTCTGCTGCAAACCTGCAGCAATGATCTCAGCAGGGATCTGGATAGCCTTTCTCTCGTCGAAGATGCCAAGGTGATCCATGCCATCCTTACCTATCTTGCGGTCGAACTCGAGTCCGAGACGCTTGATATCAAACCAGCGCATACCGGTGTGGAGCATCTCTATACGGCGGAAATGCTGGATGCACTGAAGCATAGCCAAACCTTCGGCATCGCCTACTGACCAGGCAGATGGACAGATCTGATCGATATTGATGGTCTTGGCAATTCCATAACCGGGATCCTTATCAACATAGAACTGACGGATATTATCGATGGTGAGATCGCGGAACTGATCTTCCATACCCTCAGCTGCAGGACAAGAACGGCGAGCCTTTTCCCAAATCTTGACATCCTCAAGAGCGCCATTGATGTCACCGAGGAAAAGCTTTGCCTCGGCACGAGTCAGGAGTACCTCTTCGGCAGTGAACTCAGAGCGAGTGACGTGGCAATATCCGATGCCGGCAATCTTGTCGGTGTATTCAAACTGCTCGGAAATGTTGCCGGCGAAATAGTTGCCATATTCGCTTTTGCCATTGATGCCACAAGAACCGTTGAAACAGGGGTGCATCACGAAAGAACCACCCTTACCGTTTGAATTTCTCCAAGTGAAATTGCTCCATGCGGGGCTTGAGCCGTGGATGGTGGAATTCAGGGCATCACGGATCACTGCATATCGGTTGCTACCTGCGAAGTGACGGAAAGCGACAGAATATGTGGCAAGCAACATGAAATTGCGAGCCTTGTCGCTGCCCTGGGCAAACTTACCAAAGTCTGAAATATAGTAGAAATTGGCAAGATTCTGGAAAATGGTGTTCATATAGGACGATGCATCCACTTCAGCACCACCGAAGGCATTGTTGCAATGCTCAAGACACTTGTCGTATTCACGAGTGACAAGATAGAAGCGAGCGGCATATGCCTCAGCCGCAGACTTGTTGAAGTGATACTTCGGTATCTCATAGAGGCTATTGTCGATAAGGGGCAATCCAGCCTCAAGGTCGGCGCGGACATTATCATAAGTCTCTTTAAGAGTGCCACGCTGATATAGCGGTTTTACAGTCGTCTCCGGCTTCTTGATGTATGGGATACCGAGCAGAGTCTCATTGACAGCATCTCCACGGTATGGATGGCAGAACACCTGCGCGAGGATAAAGTGGCAGTAGCTACGGATCATAAGGGCCTCACCCTTGACAGCACGCTGGGTAGCATCGAGAGTCTGCCCTTCACTCTCCCACTTCTCCAACACCTGAAGCACGGCATTTGCACCGGCGATTGCGTTGTAGTGGCTTTCCCAAATGGTAGACGGGCTATCAGACGAAGTGTTGCTGACACAAACTTCCCAGCGGAACATCTCATCGTCGCCACGGTCGTAGGGAGAAAGATTATAGCGAAGGCCATCTTCATCAGGAGCGTTGTTGTCTTCCATATTGTCAGACATAAGCTCGCAGGGCCAAGCATAATTGTTCTGAGGATAGGAGGAGACAAGAAGCATTCGGAGTTTATCGGTGGAATCGAGTTCCACGCGGGAGTCTGTCGGAGTGCCGAGGAAATCACTTCCGCAAGAGGAGAGACCAAGAGCGGCAGCCAACGACAGAGTATATATTAGTTTTTTTGCTTTCATTGTTTTTACGTTTTACGTTGTACGTTTTACGTTTTACGATTACTGCATTAGAAACCTACGCGGACAGTGAATGTGAACTGCTTCGGGTTGGGAGAAGCCACACCACCGGTGTTGAAGAACTCGGGGTCCTGACCGTGGAGCTTCTTGTCGGCATAGATCAGGAATGGGTTGGTTGCAGCAAACTTCAGAGAAGCTGAATTGATGCGAAGAGCCTTATTCCAGTTTTCGGGGAAATCATATTGAAGAGAAATTTCCTTCATACGGATGAAATCACCCTTAGCTATACGAGCTGTAGAATAGTTGTAAGCGTTGTAAGCAAACGAAAGGTTACTGTCGTTGTGATACTGACGCAAAGAAGCTATAGTCGGGACGGAAGTGTATTTTTCGTCGCCGGAAGCCACCCAACGATCCATAAAGTCCTTAGGCATTGCAGTAAGGTCGGAATAAGCAGCCGAGAATACCGGGTCGAGACGGATCTTATTTCCAAACGCATAAGTCATGAAGATATTGAGGCTCCAGTTCTTATAGTTGAAAGTATTTCCGAAACCACCGGTGAAGGGGGGATCAACGGGACCTTCATAAACGAGGTGGTCGAGTTTCTCCCATTCCTGCATATTGAGGTCGGAAGTGGTCACTTCACCATTCTCATTGATGAACTGCGGGATACCATCTTCAGTAAGGCCTACGAACGGGATAGAGAAGATGGCGCGCACGGGATAACCCTGGAGAGGGAAACCGGTGCCCTGAACAAGGTCGATCACGCGAGAACGAGAAGTAAGGTCAGTGATCTTGTTCTTGGCGTAAGAGAAAGTGAAGTCTGTGGTCCAATTGAAATCCTGGGTCATGATATTATGTGTGGAGAGTGTGAATTCCACACCGTGCGACTCCATGGAAGCCACATTGGCATACTTCATGATTTCACCACCGACACCCTGGGTGTAGATACGTCCGATAAGGTCGAAGTTGTTACGCTTATACCAGTCGACGACGAGGTTAAGACGGTTGTTGAGGAAACCGAGGTCAGCACCGACATCAAACTCATGCTTCTTTTCGTAGGTGAGTTCCCCATTGGCAAGCTGGCTAAGGATAAGAGCCTGCTCATAAGCAAACGTATCCTGTTTCCAAGGACGAGAGGGATAATAAACGGCAGACGCATTTGATACGGCAGCGAGACCTGAGTCAGCAGTCAGAGAGTAAGACAAGCGGAGCTTTGCAGTAGCAAGCACCGGGTTTACAAACCAAGACTCAGCATCGGCATTCCAAGCGCCTGAGATGTTCCAAGTCGGGAGCCAGCGAGACTGCGAAGAGCGGCCGAGCTTGTTGGAGCCCTCGTAGCGTAGCGTACCGTTGATGATATATCGGTTGTCGTACATGAAAGTAGCCGTACCGAAGTAAGCCATATTGCGGAATGTGGTAGGTGTATATGAATAGTAGTTCATATTTTCCTCATTCTGCTGCTTGAAGAGTTTCCAATCGGTGAATGGGATGTTGCCGTTCTTATAGCAGATACCCCATCCTTCATAATTCTCGGTCACGCGGTCGATTCGTGAAGACTCCATACCAACGAGAGCGTTGATATTATATTTTCCTTCGAAATCGCGGCTATAGGTAGCAGTAGCACGGAAGTCCCACTGATTCATACCGTAAAGAGTATGACGGAGCACACCACCGTTAGGAAGGACTGAAACCGGGAGAGAGTTAGGATCATCAGGGTCGGTGTAAAGATAAGGATTGGAAGCGCGGATAGTAGCGTTTTCCGGGTTTACACCTGCACGATAAGCCATGGCCTGGTTTGAATCGTCCATTATATAATGATTCTGCGCAGAAGTGCTTCGGCGGAAAGAACCAAGGGCCATAAGGGTAAGACCAGTGATAGGCTTCCATGTCACCTCGCCCTGGAACTTAAGATCCATCACATTGAGATCGATGTAGTTGTTGTCAAGTTCCTTGAAGATATTGAAGTCTGCATAGTTTCTGGTCTGCAGAGCATCGGGGTCGGTGGTACGCGCTGTATTCAGGGCGTAAGAATATGGGTTGATATCGAAAGAGCGGTTTACAGCACCTGAAACGACATCAAGCTCCTGAGAGAGAGTACCGGGGGCTTTCTGATGGCGATAGCTATCAGAAGTGAGGATCTTCACCTTAAGGGTACGTGAAAGATTGTAGGAAGCGTTGGCATTGAATGTGTAGCGAGACACATTAGAAGACTTATACCAGCCATCGTCGCCCATATAAGAGAACGAAGTATAGAACTGGCCCTTGTCAGTACCGCCGGAGATTGAGACGGCATGGTTCATCATCACATTATTATTGAAGAGGAGGTCGAACCAGTCGGTGTTGCGGAACTCTGCCTGACGGAGGTATTCATTTTTCGCAGACTCGGTGTTAGCAAGACCAAACTTACCGGTAGCCGAATCGTAGGTATTGATGAGTTTATACATCGTACCGTATACGCCGGAGTTGGAAGAATTGGCGAGAGAAGCGAATGAGAGCCATCCTTTCTCTTCCATTTCCTTATAGATGCCCATCTGCTCCTGGGAGTTTGCAATGTTATAGTTGCGGTAGGAGGGTTTGAGACGATATGTGAACTCACCGGTATAGTTAATGTTGGTGTGACCCTGACGACCCTGCTTGGTGGTCACGACAATCACACCCGCCATTGCACGCGCGCCATAGATAGATGTAGCAGAACCATCCTTGAGGATCTGGAACGACTCGATATCATCAGCGTTGAGGCCGGCGATAGCAGAAGCGATAAGGGTCTCGGCGTTACCTGAAGAGAGGTCGTCGGAGTCGAGCTCGACGTTATCCTCGAGGATCACGCCATCGACCACCCAAAGAGGCTTGTTGGTGCCATAGATTGAAGTAGCGCCACGCACACGGATCTTCGGAGCCGTACCGAAAGTACCGGACACGTTCTGCACCGACACACCGGCAGCACGGCCTTCAAGAGAGCGGGATATATCTGCAACACCGGTGAGGTGGCTTTTTTCCGCGTCGATCTTGGTGGTAGAACCGGTGAACATACGACGGTCGGTAGTGCCCATACCTGTCACCACGACTTCACCGAGCTGCTGGGCATTCGACTCAAGTTCGATCTCAAGAGGAGACGTGGAAGCCTTGACCTCGGCAGTGCGATAGCCGACGTAGGAAACCTGGATTATAGTTTTTTCATTAGGTACGGTAATCTTGAAATTACCTTCATAATCAACTTGCACGGCAGACTTGGGCTTACCCTTAATCGCCACCGTAGCACCGATAGCCGGTTCACCGGGTTCGTCCTTAAGTGTGACAATACCCGTGACCACGATATCGGCATACATGCCAATAGCCATAAGGAGGCTAAGGGACAGGAGGACTAATTTTTTCATCATTGTTCGTTCCGAAAGTGGTACTAAATTCAAGCCATGACACAATGGAAAACGGGTGTGAGATGGCCAATTTTTGTTATTGTATTCAATCAAAAGGCGCCTAAAAAAAACAGCAATCCGGGCGCATGAACGAGGCGGGGATTAAGTCTCCGCAATGTTTCATGATGCAAAGATACAAAAAAACATTTGAATAAAAGAATTTTCGCGCGACTTTTTTAGTTAAAAACAAATAACAATATGTTAAAAAACATACATTTTAAAGTTAAAAAACTTGATAAAATAGAAAAATGACACTTGGATTTGGAGAAATACCACACAAGGGGTATTTTCCATGAGGCAACATCCCGGATAAAGGGGAAAACTATGGCAAAATGCAACCGATATTTTTAACTGGAATAGAAGCCCCGGGCTTTTTTGAAAAGTCCGGGGTTATGACATTATGGGCGGTTGGGAAACCGCCCTCCCATATTTGTCATCACATAATTATCATCACATAAAAGTCATCATGTGTTTAGCGGACGAGGACCTTGACGGTGCGCGAGCCATAGCGGACCACATAGACGCCGGGAGCGAGAGCTTCGGGAGCGAGACGCTTGCCTGACATATCAAAGACTTCTGCACCTTCCGGCGCGTAGATGCAACCGATGCCTCCTGAGATCTCAACAGAGTCATCCCCTATTCCATCAACTGCATTGGAGCCCTTATCGAGAGACTTTGGGACAAAGCGAACTACATTTGATGTATCGGAGCAAGGGATACCTTTGACAGCACGCACATAGACCTCAATTTCATTATTCCAGAATGCGATAGGCACACTGACAACCTTAAGGGAAGTGACATTGCCTACATCAAACTCATCATAGACACCAAGAGCCTTGCCGGTGCTTACGCGCTTGATAGTGACCAGATAGGAATCGGCATCCTCAACAGCATCCCACTCTATGGTGAAATTGCGGGCACCACTCTCGTCGGCATACGGGGCGTCGTGGAGCAACGGGGCGCCGGTAGGAGCCTCCGAGATCATATTATAGTCGAAAGAGCCTGTCTTGCTGCCTGCATCGTATGAGATATCAGTCATTATAGGGGACTTCCAAAATTCATAATCCTTAGATGGTATCAACTCGGTAGAACCACCGGGATATATCACGCCGCCGGTGAAGGCAGGATTCTGTTCGCCATTGGCATAGTGAATCACCACATTGCTTGACTTGGATGTATTGACATTATTATTAATCCAAAGATTCTTGTTGTAGTTGATACGCCATATCACGAGCCCTGACTCAGGAAAGCATGCATCCCACTTGGAAGCATCGCGAGCCTCAACCACAAAGTACTCAGACTCAATGCCGTCTCCTTCCGCCGTCTTAGGGATACCTATTCTCAAAGCAGTAGGGGTATCGGTGTTGCCAAGTGCAGTGATGTCGTAATGTGTGGCATCGACAGCCTCAGTGTAATCGAGCCAACGGCAAAGCCACTGTTCATAGGCAGAATATAGGGGTGGGACACATCCATTAAAATTATAGCAACCTTCAGCCATCACCGACCATTGTCCGGGAGTGAGAACGTTGACACCCTCGGTATAGTTGACATCATAAAGGTCAGGAAGACCGAGCACATGTCCATATTCATGCACAAAAGTGCCGATACCATCCACCCATGGCTTTGAGCCATCTTGCCAGGGGAATTTCCCCGTCGTCGGATTCCAGCCCTTAAGTTCGTTGGCGCAAGCATAGGGGCCGACCCTCTTGCCATCGAAACGAAGCGCGCTGGAACCGAAAGAGTTCAGGTAGCGATAGTCGTATTGATGAGGCCAAATAGTCTCTGTCTCAGAGTCAGCGCTACCATAGCCTGCATAGTAGAAGAAAACAGTGTCTACCACACCATCCTCATCGAGGTCATAGTTGGAAAAATCAATTTCCCCGGCATCATGAAGGGCGGTAAGAGATTCCCTTATAAGCAGAGCCATCGTAGGAGAGCCCATATCCTTGAAATAAGAAGCGTCCCTGCTGACCTTCACAGGACCATAGACATCAAACTGAGGAGAGTAAAGGCCATTTGATGCATCAAGATAATAGTCGAGTGCTGATCCTTTGCCACCATAGTCGGAAAAGCCGGGTTCGTTGAGCTGACGAGTGTAGTATTCCTTAGGATTTTCAACAGTGAACTCGACATCCTGAAACTCGACGAGGACCACGAGTGAGCGGTTGCCTTTACCGATAGTGGGGTAATTTGAACGACCCTCAAAGTCTAAAGTCGCCATCTTTTGCATTGATGAGCGAGAAGCCGGGGCATCCGGAATCGGGAAGCGAGCTTCAGCCTCAGCCCTGAGCAGACCGATTGCTGACTCGGAATAAGCAAGAGTCTTTCCGTCGCGAACGGCATCAGCAATGAAGCCACGGGAGTCTCGCTCGAGAATACGAGTGCACTCAGCATCTGTCATATAGTGGAAAAACTCGTTGCCATGAACGCGCACAGTGACTTTGGAGCCATCAGGATTAGTAACGATACGAGGCCGAGGGTCGGCTGGGACAGCGGCCATGAGGCCGGGAAGAGAGAGAGCCATTGCGGCTATGATGTGTTTTATTTTCATTATCGCTAAGGTTGGGTTAGTTTTTTATCAAGAAAGGCCTCCTGCAATCGGGAGGCCTGACAATTGGAGAGTTGCCTTACCAAGATTCGAACTTGGACAAACAGAACCAAAATCTGGTGTGCTACCATTACACCATAAGGCAATCATATGCAGCAGGCAGATATTCACTGCCTCGAAGCGGATGCAAAGTTACGCAATTTTTGTGGGATATGCAAATATTTTAAGATTTTTTTTGATTAGAAACGGTCGAGGACTGTCCGGAGGAGCTCGCGGACGCGTGGCTTATAGTCGGTGTTGGCTTTGGTGGCAGTGCGCTCAGCAATGATGCAGCAGACAGTCATGGCGCGGTGTCCGAGCATTTTTGCCATACCTTGCAGGCAACCTGATTCCATCTCAAAGTTGGTGACAGGACGCCCGTTGAATCGGAAACTTTCTATCTTAGCGTTAAGATCCGGATCGGCGAGAGCAAGACGGACCTGACGACCTTGGGGAGCATAGAAACCGACAGCGGATATGGTGAACCCGCGCACCATGTCGTCGCGACCGATGCGATCCACAAGCGAGGGGTCGGCGTCGACAGTATAAGGGGCAGCCCAAGTGGGGAGCCAGCCTGTATGGCGCATGAATTCACGCTGGAACTCGAGGTCGCAAACTTCGTCGCGCATAGCATAGAAGTTGAGAATGCCATCAGTGCCGGTGGCTTTCTCAGCGATCACATAGTCGCCTATATGGAGGTCGGGCTGAAGAGAACCGGAAGTGCCGACACGTACCATATTTAAAGTGCGGTGTTCCGGCTTCACTTCCCGCGTCTTAAAATCGACATTGGCAAGAGCATCAAGCTCAGTGACCACAATCTCAATATTGTCTGAGCCAATGCCATGGGAAATACACATCACATCCTTACCTTTATATTTGCCTGCAACTGTATGGAACTCACGCGACTGGACATCATAGTCGATTGAATCAAACATCTCGGCCACCATAGAAACGCGCCCGGGATCGCCTACAAGGAGGATATTGTCGCGAAGTTGGTCGGGACGGAGATGGATATGAAATGCAGAGCCATCCTCATTAATGATAAGCTCGGAAGGGGGGATTGTCTTTTTATTCATTGAGTAATGAGTAATAAGTAACAAGTAATTTTATTAATATTTATTTTTATAACAAATGAGGGGGAATTTGTTATTAAGGTATAAGATTTTTTAATATGGTGAAAAAATTGCTGGAGAGAACCCTCGAAATCGAGGGTCTCCTAAGAATAATCCGGGATGGGAAGCCCCTTCCGGAGGCATATACATTATTGAGCAGGAAGGCTGTGGAGCTTGCAGAGTATGCTACACAGCTTGAAGCGGAGACAAGAGACAAGGGTCAAGAGACAAGAGACAAGAGTCAAGAGTCAAGAGTCAAGAGTCAAGAGACAAGGGTCGAGGGGCAAGAGACAAGGGTCGAGATGCTGGAGGCAAGAGAAAAGAATGAGACAGAAACGGGCGCTCCGGCTGAAGTGCCTATGATCGTAATGACCGATGCCACCGTAGCAAATGAATGGAAAGAGAATCGAGCCAGTGCATCCTCGCCAGCGATAGTGATGACCGAAGAAAAGCCTGCAAAAGCCCAGGACTCATCAAAGGGAGGAAAACATTATGAGCTTGCCGAAGCGGAAGAGGAAGATATCTATATCATAAGGAACATACTTTCATCCGTATCGGAAAGCAACCCCATCAAATCCCCACAATCCGTTTATGAAGAAGATGAGGATGACATATTGCTTACCATAGAAGATGAGGAAGAGCTTGCAGCGGCTTCAAAACCTCAGCCTCAAAAGCTTGAGCCCCCAAAGAAAGAAGAGGCGCCGATCTTCCGCATTGAGAAAAAAGAGAACAATGAGGACAAACCTGAGATACAGCTGAAAAAGGAGGAGGTAGTGAAGCCTGCATTCAAGAGGCAGACAAAACTGAAGTCGGCTTTTTCGCTTAATGACAGATTTCTCTATGCCCGCGAACTTTTCGAAGGGAACATGAAGATGTTTGACTCCACGCTCGACTTCATTGATGGGATTGAGGAATACTCAATAATAGAGGATTATTTCTATGGTGAGCTTGAGTGGGACCCTGAGAATGTCACTGTGGCATCGTTTATGGAGATACTGAGACCGCATTTCAGGAATTGAGTGGAGAGAGGAGAGTGGAGAGTGGAGGGCGGAGAGTGGAGAGAGTGGAGGGCGGAGAGTGAAGGGTGGAGAGTGGAGAGTGGAGGGAATAATATTGATATAGATTAGGTGAGATAAAAAGACTAATTATGCTTTATATAGTGCCGACGCCGGTGGGGAATCTGGAGGATATGACATTTCGGGCTGTGGAGACGCTTAAGGGAGCCGACCTGATACTTGCAGAAGACACACGCACAAGCAGTGTGCTACTGAAGCATTTCGATATCCACACCCCGATGCAGAGCCATCATAAATATAATGAGCATGCGACTGTGAAGCATCTCACGGAAAGACTCGAGGCGGGAGAGAACATAGCGCTGATATCAGATGCCGGAACACCGGGAATCTCTGACCCTGGGTTTATGCTTGTGAGAGAATGCCGGAAAGCAGGAGTTGACGTCACGGTGCTTCCGGGAGCGACAGCTTTTGTGCCGGCTCTTGTGGGAAGCGGGCTCCCTTGCGACAGGTTTGTATTCGAGGGATTTCTTCCACTGAAAAAAGGAAGGGCTACCCGACTTTCGCAACTTGCGCAAGAAAGCAGGAGCGTAATCATCTATGAAAGCCCAGTCAGGCTTCCGCGAACACTTCGTCAGCTCGCAGAAGCTTTCGGGGAGGATAGAGAAGCTTGCGTGGCGCGAGAAATCTCGAAAAAATTCGAGACATTCCACAATGGAACATTAAAAGAGCTTTCGGAATATTTTGCAATGAACACTCCAAAGGGTGAAATTGTTATAGTCGTCAAAGGAGCTTCGCATAATGCATAATTAGTTACGCTCAGATGGATGGATTGAGAATCATTTAAAACTAAATATAAAATATATGATTATGAAGAAATTAATTCCACTATGCGCTATTGGGGCAGTTTTACTGTCGGCTTGTAGCGGACAGAAAGAGAAAAATGCTGAAGACTCCCTTCAGATCGTAACAGTACAGTATGACCAGGCATCCTCTCTGAATGATTCGCTGCTTCTCCTCATGGGCGACATCTACGATGGCCTTGACTCCATCAATATGCAGGAAGGTCTCCTCTATAGTATGGACAAGGGTGGCGAGAAATTCGACAGAAGAGCAGAAGTGCGTCAGAACCTTGAGAGCATTAAGGAAAGACTTCAGAAAAACCGTGACCTCCTGACCCAGATGCAGGCAAGGCTTGACAAGAGCAGCGGAGAAAACGCTGTGCTCAAAAAGACCATTGCTGACCTTCAGGCAAGAATTGACAAACAGGAGGAGAAAATAGCCGACCTCAATATCAAGCTTGAGGCCGCAAATGCTGAGATTCTGCAACTCAACGAGCAGGTGATCAAGGGAAATGCTGACCTTCAAGCAGAAACAGAAGCCCGCGAAAAGGCTCAGGCCGAGGCAACTGCTGCGGAGAACCTTGCAAACCGCGTATATTATGCAATCGGCACCAACAAGGAGCTGAAGCAGAATGGACTGCTTGAGAAGAAATTCCTTGGCGCAACAAAAGTGCTTCAGGGAGATTTCAATGAAAACTATTTCACTGCCGGCGACAAGCGCACCCTTAGCGTGATCAACACAGGAGGCAAGAAGGTGAAGATCTGGGGCAATGTGCCGAAAGACAGCTACGAGATACTTGACAATGCCAATGGCACACAAAGCGTCAAGATCCTTAACTCCAAGGCATTCTGGGAGAGATCACCTTATTTGATCATTCAGATAGATTGACGTTTTACGTTGGACGTTTTACGTTGGACGTTTTACGTTGGACGTTTAGCGAAAAAGACTGATTACAATTTATGAAAAGACATAAGGCATTAATGATATGTGCTGCCATGGCCGGACAGGCTGTGGCAGCCATTTCTGTTGATAAGGTGGACCCTCCATATTGGTGGACGGGGATGCACGACACCACCCTACAGTTGCAGATTCATGGCAACGACATAAGAGATGCAGAGTTTTCCACCGAGTATCCCGGGGTCACAATAGACTCTGTGGCTCGACTGGATGGAAGCCCTAACTGGCAATACGTCTACCTGAACATCTCACCTGAAACAAAACCGGGGACGATGAAGCTTAAGTGGAAATCGGGGAAAAAGAGCATCACCCGAGACTTCGAACTGAAAGCCCGCAAAGAGATGAAAGGGGCCCAGGGATTCTCGGCAGCAGATGTGCTCTACATGATCATGCCCGACAGGTTTGCGTCAGGAGGTGAGACTCATCCGGAAGCAAAGACACTCAACAATGTGGTTGCCGACAACCGCAAGAATCCCAACGCAAGGCATGGAGGCGACATCAAGGGAATCGCCGACCATATAGACTACATCGACTCGCTCGGAGTGACCGCAGTATGGCTTAACCCGGTGTTGGAAAATGATATGCCGGGAGGCAGCTATCACGGATATGCCACCACTGACTATTACCGTGTGGACCCACGATTCGGCACCAACGAGGAATACGCAGCCTTGATAGAGACGCTACATGGGAAGGGAATCAAGATGGTGATGGACATGATATTCAACCACTCAGGAAGTCATCATCCGTGGGCTCTGGATCCTCCGGCAAGCAACTGGTTTAACCATCAGGGTGATTTTCAGCAGACCAACTACCGACTTTCCACCATCACAGATCCGTATGCATCGGAATATGACAAGGACCTGACAGTGAACGGATGGTTTGTGGAGTCGATGCCTGACCTGAACCAAAAGAATCCTCACCTCATGAAATATCTGGTGCAGAACTCAATATTCTGGATAGAGGATGCCCAGATTGACGGAATCCGCATGGACACCTACCCTTATGCCGACCGCGAGAAGATGGGAGAATGGATTGATGCCGTAATGGCTGAGTATCCGGGATTTAACATCGTGGGAGAATGCTGGTATGGGAGTCCGGCAGGGGAGCAATTCTGGCAGACAGGATCAGCCATTGCTGCCTCCAAAGGCATAGACACACGCCTGCCGGTGGTGATGGATTTCCCATTGAGTATCTTATGTGCTGATTTGAAACCATTTAAAGTTGATTCACAAGCATGGAACGGAATAAACGAGCTTTATGACCATTTTGCTCTTGATTATGTCTATGCCAACCCGATGAACGTGTTGCGATTTCTTGACAACCACGACACCGACCGCTTCATACTTGAGATGCCGGAAGACCTTGCAGCCTGGAAACAAGCCATTGCAATGCTTCTCACCGTACCGGGTATACCACAATTATACTATGGGACAGAATTGCTGATGAACGGCAGCAAGGAAGGATCGGACGGATTTGTAAGACGCGACGTGCCCGGCGGATTCAAAGGAGACGAGGAGAATCACTTTGAAGCCAAAGGAAGAAGCGAGCTGCAGAATGAAGCTTATGACTTCATAGCCGCCATCAACAATTGGAGAAAGACATCAGATGCCATAGGGAAAGGAGACATGAAGCACTTTATGCCAACCAACGGAGTGTATCTTTACCGCCGCATGTATGGACCGGAAGAAGTGATAGTGATACTCAACGGCAAAGATGAAGATCTGGAGCTCGACATGAGTCGGTATGCCGAAATCATTGATGAAGGGCAAAAGTATCGCGATGTGCTGACAGGAAAGACAGTTGTGCTTCGAGACGGGGACAAGGAACTTTCACTTCCGGCGAGAGCTACTATGATCCTGAGCAAGGCAAGAAATTAATCGGACGCACGAGCCGTGCGTCCCTACAAAGAGGACGCGAGCAGCGAATCGCAAAGAATATAAGAGATATGAAAAAGATAAGAATTGTTTTGATGATAACGGTGCTTCTCGGTATGCTTTACTCATGCAAGCCTACAGAGAAAGGGTATCGGCAAGCGTATGAAGCAGCCAAGAGCAAAAGGGAGCAGGTGGACCCTGAGGAAGATCTCCTGACAGGTGGACATAAGCTGCTCAACGAAGAATCGACCAATTGGAAAGTGCTGGCAGGAGACTCGCTGCAAGTGCAGCATATGTTTCTCAAGCCAATCGATGGAGTGAAATGGCCGCAGAGCGGACCATACAGATTGGCTGTGGCTATGTTTAAGATGACCACCAATGCCAATTCCATGCTCGAAGACCTCAATAAAAAAGGGGGACTGACACCGGTGATTGCTACTGACGGCAAGGACAAATATTATATCATAGCGGGAAGCGCCACTTATGCCGACTCCCTGGGGAATGTATTGACTACATTCCGGAAAGAGCATCCCGGATTCCAATATATCGGACTTACACCGGCAAAGCCTTTGATCGTGGTGGGACGATGAGGGAAGATAAGAAGATATTTGGCTTGATTTTTCATGATTTAACAGGATTTTTCATGATATAGCATGATTTATCGGTTATTAATCTACGATAACCAAAACCAAACCAAAAATTTTTATTATCTTTGCAAACAAAAACACTTTAGAATAAGTATAGAGAAAGAAAAAGAATGGGAAAAGTAGTCATCATCGGCGCCGGCGGCGTCGGCACAGTAGTGGCACATAAGTGTGCCCAGCATCCCGAGGTGTTTAATGAAATCGTCATTGCCTCGCGTACTAAATCGAAATGCGACGCTCTTGCCGCCAAGATCGGAGCCTCCAATATCACCACCGACAGTGTGGATGCAGATGAGGTGGATCAGATTGTGGAACTTTTCAACCGTCATAAACCGGACATCTGCATCAATGTGGCACTCCCCTATCAAGACCTTACCATCATGGAGGCTTGCCTTAAGTGCGGAGTAAACTATCTTGACACTGCCAACTATGAGCCCAAAGATGAGGCCCATTTTGAATACAGCTGGCAATGGGCTTACCGCAAGAGATTTGAAGAGGCCGGACTCACCGCAATCCTCGGATGCGGTTTCGACCCGGGTGTGAGCGCTGTCTTCGTAGCCTATGCCGCAAAGCACCACTTCAAGGAGATGCAGTATCTTGACATCGTAGACTGCAATGCCGGCAACCACGGCAAGGCATTCGCCACCAACTTCAACCCAGAGATCAATATCCGCGAGATAACCCAAAAGGGTAAATATTGGGAAGATGGCAAATGGGTAGAGACCGAGAACCTCGAAATCCACCAGCCTCTCACCTACCCCAACATCGGGGAACGCGAGAGCTATCTCCTCTATCACGAAGAGCTCGAGAGCCTCGTGCAGAACTTCCCGACCATCAAGCGGGCTCGCTTCTGGATGACTTTCGGACAGGAATACCTTACCCATCTACGTGTGATCCAAGACATAGGCATGGCGAGAATCGACCCTGTAATGTATAACGGACAAGAGATCATTCCTATCCAGTTCCTTAAGGCAGTGCTTCCTGACCCAGGGTCGCTCGGAGAGAACTATACAGGGGAGACATCAATCGGATGCCGCATCAGGGGCATCGACAAGCAGGGCAAGGATTCAACATACTACATCTACAACAACTGCTCGCATGAGGAAGCCTATAAGGAGACCGGAGCACAAGCTGTCAGCTACACTACCGGAGTGCCTGCTATGGTTGGCGCGATGATGTTCCTGACAGGTAAATGGGTGATGCCCGGAGTCCACAACGTGGAGGAATTCGATCCGGATCCATTCCTTGAGACCCTTGCAGTCAATGGTCTGCCTTGGCACGTAATCGTAGACGGAGACATTGAGCTTTAAGAGTAAAGAGTAAAGAGTTAAAAGTAAAGAGTTAAGAGTTAAGTGTTTTTCTGACTTATGAGAAAAGCATCAATATGCATAGCGATGGCGGCTGCAGCGAGTGCTGCTGCCGCCTTCTCAGCTCATACGGATAGTAAAAAAGCTGAGCCATACAGGGTTCTGACTCAGAAGGGAGTGATAGAAGTCATTCCTTTGAGCAACGACATATTCCGTGTCAGCGAGTTGAAAAGCCTTTCCGCCCCTACGCCTACTGCCACTCAAGCGGCTACACTGAAGGGGGGAAAAAGTGACATACTGACATGGGCTACGGCAGAGCGTTTTGTGATCGAGTCGCCTACTACCACTGTGAACATAGACAAGAAAAGCGGGAAGGTATCATTCTACGACCAAAACGGCAATCTTCTGCTTTCGGAGGCCAACGGAGTGAAAGCAGACGGAGATGAGCAGACGCTTACATTCCTCACGCCGGAGGGTGACAATTTCTACGGAGCCGGAGAGAGAGGCCACAGCCTGACCCTCAACGGAAGTGACCTGACGATGTGGAACCGCGCCAACTATGGCTATACGGATGGGGATGAACGGATCTCGCAGACCAACATCAACATGCCATATATAGTGAGCGACAACGGCTTCGGACTTCTCATCGACGACTATGCCAAGGCTTGGCTTACGCTTGGAGAAGACACCATAGCCTACCGCACCATCTCACAAAAGCCCCTGAGCTATTATTTCATAAATGGCGACGGCAGCTTGGCCGGGGCTACCTATTCTTTCACAGAGCTCACCGGAAGGCAAGCTCTTCCCCCATTCTGGACAATGGGCTACATAACCTCAAAATATGGTTATCACAACCAAGATGAGGCATATGGAGCCATAGATTCTCTTAAGCAAAGAGACTATCCTGTAGACGGCATGGTGCTTGACCTCTATTGGTATGGAGTAGAGACAGATATGGGGCGCCTTGAATGGGACAAGAAGCAATGGCCCGACCATAAGAAGATGCTCGACGACCTAAATGCTCAGGGAATCCACGTGGTGCCTATCCATCAGCCTTACATAAACAAGATAGGGGCTATGGACAATTATACACTGCTTGAAAACAAAGGTCTTCTGACCAAGGATGCAGATGGAAACACAAAAGACGTCACCACTTGGGTGGGAGAGGCAGGAATGTTTGACATCACCAATCCAGCCACCCGCGAATGGATGTGGGAGAGAATGAAGCCATTGACCGCAGAAGGGCTTTCCGGCTGGTGGGGCGACCTTGGGGAACCGGAGGTGCATCCATTAGAAATAGTGCATGCCAACGGAGAGACTGCCGAAGAATACCACAATGTGTATGGCAACGAATGGAGCAAGATGATCTACGACGGACTCCGTAAGGATTTCCCTGAGATGAGACCTATGCTCATGATGCGCGGTGGCACAACGGGGCTTCAGCGCTACAGTGTTTTCCCATGGACCTCAGACGTATCACGCTCTTGGGGAGGGCTCCAGGCCCAGAATAAACTGCTGCTGAGCTCAGGACTCTCGGGACTTGGATATATGAGCAACGATGTAGGTGGATTCGCGGTAGACCCGGAGAAGCCTTATGACCCGGAGCTGTATGTACGCTGGGTGCAAGCCGGCACATTCTCGCCGATACTGAGGACACATGCACAAGACCGTCCGGAACCTTACCACTATCCCAATCAGGAGAATATCATCAGGAAATTCATCAGGATGCGTTATGAATGGCTACCCTACAACTATACCCTTGCCTATGAAAACGCAGCCTACGGCATGCCACTGATGCGCACACTCAACTTCCACGGAGATAATGAAGACAAGGACAAGTATGCCAACATAAGTGATGAATATCTATGGGGAGAGAGCGTGCTTGTGGCTCCTGTGATGACCCAAGGGGCGAAGAGCCGGAAAGTGACATTCCCTGCAGGAGAATGGATTGACTGGAACAATCCGGCGAAAACCTACAAGGGTGGCACCACCGCACTCGTCGGGGCTCCGCTCAATACGCTTCCTTTGTTTGTCAAGTCAGGAAGTTTCATTCCCCAATATCCGCATAAGATAGAAAACACCTCCGAATATAACCCGACACTGCTGACAGTAAAGTATTTCCCAAGGAAAGAATGGAGCAACTAC
>JAIDTO010000287.1 GCA_029060625.1 Muribaculaceae bacterium | reverse complement strand
TCGAGGAAATATAATTCCGGGTGTGGTTGGCCGGCATTCTCGCGACCTATAGACCAGTCGCTTATCACGGAGCATACTGACACATCGTTCGGGCGAGTACGCACTGAAGTGCGCTCCGCGTCAAGCGGCGCACATTTAGGACATGTCTTCCCGGACGGACCACAGGATGACGGTGGCATGCGCTACTGCATCAACTCCGCCTCGCTCCGCTTCATCCCGCTGGAAGATATGGAGGCTGCAGGCTACGGCAACTATCTTGGACTGGTGGAATAACCTCCTTGAATATCTTATACATGGAAAATAATGAAATAATCCTTTATCAGCCGGACGATACCCTCACCCTTGATGTGAGGGTGGAGGATGAGTCGGTGTGGTTGACGCAAGCGCAGATGTCTGAACTCTTTCAGGCTACAAAACAGAATATCAGCTTACACATACGCAATATCTATAAAGAAGGTGAATTAGTTGAGGAGTCAACTGTCAAGGAATACTTGACAGTTCAAAAGGAAGGGAATCGAAATGTACAACGGCGAATTGCTTTCTACAATCTTGATGTAATCATCTCGGTTGGATATCGGGTTAAGTCAATTAGAGGTACCCAGTTTCGTCAGTGGGCAAATAAGATTCTTAAAGATTATATGCTTCGTGGTTATGCTGTCAATCAGAGACTGATGCAGCTTGAAGACAGGATGGACAGGCGTTTCTCCGAATATGACCGGCATTTGCTTGAGCTTGATGAGAAAGTGGATTTCTTTGTGCGCTCGTCGTTACAGCCGAAGGAAGGAGTCTTCTTTGAAGGAAGAATATTCGATGCGTATATATTGGTGGCTGATTTAATCAGAAGAGCCAAGAAGCGTATTGTGGTGATTGACAATTACGTGGATGATTCTGTGCTTGTACAGCTTTCAAAACGTAGACCAGGAGTAAAAGTCGATATATACGATGGCCGTGTATCCACACAATTGCGTCAGGATGTCAAGAAGCACAACGCTCAGTATCCGGGAGTGACCCTTCATAATTATGGCAAGGCCCATGACAGATTTCTAATCATTGATGAAGAAGTGTATCATATCGGAGCTTCGCTGAAGGATCTTGGAAAAAAGCTTTTTGCTTTTTCCAAGATGGAAGTGATGACCGGTTCACAATTGATAGAAAACCTATAGAATAAACGTTTGATACCATGAATATATCCGCATCACAGTGCCTTTCCATTGTATTGGCTTCTTTCGCAATATATCTTTGCTCATGCTCGCGCGGAGTCACTGTCAGTGTGTATAATCCTACGGAGACAGCCCGAAGTGGGCAGGTGGTAGAGATAGATGCATCCTCAATCACGGGGCGACTGGGCAAAAACTTTAAAGTGAATGATGCTGATGGGAATCCGGTGACTTCACAGTTGACATACGACAACAAGATTCTCATCCAGGGTAATTTCCCCGGATTGCAGACACGTAAATTCTTTTTCAAGAAAGCTCAGGATGGCGCGGAGGCATCTCCTGCTGATACATTCTGCTTAGGACAGATACGCCATGACATGCAGGATGACTTCACGTGGGAGAATGACCGGGGTGGATATCGTCTTTATGGTCCTTCCTACCGCAAGGGAGGGGGAAACGTAAGCGGCTACGACATATGGACAAAATCTGTGGACTATCCGGTGCTTGCGTCGCGTTATGACGACCATATGGCAGGTAAGATTTCCTATCATAAGGACTACGGCAATGGGATGGATGTCTACACGGTAGGTCATACGTTAGGAGCCGGCATGAATGCCCTTGTATTGCCTTCCGGAGAAATCGCTTATCCATGTGCATATCAGGAATGCGACATAATTGAGAACGGTCCGCTGCGCATGACAGCGAAGATCACCTGTTATCCTGAGACTGTCGGCGATGACGAGGGCGTAGTGGAGACAAGGATCATAACGCTCGACAAGGGTTCATGGCTCAACAGGACTGAGGTGAGCTATGAGGGTCTGTCGAAGGAACAGGGGCTTGTGAATGGTATCGTGGTGCATAAGCAGAATCCTGACGGGTATGTATTAGATGAAGGAAAGCGCTATCTGGCTTATGCCGACCTGACAGACAATCCGGCGAATGACAACGGCACAATCTATATCGGTATCGTGAATGCAGAGGAGCCTGAGATCATAGTATATGAAGGTCTTGATCCAAATGTGGGGGATGCCGTAGGACACATAATGTCTCGTACCTCCTACAAGCCCGGCGAGAAATACGTGTATTACTGGGGTTCAGGCTGGAGCAAAGGGGGAGTGAAAGACATGAATGCCTGGACCGAATACCTTGAGGGTTTCCATGACGCTCTCCAGCATCCCCTCGAAGTCAAGGTGAAGTAATAAAAATCACAGTGTAATGTGATTTCACTTGTATAATTCAGTTTTTTTTCCTAAATTTGCCATAGAATCACACTATACTGTGATTTCAACATATTATGGATAAAAAAGAATTGGGTTATGTGATAAAGACAAGGCGCAAGGCGTTGAAGATCGACCAGCAAACTCTTGCACTCCTTGCGGGAGTCGGTCTCAATACAGTGGTGGCGGTGGAGCGAGGGGAGGGAAATCCCAAAATCTCTACCATCTTATCCTTGCTTGACACGATGGGACTTCAAATAAAGGTAACATTAAAGGATTTGGATTTATAAGTTATGCGAAAGTGTAAGGTGTTGATAAACAGGAAATATGCGGGAATCATTACGGAAACTGACCATCCCCGTGAGTATGTTTTCAAGTATGATAAAGACTATCTTCAGACAGAGATAGAGCCTGTATGCCTTGCCATGCCTTTGAGAGAAGAGGAGTATCGATCTCCTTTTCTGTTTCCGTATTTCGCCAACCTTCTCTC
>JAIDTO010000286.1:19054-34903 GCA_029060625.1 Muribaculaceae bacterium | reverse complement strand
GACGTGTCTGCTGACCTGGCTTTTAAGAATTTCAGGAACATGCAGGGATATGTCGAAGAAATCTACAACTGTATCCCCAATATGACTCAGTGTGGTTGGTGTCCTGAATTCAACTTCGGCGATGACCTGATCCAGAATCCTCAGGCTGACGGACATATCAACCATCAGGTTGACTTAGGTAACTTTTGGGCTTGGGCAACCGTATCAGAATTTTGGTTCTCGAATACTGCAGCCGATCCTACAAGCCAGGACGCTCATAGCCATCATTTCTATGGTCATGCATGGTATTGCATAGCTAAGTGCAACAAGGGTATTTCCGAACTTGAAAATCCCAATCATGAATTCAACGGCACTCAGGAAGAGAAGAATCTTCTTCTTGGTCAGTTGTATTTCTTCCGCGGATGGTGGCATTTTGGTATGATGCAATTCTTTGGTGGAATTCCTTATATCGACGAGGTTCTTGATCCTGCCGTTACCCCTACGAATGTCCGTCTCAGCTATCAGGAATGTGCAGACAAGGCTGCTGCTGACTTCCAGAAGGCTGCCGATCTTCTCCCTGTAAATTGGGATGATACCACTACCGGTAAGAACTCAGGTGATAATTCGCTTCGTATCAATAAGATTACAGCTCTTTCATATCTTGGTAAGAACTATCTTTGGGCTGCAAGTCCTCTTATGAAGAATGGCGCTCAGAAGGGCGGTCGTCTCACTTATGACTACAACACCGAACTTGCAGGCAAAGCAGCTTCTGCCTTTGGTCAGATCATTGATCTCGTGGAGAAGGGCGCATGCCAGTATAAGCTTAATGATTTCGATTATAAGGATGTAGCTGCTCATGAAAAGTCATCCAACGTGGACTATTCATATAGCGAGCTTTGGCTCACTTCCGGTCGTTCCGGTCTTCAGCCAGGCGGTCCCGAGGCAATCATGCGTGGTCCTTCCAAAGGATGGTCTTACACCTACTATCGTTGGGGTATGACATTCGTTGCTAATGTAATTTCTGACGGTTGCGACAATATCGGACACTGTCCGACAGCAAACTATGTCAAGAATTACGGTATGGCTAATGGTCTTCCTCTTGACGATCCTGAAAGTGGATATGATCCCGAGCGTCCTTACAAAGACCGTGACCCGCGTTTCTATCATGATATCGTATATGATGGAATGGAATACATCAAGGGTAATCCCCAGGCTGCTCATGCCAACATGAAATATGCAGGCCTTGCTACCGGTGGATCTATGCGTGCCGTTGAAAATGCTTCACGCACTGGATACTTCCTTAATAAGTTTGTGTCTCATATCGCCAACCAGTATGACGGCGGTAGCTACATGAGCGGTGGTGCTACACCTCACTCTTATATGCCTTATATGCGTCTTGCAGATATATACGTAATGTATGCAGAGGCTACTGCAGCCATCGGTGGCCCGACAGGTAAGAGCAGCAATTGCTCATTGACTTCAATCGATGCTCTTAATGTTCTTCGCGACCGTTGTGGTGCCGGCCATGTGTCAACAAAATATACCGGCAACGCCTATATGGATGAGGTACGCCGCGAACGCGCAGTTGAACTCTCTTTTGAGGGACATCGTTTCTTCGACCTTCAGCGTTGGTTGCTTCTTACCGAACCTGAATATGCATCCAAGACGTCTCAGGAATTTATCCGTGTTGACGGTGCTGACGAATCTTTCTATGCGAACAATGACCCGCGCGAAGCTCGCGTAGCTGAGTTCCGTGAAGAGGTGATCATCACCCGCAACTACGACACTAAACATTACTGGTTCCCCGTACTCCGCGATGATACATACATCGTAGATGGATTCGAGCAGAACCCGGGCTGGTAATAAATTCCTTTAATCATTAAAGATACCAATTAAACATGATATCCATTTTTAAGAAATATCTTCCTGTGGTGATTCTGGGATCGATGGCGACGGTTGCCGTTCCGGTCTCCGCACAGGATATTGAGGAGCCTCTTTTGGCAGACTCATTAGTGCAACTGGCTTATCGCCAGGTGGCTGAGGCTGACCTTCTGGGTGGATCCGAGAAGATCAACATCAAGGATCTGATGGAGAAGAACCACATCAATGATCTCAACGGAACCACTCTCAAGGGTTATATCCCCGGTTATAACGGCAACTCTCTTTGGGGTGCTGACACTGACAACGGTGGTGTCCTTGTTCTCATCGACGGCGTCATCCGCGACCTTAACAATATTCCTCCTACAGAGGTAGAGAGCATCACTTTCCTTAAAGGTGCACAGGCTGTTGTCCTTTACGGTGCCCGTGCAGCAAAAGGTGCAGTCTTCATCACTACCAAGCGTGGTCAGCAGGGCGACCTTCGCGTGAATGTTCATGCAAGCACCGGCTTCAATGTCGCAAAGCGTATGCCGGAATATCTTGGATCTGCAAGCTACATGAAGCTTTACAATGAGGCTAATGTAAATTCCGGTGGAGCTCCGGTATATTCAGATGAGCAGATCTATTTGACAGCAACTGGCGCTAATCCTTATCGCTATGCTGATGTGGATATGCTTTCAGACGATTATGTGAAGCATACCTACAATCGCACTGATGTAGATATGGAAATCACTGGTGGTAATGAACGTGCTCGCTTCTATACCAATGTAAGCTATTATCGCTATGGTGATTACCTTAAGGCTGGTACAGCAAAGCATAATTATACCGACCGTTTCGGTGTCAGAGGTAATGTTGACGTAAACCTTTCTGATTATGTGACTGCATATGTCAATACTGCTGCCACTTTCTATGGTGCTCGTCAGGCGCGCGGTGACTATTGGGGTGCTACAAACACTCTTCGTCCTAACCGTATTGTTCCGTTTATCCCGGTCGACATGATCAACTCCAACGCTGTTGGCGCTCTTCAGACTGTAATGAACTCCAACAACATTACAAACGGAATGTTCCTTGGCGGTACATCTACTGATGCTACCAATATTATTGCTGACTACTATTGTGCTGGTTATCAGAAGTTCATCAGCCGTCAATTCCAGTTTGATGCCGGCGTGAATATCGACCTTAGCAAGGTGACTCAAGGTTTGACCTTTGGTGCTATGTACGCTATTGACTATGCTACTTCCTACTATCAAAGTTATCAGGACAGCTACGCTACATTCGTGCCTACTTGGCAGAATTTCAATGGCAAGGATGAAATCGTAGGTATCACTCAGGAAGGTAAGGATGAGCACACCGGTAATCAGGTGGTAGATAATTCATCATCTCGTCAGACTCAGCACTTCTCCGCTCAATTTGACTACACTCGTTGTTGGAATGATCTTCACAACTTCCACGCAATGCTTGTAGCCGCCGGTTGGCAGCGTTCTCAGTCAGGTGAATACCACAAGACAAGCAGCGCCAATATGGGTCTTGGAATCGACTATAACTATGACCATACTTATTATGTAGACTTCGGTTCATCCCTCGTTCACTCTGCAAAACTCGCCCCCGGTCACAGAAATGGTATATCCGTATCTGGTACTCTTGGTGTTAACTTTGCAAATCTTGGATCTCTCAGAGAAAATGAAAATGTCAACAACCTGATGCTTTCATTGTCAGCCTCCAGACTCAAGCAGGATATGGACATCGAGAAGTTCTATATGTACACTGCTAACTACACCAACGGTGGATGGTACTCTTGGGCTCCTAACGGTCAGGCTGCTGCATATCCTCAGCGTGGTTCGAATGATGACCTCACATTCATCACCCGCAAGGAATATTCAGCTACACTCCGTGGCGATTTCTTCAATCGCGCTTTGAGCATCAATGCTTCTGTCTTCATGTACGACAAAGATGGAATGCTTATCAATAACTCTACTAAGTTCCCGAGCTTCTTCTCCACTTATTATCCGGAGTCTTCTTTCGTGCCCTGGCTTAACTATAATGCCAACCGTACAAAAGGTTTTGATTTTGGTGTGACAGGCCGTAAGAAATTTGGTGAGTTCGAACTTGAACTTGGCGTGAACGGAACTTACTACAAGACTAAGGCTACCAAACGCGATGAGATTCATGAAGACGCATATCAGTATGCACAGGGCAAGGATGTAGACGCTATCTGGGGTTATCGTTGTCTTGGTTTCTTCAAGACTGATGAAGAAGCTGCTTCTGTCGACCAGAGCGCACTCGGTTCTGCATCTCTCGGAGCCGGCGACCTCAAGTATGAGGATGTGAATGGCGACGGCGTAGTAAATTCTCAAGACCGCGTATTCCTCGGTCGTGGCGGCTGGTATGGAGATCCATTCACTCTTGGTATCAACCTTACTGCGAAGTACAAAGGATTTACACTCTTCGTTCACTGCACTGGTGGCTATGGAGCTAAGGCTCTTAAATCCGGTTCTTACTATCGCCCATCAGGCGAAAACAAGTATTCTTCAGAAGCTCTCAATCGTTGGACTCCGGAGACCGCTGCTACCGCAACTCTTCCTCGTCTGCTTTCAGATGCTGCCAACAACAACAATCAGGATTCAGACTTCTGGATGTATAGCCGCAACCGTTTTGAGATTGCAAAGGTTCAGCTCACTTACGACTTCGCAAGCAACCTCTTTGCAGGAAAAGTTGTGAAGGGTATTCAGCTCTTCCTCAGTGGCGACGACCTTCTCATGATTGCAAAGAACAAAAAAATCTTGGAAACTAATGTTGGTGGTGCTCCTCAGAGCCGCTTCTACAATATTGGTGCCACAGTATCGTTCTAATACTAACCGAGCATAAAACGATGAAAAAATCAATAAAATTAATGGCAGCGGGTATGCTGATGGTCGCAATGACATCTTGCGATGATATGTTCACTCCCGCTATCGAAAATATCAAAGACGAGACCACCATGGAGAATGAGGCTAACTATGCCGATCAGATTCTTGGTAGTGCCTACATTCTTATGCCATACTCGTCGAGTCCTTACAATGATGTCGCCACGGATGATGCCGTAAGCAACGATCTTTCTAACACTTGGCTTACTATGGCCGGTGGTGCATGGACATCTCAGACCGGTGTTTCAAACGACAACTGGCGCGATCGTATTGCATCCATCCAGTTCATCAACATTTTCCTTAAGAATCTTGATAAGGTTACTTTCAGTACTACTGAAAAACTTAACAAGATGTTTCAGGATCGTCTTAGGGGCGAGGCTCTTGGTCTCCGTGCTCTAAATATGTATTTCCTGTTGCAGAATTATGGCGGCAAGAGTGCTTCCGGAGAACTCTTGGGTGTTCATATCTTCACTGAGCCGTATGATGCAACTGTCGATATGAACCTTCCTCGCAACACATTCAAGGAGTGTCTTGACCAGCTG
Source organism: Muribaculaceae bacterium (assembly GCA_029060625.1). GTDB lineage: Bacteria > Bacteroidota > Bacteroidia > Bacteroidales > Muribaculaceae > Lepagella. The sequence continues at coordinate 29,601 of JAIDTO010000286.1, read as the reverse complement.
ATTGCAGATGCTAACGAAGCGGTTGATCTTCTTCCTAATACATATGTGAACCTGAGTTCAAACAACCAGGTGCCTCAGAAGTATATTGCAATCGGAGCAGACGTGGCAGACTACAACCGTGTATTCGGTGCCAACACCCACATTCGTATGTGTGGTCGCGTAGCTGCTGCCATCCGTGCACAGGCTGCCCTTCTTGCAGCAAGCCCGGCTTTCGAAGAGTCAGGTATGACTTGGGCGCAGGCTGCTGATTACTCTGCTATTGTTCTCGACCAAATCGGTGGCGTAGCAGGTTTGTGTCCGACAGGTCACCTCTGGTATACTGCTGAACAAGTCGGCAATGCTTCCAACACTGAAGACCATGCAGAAATCATCTGGCGTGAGCGTGCCGGAACATCTTGCTCCCTCGAAGAGGATAATTTCCCTCCTTCCCTTTATGGAAAAGGTCGTGTGAATCCTACTCAGAACCTTGTTGACGCATTCCCGGCTCTCAACGGTTATCCTATCAGCGACTCTCGCTCTAATTACAATGCAAATGATCCTTACAGCAACCGTGACCCACGTCTCAACTATTATATTGTGACTAACGGCTCAACAATGGGTATTTCCGGAAACGTGATCAATTCTTCAGTTCACACTCCTGAGAATGCTAATGATAAGGATGGTCTTAACACTGAGAATGGTACATCAACGCGCACCGGTTACTATATGCGTAAGCTTATGCGTAATGATGTCAACCCGAACTCTGCAAATAAGGTTGAAAAAGACCACTACACAAAGCGTATCCGCTTCACCGAGCTCTTCCTTGCTTATGCTGAGGCTGCCAATGAGGCTTGGGGCCCGACAGGAAAAGGCTCTCATGGCTATTCTGCCTACGAAGTGATCAAGGCTATCCGTCAGCGTGCCGGTATCGGTACTGAAAATGGTGATGCTTACCTCGAGGAGGCTAAGGGAAGCGCTGAGACCATGAGGACTCTTATCCGCAACGAACGTCGTCTTGAGCTTTGCTTCGAAAATCTTCGTTTCTGGGATCTCCGCCGTTGGAAAGCTGACCTCAATGAAGCAGCACGCGGTATGCGTATCGAAGGCAACACTTATCAGACATTTGAGGTTGAAAAGCGTAACTTCGCTCCTTATATGATCTATGGTCCTATTCCTTACAATGACGTACTGAAGTTTAGCAATATCGAGCAGAATGCCGGTTGGTAATATCAGTACAAAAAAATTCAAGAAAAATAGTAGTACAACTCTCTCTTACTAACTAATATTTAAAAGAAACTACAATGACTAAAGCAATTAAATACTCAGCGTTTGCAAGTGCAGCCCTCCTTGCTCTCGGTGTTACTTCTTGTAAGAATGCCGATAATAATTTCCCCGATTATGAAGGGGGAGTGTCTGCATACTTTGCATACCAGTATCCTACTCGTACCATAACACTTGGTGAGGATCCGGAGGTGGATAACACTCTGGACAATCAGCACAAGTTCTATATCATGGCTACGCAGGGTGGTGCATATAAGAGCCGCAATCTTAAGATTGATGTGGTAGTGGATGAGTCTCTGACCAACAATCTGACTTTCCCTGATGGAACTCCGGTTAAGGCTATGCCTTCCAACTACTACTCGCTCGCATCAAACACATTGACAAAAGTTGAAGATTATCTCTTCGGAACTGAAGTAAGTCTTTCAGACGCTTTCTTTGCAGATCCTGATGCTGTAAAGCAGACATACGTAATTCCTCTTCGAATGGTGAAGGCTGTTGGTGCTGATAAGATTCTATCAGGTACACCTGTGAACGCGGATGGCAACCCCGCTTCTACTGATGCATCTGCATGGGAAGAGCAGCCGAAGGATTACATCCTCTATTGCGTGCGCTACATCAACGAATGGAGCGGCAGCTATTGCCGTCGTGGCGAAGATAAGATAAAGGATAATGTGACCGGTGCTACTACTACTGTAAAGCGTCAGGCAGAATTCGTAGAGCGTGATGAAGTTGTTTACGTCACCACTAAATCACTTACTACTGCAATCTTCCCTCTTTCTGTTCAGTATAATGATGGCAATACAACTCAGATTCTTACCTGTGATCTTGAGCTGACATTCGACGGTAACGGTAAATGCTCCATCTCTACCAATACTCCCGGTATGAGTGCAAGCGGTAGCGGCGACTGGGTGAAGAAAGGTGAGAAGAAAAGCATCAATAATAAAGACTGTGATGCTCTTTACCTGAAATATACTGTCAACTTCGGCCCCGTTACTTATGACACAGATGATACAATGGTTATGCGCCATCGTGAGGTGTCTGCTGTGACTGATTTCCAACCGGTTTATAACAAATGATAATCTGACAAGCAATGAAATTCATAAAATATATAGCAGTCGTTGCTTCCGGTATGATGCTTGCTACAAGCTGTACGGATGTCTTCAACGATACCTTCTCTGACAATGTCGAGAAGCCAAATTCAATTGCTGAGCTCGAATATCTGAATGCATACCCAACCCTTAAAGAGGCTCTGAAAGGATCCTCTTCAAGGGCTGTAAACCCCAACTTTACTCTTGGTTGTGGTGTAGCAGTCAGCGATTATACTCAGCAGGGTGGTATCTATGCATTGACCAACACTAATTTTGATATGCTGACCGCCGGTAACGCCATGAAGTATGCATCTGTTGTCAATGACAAGGGTGAAATGGACTTTGGCAATGTAAAGTCGTTCGTTTCTGCCACTCAGGAAGCCGGTATGCAAATTTATGGTCATACACTTTGCTGGCATTCTCAGCAGAACACTACTTGGCTTAACAGCCTCGTTGCAGATAAAGTCACAGAGATTGAAGGTGGAGATGGTGCTAAAATCATGTCTTCTGTAATTGGGAATGCTGATGGCAGTGCTGAGTGTGAAAACCTCGTATCTCGTGTAAAAGGAAATGATGACGTGGCTTCTCCCATCGTAAGCGATCCTGAAAGAGGAAATGTCTACAAGTGTGACATCCTTGCAGATCCTGTTGATCCTTGGGATTGCCAGTTCTTCATCAAGTCAAACCAAGCTCTTAAGGCAGGCGACAATATCCACGTTTCTTTCTGGTATAAGACTACTGATTCCCGCAATATCGACACCCAGGCACATGGTAATCCCGGCGAATACCACCACTGGGCATGTATCGGCTCTCTCGCTGCTACTCCTGAATGGCAGCAGCATGAGTTCACCGGGTCGGTTGGCGGCGAATGGGTTGGCGACAATGGTTTCGTATCTATAGCTTTCAACTTGAGTAGTAATGCTGCAGCTTCAACATTCCTTGTTGACGATGTTGTGTTCGAAGTGGAAACAGCTGCTCCGGCTAAATACGATGCTCCTCTGATCTCTGGTGGTGATGCCGCTGATGGAGAATGCGCTAATCTTATTGCCCGTGTTAAAGGTAATGGGGATGTGTCAGCACCTATCGTTCAGGATGCAACACGTGGAGCTGTCTATAAGTGTGATATTCTTGCCGATCCTGTTGATCCATGGGATTGTCAGTTCTTCATCAAGAGCAACGAAGCTCTTCAAGGAGGTGAAAAGATTAAGGTTCATTTCTGGTATCGTGCTGATGATACTCGTAATTTTGATACGCAGGCTCATGGTAATCCCGGTGAATACCACCACTGGGCATGTATCGGAACTTTGAATGCTACTACTGATTGGCAGGAGCATTCTTTCGAAGGTTCTGTTGATGGAGCTTGGGTCGGCGATAATGGATTCATTTCAATTGCATTCAACCTTTCTTCTGCTCCGGGTGCATCTTGCTTCTATGTAGATGATGTTACATTTACAATTGAAAAGTCAGGCAACACTATGATCACGCCTCTTACTCCTGAAGAGAAATATGCTGCTGTAGACGGTGAACTTAGCCGTTGGATCAAGGGCATGATGGATGCTACTGAAGGAAAGGTGAAGGCTTGGGATGTTGTCAACGAACCTCTTCGTGATACTTGGGGTGATATACCTTTGAAGAATGGTGTTGAAGATGCCGATCCTAATTGCTTCTACTGGCAGGATTATCTTGGTGAAAACTATGTTCGTAATGCTGTGAAGTATGCTCGCGAGCACTATGCTGCTCAGGAAGGCGCTAATCCTTCAGATCTTAAGCTCTTCATCAATGATTACAATCTTGAAGCAGCTTATAACAACAACGACAAATGTACAAGCCTTGTAAACTGGATCAAGAAATGGGAATCTGACGGAGAGACTAAGATTGACGGTATCGGTAGCCAGATGCACATCAGCTATAGCTGCAACCCGACAGAGCAGGCACGCCGTGAGGAAGCCGTAGTAAATATGCTTAAGATTCTTGCAGGTTCAGGTAAGCTTGTACGCATCACTGAGCTCGACATGGGTATAGATGATGCTGAAGGCAACGCTATGAAGACTGCTGACGTCACTCTTGAGCAGAGCAAAGCTATGGGTGAATACTACAAGTTCATAATCGAGAAATACTTCGAGATCATTCCTGTTGATCAGCAGTTTGGTATCTGCCAGTGGTGTATTACTGATGCTCCTGCCGAGAGCGGCTGGCGTGGTAACTCTCCTGTAGGTCTCTGGAACCTCGACTACCAGCGTAAGCCTACCTATGGTGGCTTCGCAGACGGCCTTATGGGCAAGTAAAAATAAAATCAGGGGTGGGGGCACACCTCACCCCTGAAAATCTAAATAACCATAATATAAACCCAAATTTCAACAAAATGAAGAAATTTCTACTTTTCGCAGCTGCTACTGTTGCAGCTGTAAGCGCATCTGCAGCAGAAGCAGTTCTTGCAGAAACTGACTTCGCAACAGCATCGTCTTACAATTTCTGGAAATCAGACGTTACAAATGCAGAAATCAAAGATGGTGGCTTGACAATCACCAACGAAGCAGCAGCCGAAAATTTCTGGGATATCCAGTATATTGTTGCTGACAACTTTACTCTTGTTGGCGGTACTGAATATACTGTTGATGTTAAGATCAAGGGCTTTTCTGGAACTCTCCACTATAATCTTGGGACATGGGGCTCAAATGTTGGTGGGGATGCAAGTGTGGAAACATCCTCAGATTGGCAAAATGTAGTTTTCAAAGTTACTGCGAAAGAAGATACAGATGGTACAGCTCATCTTCTGCTTCAATCAGGTGAATTCGTAGGATCTTACACAGTTGCAAGCGTTAAGATCACTTACAACGAAGAGGGTGGTAATGACACTCCCGTTGAAGGCGGCAAGAACATCCTTAAGGCTTTCTATGACGGCAATGGCGCTACTCTCGGTGGTTGGGGTGGTATCTTCGAAAATGTAGAAGAAGATGGCAAACCCTGTATAAAGGTGACTGTTGAATCAGAACTTGAGAATGATTGGAACTGCCAGATGGCTATGGACTATGATTTTGAGCCTGGAACAACATATTACATTGATATGGAAGTTAAGGGTACTATTGATGGCTCAATCGGTTCCGGTCTTCAGAATTCCACTACTTATGCTGGCGGTGGCAACTTCAATCCATTCAACATTAATAAAGAATGGAACAAACAGACTATTGAGTGTACTGCTACTGAAGCAGGTGATGGTCTTCCCAACCGTTGGACTGCTAACTTCGGTAAGTATGTAGGCTCTGCTTGGATTACAAATGTTGTACTCTATACTCTCTCTGAGGTTGCTGTTGAGACAATCGCTCCTGTAAAAGTTAACACTGCTGTCTACAACCTCCAGGGCGTGAAGGTAGCTGATTCTATCGACGAAGTTGCAGCTCCTGGTCTCTACATCACTAACGGCAAGAAAGTTATCAAGAAATAATTCATATATTTGCTAATCATCCAGCCGGGGCGGGAATTCCCCGTCCCGGCTCTCTTAATGATTAAAGTCCTTAAAGACCCTAAGGACCTTAATGTCTTTAAAGACTCTAATCTTTTTCAAGTTCCATATTCAATATAGACTCCCATGAAATACTTCACTCTGACTGCTATCCTTATCTCTTTAGGTCTCTCGTATGCTTTTGCAGAAAATCCTGCAGAAGGCGTGACTGCATCTACCAACGTCCCCGAGGCTGCTTATCCTTGCGTTGCTTCTGACTCTCGTGCTACATTCAAACTTCACGCTCCCGAAGCTAAGGATGTAAAGGTGGATATATGCGGTAAGAAGTATGACATGGTGAAAGATGAAAACGGAGAATGGAGCGCAACTACTGATCCTCTCGTAGAAGGTTTTCATTATTATTTTCTTGTTGTTGATGGTGTGTCGGTTATAGATCCTGCATCTGAGACATTCTATGGCTGCGGCAAGGAAGCTTCTGGTATTGAAATTCCTGAGAGTCCTGCAGCTTCAGCATACTATACTTTTAATAAAGATATTCCTCATGGTCAAGTGAGGGAATGCAAATACTATTCAAATACAGAAGGCAAGCAGCGCAGATGCTTTGTCTATACTCCGGCTGAGTATGAGACCAATCCCAATGCCAAATACCCGGTGCTTTATCTACAGCATGGTATGGGCGAAAATGAGACCGGATGGTCCAAACAAGGCATGATGGCAAATATTCTCGATAATGCTATCGCCTCGGGCAATGCAGTTCCTATGATTGTTGTAATGGACAATGGAAACTGCAGTCATATCTTTGGGTCAAGAAAAGGGGAGACAATGGAGCAGTTTGGAGCTTCCTTTACTCCAGTTCTTCTGAATGACCTGATCCCCTACATTGAAAAAACATTCCGAGTAAAGACCGATCGTGAAAACCGCGCTATGGCGGGTCTTTCATGGGGCGGAAAGGAAACATTTGATATAACTCTCGCTAACCTGGATAAATTCTCTCATATCGGTAGCTTCAGCGGTGCACTCTTCTTCCTTCAGGGAGGACTTGAGAACGCCTATGGTGGTGTCTTCAAGGATCCAAAGGCTTTCAACGACAAGGTAAAGGTACTTTTCCTCAGCATGGGCTCGGAAGAAAATTTCGGAGCTCCGAATATCTGCAAGGCCTTGACTGACGCCGGTGTTAACAACATCTACTACGAATCACCCGGCACTCATCACGAATGGCTGACTTGGCGCCGATCTCTCAACGAATTCCTCCCCCTCCTCTTTAAATAATCAAGAATTACATTAATTCATGATTTATCATGATTCAACATGATACATCATGATAAATCATGAATATTTCAACAACTGGCATACATGAAAAAATCCATCACTCTCATTATACTTACAATTCTCGCCTCCCTTTCAGCGCTGGCTTGGCCGGGTATGCCCATGCCGAAGCTCCATGTGGAAGGCCGGTGGCTTATGGACGAGAATGGCAACAAGGTCAATCTACACGGTTTCGGTCAGACTTACAGTCCCTGGTTCAACGAGCAGGGTTCAAAATGGAATAACTACGATGTCAACGCTTGTCTGAAATACAACAAGGATATTATGGATGGTGTGCTTGACAAAGCAGGCTGGAAAATGACATATGTCCGTATGCATATGGATCCTTATTGGTCCAACACTCCCGGTATGTGGCCTGATGGTGAAGGAGATATATCAGCCTTCAGCTTCGATAGATTCAAGAAGTATCTTGAGCAGGTCTTTATCCCGATGGCTGAATACGCTATTTCAAAAGGTCTTTATGTCGTGATGCGTCCGCCGGGCGTTTGCCCTGAAAAAATCGAAGTTGGTGGATATTATCATGAATATCTGAAAAAGGTTTGGGGGCACGTGGCTGCCACTAAGCGTCTGACTGATAATCCTAATGTCATGTTTGAACTCGCCAATGAACCGGTACATATCAAAGGTACTGATGGTCAATATGGTGCCGGCTCGGATGCTTGTAATCAGGCTCTGACTCAGTTCTTTCAGGAGATAGTCGACCTTATGCGTGAGAATGGTTGTCAGAATATCCTTTGGGTTCCCGGCACTGCCTACCAATCCCAATACGCCGGCTTTGCAAAATATCCCATCAAGGGAGATAACATTGGCTATGCAGTTCATGTTTACCCCGGATGGTATGGCAGCGATGCCATAGAACCAAGCCATGAGCTTGGTGGAAGCTATGGAGGTGGCTATGACTCATTTGCATCCGGTTGGAAAAATCAAATCGAACCATGTGCGGCTATCGCTCCAATGCTTGTGACAGAGATGGACTGGCTCCCTTCTAAATATCAGGCTTCATGGGGAAAAAGCATTACCGGACAGATGCTGGGTCAAGGTTTTGGTGCAAACTTTAAGCTTCTCGCCGACCGCACAGGCAATATTGGATGGATGCTGTTTACAGGTCCCGAACTTCTTGCTCGTTTCGATGGAAAGCCTGGAAGCGCAGGTAATTATACAATGTATAACGATCCCGACGGCTGCATGTGGTCGACTTACCACTGGTTTAATGAATATGCAGGCTTTGAAATTCCTGAAGTAAAGAGTGTTGATCTCTTTTTCTCACCGAGAGGCATCGAAGCTTCTGATGAAACTGTCATTTTGACCGGAAGTTCCAAGGGCGCTGCTCTTATTGCCGATCGTGGGATAGGCGTAGATTTCAATGTAAATGGAGACATTGATGTTGCTATCTCCAATCCTGATGTGTTGAACTGGGATGGATCATCATTCACGGCTCTTCGACCGGGTGAGACCGCATGTGAGGTGAAATATACTATTGATGGCAAAAAAGAGACTAAGTCTCTCAAGTTTATATCCACTCCCTTCCCTCTTCTTAATGGTTATTTCAACCCTTCCATTTGGGAGAATGGTAGTTTCAATGAGCAGACAGGCGAGATCACAACCGGACAATATGGCTTTGCGGGATGGAAATACGGTAGTGGACTTGATCTCTCCCAATACAACTATCTGATATGCGAAGTTGAAAATCCCGGTGGTGGGCTTTCATTGCGTCTCTTTGATACTGACAACTACTGGTCGGATCCTGCAATGTACGATTTTGGCAACAATTCAAGGATTGTGGTTGATCTTAAGAACATGAAATCAAACAATAATCATGTCGCTGTAGATCCCTCGCACTTATACATAATCGGCTTTTGGACCTATGGTGGTCACAAGTTCAAGATAAAGAATATGTTCCCGGCCGACGACCCCAACTCTACAGCTGTAGAATCCATCAATTCAGAAGATAATGGGCTTGTCAACGTCTACAACCTCCAGGGGGTAGCTGTCCGCCGAAATATCCCTGTCTCCGAAGCCACACGCGAACTCCCATCCGGCATCTATATCGTCAACGGAAAGAAGATCGCCGTCAAGTAGGGACGTACGGTCCGTGCGTCCGGCAAAGTCAAACAATTATGAATTAAGAATTATGAATTATATAAAAGAACTCATCCTGACAGTTGCGGGCATATTCACATCGGTTGTGGGTTTGCATGCAGAGCAGGATCCTAATTTCCACATATACCTCTGCTATGGGCAGTCTAATATGGAAGGAAACGCCCTTGTCGAAAATATAGATAAGAAGGATATCCCTGATCGTTTCAAGATGATGCCGGCAGTGAATTACAATAATCCCAAGCGAACGATGGGAGAGTGGTATGAGGCTATGCCCCCGCTCTGCCGTGAGAATACAGGCCTCACGCCTGCTGACTGGTTTGGACGTACTATGGTAGAGAACCTCCCTGAAGATATCAAGATAGGGGTCATAAATGTTGCTGTAGGTGGCGCTCCAATCGAAGACCTTGACAAAGATCTTGATCCGGCTACGCTTGCCTCTAAAGATGGGTGGTATAAGAATTATATGCTGCAATATGACAATTCTCCGTATAATCGTCTTCTTGAATGCGCTAAGAAAGCTCAGGAAGATGGAGTGATAAAAGGTATTCTCCTTCATCAAGGTGAATCCAACAACTGTCAGGAGGCTTGGTGCGGCAAAGTTAAGAAAGTATATGATGATCTGCTCTCTGACCTTGGTCTGGAACCAAACTCCATTCCTCTTCTCGTTGGTGAGACTGTAAGGTCTGAGATGGGGGGCTATTGTGGCGGACATAATGCGGTGATTGCTAAACTCCCTAAGACTATACCTACTGCTAAAGTGATATCTTCTGCAAATCTCGAACAAAAAGGTGATGGTCTGCATTTCACAGCTCATGCCTATAGGGTGTTGGGATGTCGATATGCGACTGCAATGCTTGAGACGATGGGCATAACTGATCCAAAGGTATCTTATTCTGAAGAAATTCCTGAAGTGCCTCATCCTGATCCGTCTGAAGGGGATTTTGTATTTGATTTGAACACTTTTAACCCGACAATTTGGGAGAAAGGAACTTTTGATATAGAAACCGGGGTGTTCGTCGGAGGACAATATGGTTTTGGTGGATGGGAATTCAATCCCTCAATTGACCTGTCAGGATATAAATATTTGGTGGCTGAGCTCAACGAACCTGAGAAGAATGGTTTGGAACTTCGTGTGTTCGACACTGCAAGTTATTGGGAAGAACCCTATAGCGCGAAATTCGGAGGAGGCATTATCGTAGTCAGTGAACTCGATGGGATGATGAAGAATCTTCCTTCAGGTATAACTCCGCTGAACACATCTGAAGTCTATAGAGTTGGTTTTTGGTGCTATGGAAATTCTCCAATCCATATCA
>JAIDTO010000286.1:0-18954 GCA_029060625.1 Muribaculaceae bacterium | reverse complement strand
AGGTATAACTCCGCTGAACACATCTGAAGTCTATAGAGTTGGTTTTTGGTGCTATGGAAATTCTCCAATCCATATCAAGCATGTGTTTGCCACCAACAACAACCCCTACGAGAGCGAGGCAGTGGAGAAGGTAGAATCAGTCAATGAAGACTGCGGAGTCTACAATCTGCAGGGCATTCGGGTAGCTGATTCACTCTCAGAAGTGACTTACCCGGGTCTCTACATCGCCAATGGAAAAAAGATCGTAAAGTAGGGACGTACGGTCCGTGCGTCCGCTTATTGAGTGGCGGCTTCCCAGCAGTCTACCAGAGATAAACAATTATGCATTACGAATTATGAATTATATAAAAAAACTTTTCCTTATAGCTGCAGCGACACTCGCCTCAGTGGGGGCCATGCAGGCTGAACAAGATCCAAACTTCCACATCTACCTGTGCCTTGGCCAGTCTAATATGGAAGGTAATGCTCAGATCGAGCCTATCGACCGTCAGAATGTACCTGAACGATTCAAGGTAATGGCATGTGTCGACTACAGCAATCCTCAGCGCAAGCAAGGGGAGTGGTATACTGCAGTCCCCCCCCTGGTGCGTGAATATACCGGCCTCACTCCAATGGATTATTTCGGACGAACGATGCTGGATAACCTTCCTGAGGATGTGAAGATAGGAGTCGTTCCTGTTGCAGTAGGAGGATGCAAGATTGAACACCTTGACAAGGATTACGACCCCTCTACGCTCTCAAGCGAGGCGGATTGGTTCAGGAATTTCATGAAAGCATACGATAATGTTCCTTACGCGCGACTCGTAGAATGCGCTAGAAAGGCTCAGAAAGATGGTGTCATCAAGGGAATCCTGCTCCATCAAGGGGAGTCGAACACCGGAAATCCGGAGTGGTGGAACAAAGTCCATAAGGTCTATGATGACCTGCTTTCCGACCTTAACCTTGAACCTAACTCGATTCCAATCCTTGCCGGGGAAGTGGTGACTTCAGAAATGGGCGGAGTATGCGGAGCCCACAATGCAGTGATCGATAATATTCCTGCTGATTTTGCCATGGCACATGTGGTTTCGGCTGCGGATCTTCCACAGAAAGGAGATGGCCTGCACTTTACAGCCCACGCTTACCGAATGCTCGGGTGCCGGTATGCCACTGAGATGCTCGCTACTATGGGTGTCAAGGATGCTGTTGTGGCATATTCTGAAGAAAGCATTTTCGTGCCGTCGCCCAAACCGGCAGAAGGAGATTACATCTTCAATTTAAAAGACTTTAATCCTTCTATTTTTGCGGAGGGCACTTTTGATGAGGAAACCGGTACCTTCAAAGGGGGGCAATGGGGCTTCGGAGGATGGGAATCTACAGATCCCGTCGACCTTTCAAAATATAAATACCTTGTGGCGGAACTTTACGAAGACGAACGCGACAACGCCCATTTAAGGGTGTTTGACACTATGGATTATAAGGCAGTACCTTACTCGTCTGCCTTCAGCGGAGGAAAACTCATAGTTGCCGAGCTTGATGGGATGATGAAAAATCTTGAGACAGGTATAGAACCCCTCAATACTGCAAAGGTCTACAGAGTTGGTTTCTGGGGTTTCGGGAAAAATCCCATCCGTATTAAACAGGTATTTGCAACCAATAATAACCCTTACGATATCTCTGTTAAAAAGTAACATTCGGTAGGGACGCACGGCTCGTGCGTCCGTTCAATCCGACTATGGCTAAACTGAAAAAACAACAATAACCCAAATAATGAAAAGACAACTGATAATCCCCTTCATAGCCGTCGCAGCCATCTTGCCGGTGTTTGCCGACTCATACGAAGTTAAAAGTCCTGATGGCAAGACGGTAGTGACAGTCTCCGATGAAGGACTCATGCCGACATATTCTGTCAAATACAACGGTACAGATTTCCTGCTTGACTCTCCTCTTGGTCTTCGTACCAATATCGGTGATTTTACCGCAGGCTTGAATATAGGGAAAGTCCGTCCCGCAAAGCGTTCAGACTCATATTCGCTAAAAAACATCAAGAAGAGCAAGGTAGATTATGAGGCTAATACTTCCGACTTCACTTTCTGCCGCGAAGATGGCACACCGGTCTTCGAGCTTCAGGTTGAGGTGAGCAACAACAATATTGCCTATCGCTATGTAATGCTGCCGCAGAAGGAGAAGCTTTGTTGTGTGGTTGAGAGCGAAGCTACCGGTTTCGTTATGCCTGATGGCACCACTACTTTCCTTTGTCCACAGATGCAACCGATGACCGGTTTCGCACGCACTGCGCCAAGCTACGAGACTAATTACGATCTTGACGACACAATGGGGAAGAATGGATGGGGCAACGGCTACACATTCCCTTGTCTTTTCAAGAATGGTGAGAATGGTTGGACCCTTATCTCCGAGACAGGGCTTGCTGGTGACTACGTTGCCTCTCATCTCGCCAATAAGTCGGGTAATGAATATGAGATAGCATATGCGATGCCGGGAGAGTTAAACGGCTTTGGCTCGACCGGTGCGCAGATTTCTCTCCCCGGAGGAACACCCTGGCGTACTATAACGGTCGGTGAGAATCTCGCCCCTATAGTTGAGACGACAATTCCGTTCGATGTAGTTCAGCCGCTATATGAGCCTTCCAAAGATTATGATTACGGAAAAGGAAGCTGGAGCTGGATCATCAAGATGGATCCGAGCTGTAACTTTGAGGAGCAGAAGAAATACATTGACTTTTCCGCGGCTATGGGGTGGGACACCGTTCTCGTCGATGCCCTCTGGGACTCCCAGATCGGTTATGATGGAATTGAGAAACTCGCAGCCTACGGCAAGGAAAAGGGTGTCGACCTTTATCTTTGGTATAACTCAAATGGCTCATGGAACGATGCTCCTCAGGGGCCACGTGGCGTCATGAATGATATCGTGAAGCGCCGTAAGGATATGAAATGGATGCAGGAAAATGGTATCCGTGGTATCAAGGTAGACTTTTTCGGTGGCGACAAACAAGAGACGATGCGCCTATATCATGATATCCTTGCAGATGCCAACGATCATGGTATCCTCGTCATTTTCCATGGATGCACTCTGCCGAGAGGATGGGACCGCATGTATCCGAACTTTGCTGCAGCGGAGGCCGTGCTGGCAAGTGAAAACCTTCACTTCTCGCAGGGAATGTGCGATGCGGAAGCCAAGAACGCAGCTACACATCCTTTTATCCGAAATACTGTAGGGAGTATGGACTTCGGTGGAAGTACCCTTAACAAATGGTATAATGCCAACAATGAGCCTAACCGTGGTTCACAGCGCAAGACATCCGATGTCTTCGCTCTTGCTACTGCAGTACTGTTCCAAAGCCCTGTTCAACACTTCGCTATGGCTCCCAATAATCTTGAGGATGCCCCGGCTTGGGCTGTCGATTTCATGAAGAAAGTTCCCACTGAGTGGGACGAAGTGAAATTCATCGACGGATATCCAGGTAAATACATAATCCTCGCACGCCGAAGTGGCTCTGATTGGTATGTAGCCGCGATAAATGCTCAAGAATCACCCCTTACAGCTGAAGTTGAACTTCCCGGAATTACTGTAGGAAAGGAAATCTCAATGTATAGCGACAATAAGAATCTCGAAGGCTCTCTGAAGACCGTCAAGGCCGACAAGAAAGGCAAGCTTAAACTCAACATCCCCACCAACGGCGCCACCCTTCTCGTCTACTAAGAAGACAACGGGGAGGCTTCCCAACCTCCTCCTGAGTCACACTAAGTAGTAAGCGCACTCCGTGCGCGTCCCCGCGCGTCAAATATGGAAATGATGCTTCCCGGCCTCCCAAAAAGTTAAACAAAATACTCAAATAAACTAACCCAAAATAAAATGGAACCTTACAATACCGGAAACAACCTCGAATCCAAAGGATTCTACAAGGTCTCGATGCTCAAATGTATCGGTTTCGGCTCTGGCGACCTTGCCCAGAACCTGATCTATCAAACCATCAGCATGTATCTGCTGTTCTTCTACACCAATGTCTACGGCCTCGACCCCGCAGTAGCAGCAGTTATGTTCCTTATCGTCAGGATAATCGACGTAATTTGGGATCCATTGGTTGGAACATTTGTTGATAAGCATGACCCCAAGTTGGGTAAATATCGTACATATTTGATTTTTGGAGGTATTCCCTTGACAGGTTTTGCAATCCTTTGCTTCTGGAACGGCTTCTCCGGCTCTCTTCTCTATGCTTACATCACATATGTTGGCCTCTCGATGTGCTATACACTTGTCAATGTTCCTTATGGTGCTCTAAATGCCTCCCTTACACGTGACACTGCGGAGATTACCAAGCTTACTTCTGTGCGTATGTTCATGGCAAATATTGGTGGACTTGCCGTCGGTATGGGAATTCCAATTGTACTTAAGATGTTTGATCCCGCTGAAACAGAGGATATGTCGACACATGATTCCGCATGGCTCGCCACTATGACAATCTACGGACTTGTCGGACTCGTGCTTTTGTTCTTCTGCTTCTTCCAGTGTAAGGAAAAAGTGGTGATGGATAAGGCTGAAACTGAAAACGTAAAGGTCTCAGACCTTTGGATGGAATTTGTCCATAATCGTCCACTTCGCATCCTTGCATTTTTCTTCATCACTGCCTTTGCGATGATGGCAATTGGAAATGCAGCAGGTGCATATTATATCAACTACAATATGCATGGAAATGCAGCAGAATTGTCTATCTTCATGGGTCTCGGCTCAATACCTGCATTTATATTTATGCCGATGATTCCTTCAATCAAGAAAATGGTAGGAAAGAAAGGTATGTTCAATATCTTCCTTGTGACGGCTATTGTCGGTATGACTTTGCTCTATATAGTTTCTGTCATACCGTTCCTTAAGCATATGTGGCTTGTATATATAGCTCAGTTCATAAAGTCTACAGGTGTCATTGTGGCTACCGGATATATGTGGGCTCTCGTTCCTGAAGTGATTTCTTACGGAGAATATGTTCATGGACGTCGTATTTCAGGCATCGTAAATGCACTTACTGGTATTTTCTATAAGGCTGGTATGGCTCTTGGCGGGGTTGTGCCGGGTCTTGTGCTTGCTTTTGTAGGCTTTGATAGTGAAGCTTTCGAGCAGACAGTGTTTGCTCAGCAAGGTATTCTTTGGCTTGTGGCTATAATACCAGCCATCCTCCTCATCCTTGCTATGTTCATTATCTCCCGTTACGAACTTACCGACCAACGTATTGACGAAATCAACCGTGAAATCGAAGCCCGTCATAGTGCAAATTAAAATTGGATAATTCATGAAAAGACACTTCTTCTTTTATCTCTTTATAGCGGCTTTAGCCGTATCCTGCTCCTCCAATAAGCAGGAACAGGCTCCTGCCACAATGAAAGATGCCTTCAAGGACGACTTTCTTATTGGAGCAGCCATAAACGTTCCCCTCCTGATGGGAGAGGATCCGAAAGCTGATTCGATAGTGGCCCTTCATTTTAACTCCATAGTGCCTGAAAATTGTATGAAGAGTATGGAGATCCATCCTGAGAAAGACCGCTATTTCTGGGATGAGGCCGATGCATATGTTAAATATGGCCAAGACCATGACATGGCGATAATCGGGCATTGCCTCGTTTGGCATGCCCAGCTATCTCCTTGGTTCCCTTACGATGAAGAGGGCAATTATGTCGACAAGGAGGAGATGAAGGCACGTATGAAGGATCATATCCAGACTGTTGTAGGCCGCTATAAAGGCAAGATCAAAGGCTGGGATGTTGTCAACGAGTGTATTGAGGATGATGGAAGTTGGCGACATACCCCATTCTATGATATCCTTGGCGAGGAATTCCTGCCGCTTGCCTTTGAGTATGCACACGAGGCTGACCCGGATGCTGAACTATATCTCAACGATTATTCCATGTTCAAGGCTCCAAAACGTGAGAAGTATATCGAGATTATCAACGATCTCAAGAATCGTGGATTGCGCATCGACGGAATGGGACTTCAGAGTCATATCGGATATGAGGCTGATGATCCCGACTTCTCAGAATATCAGAAGACAATTGATGCGCTCTCTGAGACTGGTGTGAAGCTCATGATTACGGAACTTGACATTTCCGCTCTGCCGTTTGTGATGCAGGGTGCCAATACTGACGCCAATTTTGAGCTGACAGAGGAACTCAATCCATTCCCCGACGGTCTTTCGGAAGAAAGGGAAAAGGAGTGGAACAAGCGCGCAGCCGATGTCATGGCTTTCTACAGAAAAAATGCCGACAAGATCGACCGAGTGACCTGGTGGGGTACTCACGATGGAATGTCATGGCGCAATGATTGGCCCATCAACGGTCGCACTGACTATCCTCTTCCATTCGACCGTGACTACAACCTGAAACCATTCATGAAAGATATAATAGAAACTGCTGAACCATGAAAAGATACATTATATTATCTGCTGTGGCATTAGGCCTCACTGTCTCAGCTTCAGCCGAGACCAAGACTGTAAAAGACCACTTTAAGAATGACTTCCTCATTGGAGCAGCCATACCGGTTCGGCATGTAAATGGCGAGGACCCGAGAGCCGATTCCATAGTGAGCCTTCACTTCAACTCAATCGTAGCCGAAAACTGTATGAAAAATGGCGAGATTCAGCCTAAGGAAGGTGAATTCTTCTGGGATGATGCCGACAAGTTTGTCAAATACGGTGAAGATCGCAACATGGCTATCATTGGCCACGCCCTCGTATGGCATTCTCAGCTTGCTCCTTGGTTTTCAAAAGACAAAGATGGCAATGATGTGAGCCCTGAGGTTCTCAAGCAGCGTATGAAAGACCATATATACGCTGTAGTAGGTCGATATAAAGGCAAGATCAAAGGTTGGGATGTCGTTAACGAAGCGATTGAAGATGATGGTAGCTATCGTAAGTCTCCATTCTATCGTATTCTCGGAGAGGAATATATCCCTCTTGCCTTCCAATATGCTCATGAAGCAGATCCGGACGCGGAGCTTTATATCAATGACTTTTCAATGTTCAAGCCCGGCAAACGCGAAGCATATGTAAAGATTGTAAACGACCTTAAGAAACGTGGTCTCCGTATCGATGGTATTGGAATGCAGAGCCATATTGGAATGGACTATCCGGAGATGGACGAATATGAGAAGAGCATCGTTGACTTTGCCGGTACAGGTTGCAACGTCATGATTACCGAACTTGATATGTCTGCGCTTCCTACCGTGCAGATGAGTGCTGATGTAGGTTCCATCTTTAGGATGAAGCCTGAAGAGCGTAAGGAGGCAATGAAAAAATTCAATGTCTATCCAAACGGCCTCCCTGAAGAGGTAAGCAAGGAATGGAATGACCGCATGGCACAGGTCGTAGCACTCTACAAAAAGCATGCTGACAAGATTTCCCGTGTAACTTGGTGGGGCACCACAGACGGAATGTCATGGAAAAACGGTTTCCCGATCCCGGGCCGCACCGATTACCCCCTTCTTTTCGACCGCGACTACAACCTCAAGCCCTTCATGCAAAAAATACTTGAGAACTAATAATAAAAAATTATCCATGATAAATCATGCAACATCATGATGAATCATGATATATCATAAATCCAAACAACTCTACAACTATGTTACATCCCGAAAAAAGATACCTTTTCCCTGCCGACTTCATGGCAGACCCCAGTGTTCACGTATTCAACGGCAAGATCTACATCTATCCCTCTCACGACTGGGAGTGTGAGAACGTAGAGAACGACAACGGCGACCAGTATGTAATGAAAGACATGCACGTCCTCTCCATTGATGGCGACCCGATGACAGGAAAGGTGACTGACCACGGCAAGGCTCTCGACATCGCCGACATCCCATGGGCTGGCCGACAACTTTGGGACTGCGACTGCGCCGAGAAGGATGGAAAGTATTATCTCTATTTCCCTCTGAAGGATAAGAATGATATTTTCCGTATAGGTGTCGCAATTGCTGACCGTCCGGAAGGTCCTTTTGTTGCAGAACCCGATCCCATCCGCGGTAGCTATTCCATGGATATCTGCGTGCTCAAGGACGGTGGCGAATACTATCTATACTTCGGAGGTCTCT
The DNA here is from genome assembly GCA_029060625.1 of Muribaculaceae bacterium. GTDB lineage: Bacteria > Bacteroidota > Bacteroidia > Bacteroidales > Muribaculaceae > Lepagella. Next base: position 10,884 of record JAIDTO010000286.1, on the reverse strand, counting down.
GGGGAGGACAGCTCCAGCGTTATAAAGACAACAAGGCACTCGAGAGTGCATACCTTCCCGAAGGTGCCGAACCATCTCTCCCCAGCCGTTGCGCGCGCCTGAGTAAGGATATGCTTCAATTTGCTGAGGAACCGCGTCCCATACAGGTCGTTGACGAAGAAGGCAAGCCGCTTCGTGCCGATGATCCGCATCGCTTCTTCGAGGCTTCTTGGGTTCATAAATACAACGGAAAGTATTATTTCTCATACTCCACGGGCGACAGCCACCTCCTCTGCTATGCAGTCGGCGACAATCCTTATGGTCCGTTCGTATATCAGGGTGAGATCCTGACTCCGGTAGTTGGCTGGACCACTCACCACAGTATCATAGAATACGACGGCAAGTGGTATTTATTCCATCACGACAGCGTTCCCTCAGGAGGCAAATCATGGCTCCGTAGCCTCAAAGTCTGTGAACTCACATTCGACGAAAACGGAAAAATCCAAACAATAGACGGCGGCGGCAACGCTTAGTGACAAAGCTGAAATTCATGAAAACCCCAGGCTTCAGTCTGGGGTATTCCCTATCAACAGACCAGTAGCCTCAGAGAGGCGTTCAATGGTAATATCAATCCAAATATCCCAACAATGAAACCCCTCCTTACCTTCATTATCTCAATGATAACTCTTGCTGTCTCTGCTCAAGCTCCCATTATTGATTTTGTCACCCCCTCGATAGTACGAGTCAGATGGACACCCGATGGAACTGTCACCGACAATGCCACCGGCGTCTGTGTCTATCCCCAGGCTAATGTCAATGTAAGTAAATTAAAATCAGGCTCTATGACAATCTATCGTTCTGATTCTCTTGAGGTGACTGTAGATGGAAAGGGAGGTGTGACATTCTTTGATCCTATTGCCAAGCGTATTCTTCTGAAAGAATCCGTCAATGTCCCACGAAAATACGAGAAAGTGGCTCAGGAGAAAATCATATATGATGAGGCATCTGCTCATATGGAGGAGACCGCCAACGGCAAGGTCACTGTGAAGGATATTTTGAGACGAGACACTATCGGCATGAAGCAGCGTTTTGCTGTCACATTCGACATGTCGGCTAATGAAGCTATATATGGTCTCGGCCAGCAGATGGAAGATTATGTCAACCTTCTTGGCAAGACTCTCTATCTCACACAGCACAACCTTAAGGTATTTATCCCAATGATGGTGTCTACAGGTGGCTATGGACTTCTTTTCGATGCCGGATGCTCTATGATATTCGACAGCAAAAACAAAGGTCAGGGCATGTGGATAGGGGAGACCTCTTCCGGCTACGAGACTACTCTTACCATGGAGGCAGCCAATACTGTTGACTACTATTTTATTAAGGGTGCTATGCCGGAGAACGTGGTGGAAGGCTACCGCTATCTTACCGGCAACGTTGCTATGATGCCACGATATATTTTCGGTTATGTCCAGTCTAAGGAGCGCTACGTCTCTTCCGAAGATATAGTCAATACACTTAAGGAATATCGCCACCGTCACGTGCCTGTCGACGTGATAGTGCAGGATTGGAACTATTGGCCTCAAGGATGGGGTTATATGAAGATGAACCGTGAGTACTATCCGGATCCGAAGGCTCTCGCGGATTCCGTACACGAACTCAATGGCAAACTGATGGTCAGCATCTGGGCTAATCCTCAGTATTGTCCGGAAGCCGATGATTTCAAGAGCAGAGGCCTGATGCTTGAACATCAAGTATATGACGCTTTCAGCCCTGAAGGTCGCGACTTATACTGGAAGTATGCCGACGATGAGTTTTTCTCAAATGGTTTCGACTGTTGGTGGTGTGATAGTAGCGAGCCCCTTGACGGTGATTGGAATCAACTTCCTGAGCCTGAAAACGGTCGTCCCTATTCATGGAATGACCATGAACGCCGTTGGCAGCTCAACGATGCAATTTTGTCAGAGTCCCTGGGCGCAGAACGAGCCTGTCTATATTCTCTCAATCATGCAAAGGGCATATATGAGCATCAGCGTGCCGCTTCTGATAGAAAACGTGTCGTCAATCTAACCCGCTCATCCTTTGCAGGACAACAGAGATATGCTACAGCCTCATGGAATGGAGACACGTTTGCGTCATGGGATTCATTCAAGAAGCAAATTCCCGGAGGTATCAACTATTTTGCTACCGGAAGTCCGTATTGGACCACTGATATTGGTTGTTTCTTCGTCAAGAGCAGCCCGAGATGGTTTCAGAAAGGAAAATTCCCTAAAGGGGTAGAGGATGACGGCTATAAGGAATTCTATACCCGTATGTTCCAATGGGGAACTTTCCTACCCATCCTTAGGAGTCATGGTACAGAGACTCCTCGCGAAATTTGGCATTTCGGTGAGCCCGGCACTCCCTATTATGATGCCATCCTTGATATGATCAATCTTCGGTATTCAATGCTTCCATATATCTATAGTATGGCCGATGCCCAGACTCGTAGTGGATACAGCATGGCGCGTCCCCTTGCTTTCGATTTCCCGAAAGATAGGAATGTCTTTGACATCAAGGATCAATATATGTTCGGAAATATTATGGCTTGCCCCGTTACCGATCCTGGGGTTGAGTCAAGGGAAGTATATCTCCCTGCCGGTGTCGATTGGTTCGATTTTTGGACGGGCAAGAGGTTTGTCGGAGGTGAGAAGATATCAGCGGCTTCTCCTATCAACCGTCTCCCCCTCTTCGTTAAGGCCGGAAGCATCATTCCCACGACCGAAGTTGTTGAATACAGTGCTGCTTCCGCAGGAAAGCCCTTGACGATAGACATCTATCCCGGGAAAGATGCGTCCTTCACTCTCTATGATGACGCCGGCGATACCTACGACTTTGAGAAAGGAGAGTATACACGTATTGCCATGGACTGGGACGATTCCAAAGGTATCCTGACAATTTCTGACGCAGAAGGCTCCTATCCGGAAGCCCCGGCCACCCGCAAGATGACAATCCGCAAAGGAGATAAATCCAAAACCATCACTTACAAAGGTAAATCCACCAAAGTAAAAATATGAAAAAATCGTTATTCCCCCTCTCTCTCTTATTGGTGTCGGCTTTAGCCGTTGCTGAAAATCCATGTGTTCAGACCTGTTACACCACAGACCCTGCTCCAATGGTGCATGGCGACCGCCTATACGTATATACCGGACATGATGAGAAAGGTGCCGACTTCTTCTGGATGCAGGAGTGGCGTGTATATTCCACCGACGATATGGTCAACTGGACCGATCATGGATCTCCACTTGCCATCGAGGACTTCTCATGGGGTGATGACCGTGCATGGGCTCCACAGTGTGTAGAGCGCAACGGCAAATTCTATTTCTATGTGCCTCTGCATTCAAAACTCACCGGAGCAATGGCAATCGGGGTTGCTGTGGGTGATTCTCCGACAGGGCCCTTTAAGGATGCAATTGGTAAACCTCTGGCAGATGGAAGCTGGGATTTCATCGATCCTACATGCTTTATCGATGATGATGGTCAGGCATATCTCTATTGGGGAAATCCAACCATCTATTATGTAAAGCTTAATGATGATATGATTTCTTTCGACGGAGAGGTGCAGAAACTTGTCCCCGATGCCGATGGCTTTGGAGAAGGCAAGGAAGTGCCGATGGAACCCGGTAAGAAATATAATAGTGCCTACACGGAGGGTCCATGGTTCTTCAAACGCAATGGCAAATACTACATGCTTTATGCTGCAGGTGGTATCCCGGAGCGAATAGCATACTCTATGAGCGACAACCCTACTGGTCCATGGAAATATATGGGTACGATAATGCCTCAAAAGGATGAGACTAATTCGTTCACCAATCATTGTGGGGTGGCTGACTACAAAGGAAAATCATATTTCTTTTATCATACGGGCAATCTTCCCGGTGGAGGTGGTTTTGGTCGCAGCTTCTGCGTGGAGCCGTTTGAATATAATGCTGACGGGACATTCCCTACGATTCTCCCTACAAAAGAGGGTGCTCCAGCTGTAGGATATCTTGATCCATATCAAAGGGTAGAGGCTGAGACAATGGCATGGTCGGAAGGTCTTTCCTCCCGACAGAATGTCAAGGAAGGTGTTTACGTTTCTGACATACATAATGGCGATTACATTAAAGTTGCCAATGTAGACTTCAAGAGTGGTGGCCCTAAGACATTTTGCGCTTCTGCTGCCAGTGGCCTTCGTGGGGGCACGATAGAGGTTCATATGGATGCGGTCGATGGCCCTCTTGTTGCAGAATTGAAGGTCCCGGGTACGGGAAGTTGGGAAAATTTCGCCTATATCGAGACCCCTGCTCAGATAGATGTTCCCGGTGTCCATGATCTCTATTTGGTTTTTAAGGGAAGAAAAGGTCCGGAACTTTTTAATTTTGACTATTGGCAATTCAAATAATTCAAAGGAAAGGCAGGTTGCTCAGTCTGCCTTTCTTTTTTTTTTGTCGATTTTGTGCTGTTTTTAAATCGGTATTCTGCTTATAATCGGGGATTATTTTAACTATCTTTGCCAAATATGTATCAATATCATGAAAAAAATTGAATTAAAAAATATTTTGTCCGGCTTTTGGATGATCTCCGGTCTGCTGGGTGTGCTTCCATTATTATGTTCAGCTCAAGTCAATGATTGGGAAAATCCTCATGTCCTTGGGATAAATAAGCTTCCTTACCATGTGACACTCGGATTGCCCTCTGCTGTGTCTGAACGTAATGATGTGATAAGTCTCGATGGAGACTGGAAATTCAATTGGTCGCCTGATCCTGATAGTCGCCCTGTCGGATTTGAGGCTGAGTCTTATGATGTGAGTGGGTGGGATAAAATTATCGTGCCCGGCAACTGGCAGATGCAGAATTTCGGTAAACCAATATATGTCAATATCTCCTACCCTTTTGAGAGAAATCGCCCCAGTGTCACTTCAGAACCTCCCAAAGATTGGTATGCTTACGACCATCGTAATCCTGTAGGAAGCTATGTTAGGGAGTTTGATGTCACGCCTGATATGCTCGACAAGAATGTCACGCTTAGCTTTGAGGGTGTAAAATCAGCTATGTACGTATGGGTCAATGGTAAGAAGGTCGGATACAGCCAGAATTCCATGTCTCCTGCGGAATTTGACATTACTTCTTACTTAAAGCTCGGCACCAACAGGCTTGCCGTAGAGGTGTATCGTTGGAGTGACGGTAGCTATCTTGAAGATCAGGATATGTGGCGCTTGAGTGGAATATTCCGTCCCGTGAGACTTGTTGTCAGGCCTTATGTACATATAGTCGATTATAAGGTGGATGCTGAACTAAATGATGATTTGTCGAAGGCTGATGTCAAGGCATATGTGTCCATATGCAACGCAGGGAAAAAGAAAGAAAAAGATGCTGTGGTTAGCCTCAGGATTGACGGCAAGACAATTAAGAGTCGTCCTGTCGATATCATGCCCGGGGATACCGTTGCCCTGAAATTGGAATACCGTCTTGACAATCCAAAACTGTGGTCGGCTGAGATCCCGGAACTTTATCCATATAGTGTGTCGCTTACGGATAAAAAGGGGAACACCCTTCAGGATTACGATTGGCATCTCGGCATAAGGAAAGTTGAGACCGACGGCGAGATTTTCAAGATCAACGGTAAAAATGTAAAACTCCGGGGAGTCAATCGCCACGACCATCATCCTCGTACAGGCCGATGGGTAGATGATGCCACTATAGAGCGTGATATACGCCTAATGAAGCAGAACAACATCAATTTCCTCCGTACCTCACATTATCCTGACCGCCCCATTTTATATGAACTATGCGACCGTTACGGTATCTACGTGATGGACGAGGCATGCCAGGAGAGCCACGGCTATGGATACGCCAACGAGGAGATGGGCAACGATCCTGAATGGAGGGAAGCCCACGTAGATCGTGCAGTGTCCCTCGTCTCAAGAGATAGAAACCATCCCTCTGTGATCATCTGGAGCCTTGGCAATGAAGGGGGCATAGGACCTAACATCCAGGCTATGTATGACACGGTTGTGGCTATGGATCCAAGTAGATTGCCGTTCTACGATTGTCATCCAAAATATTCGGCTCTCTATGATCAGGGGTATCCGGATCCTGAACTTATGCGAGAAACTGCTCAAAGTGTCACCGACAAGCCATATATAGCGCGTGAGTACGCACATGCCATGGGCAATTCTATGGGACATTTCAAAGAATACTGGGATGTGATCTATTCTGATCCTTCGATAGCAGGCGCTGCCATATGGGACTGGGTGGATCAAGGAATCGCAAAACCTATCGACGGCTCTCCTCTGCGTTTATCTTCCGATCTTTCTCTTGGTAAGGATGAGTTTTGGGCATATGGCGGTGATTTTGGTGACCGTCCCAATGATGAGAACTTCTGTATCAACGGACTGATAGGTCCTGACCGTATACCGAATCCGCATCTCAATGAGGTGAGGCACGTCTACGCCCCTATTTGGTTCAGTAGGGATGGAAATATTATTAAGCTTCAGAACAACAATAGCTTCACTCCTCTGGATTCCTATGACTATCGTTATGAGCTCCTTAAGGGTGGGATTGTAGTAGAGTCGGGATATCTCACTCTCGATGGAGAAACCCTGAAGATGCCTGATTACACTCATGACGAGGCAGGAATATGGCTGAATGTATATGCCTGTCTGCGCGAGCCGACTCTGTGGGCTGATAAAGGATATGCAGTGGCCTCTGAGCAATTTGAATTGTCGCCTTATTCAATGATTGTAGGAAATTCATCGGGCAAGGCACCAGGTGTTGTGCGTAATGATGGTAGCGTGACTGTGAGGGGTGAGAGGTGTGAAATCACCATTGATCCTTCCGGCGCTCTTTCATCGTGGATTGTCGCCGGTAGGGAGATGCTTGCTGCGCCACTTGAACCATATTTCTGGAAACCGGTCAACGATAATCAGGATAAGAATGGATATTATAAGGAAAAAATGTCCGTATGGGAGACTGAGGCTGCTAAGAGGAATGTGAAAAAAATAAGTGTCAGCGAGGAAGATGGTAAGACTAAGGTGACTATTAATATGGAGTTTCCGATTGGAGCTGAGTATGACTTAGCATATTCCATTGATAATGAAGGAAGGATAAAGGTAGATGCTGATTATCGCCCTCAAGCAGACACGATACCATTGATGCCTAAGTTCGGAATGCGGATGAGGGTCCCGAAGGAATTGTCTGAAGTGGAGTATCTCGGACGTGGCCCATGGGAAAACTATCCGGACCGTAAGCTCAGCAGTTTCGTCGGACACTATAGTATGCCGATTTCAGAATATCAGCATGACTATATCCGGCCGCAAGACAACGGAAACCGTTGCGACGTAAGCTACCTGATTCTTGGATCCTCAAGTGCCGATAACATTCCTTCAATAAGAATTGACGCTGTCGGAGATCCACTTTGCATCCGCGCATGGGACTATGGGGAAGAAGATCTTCAAAAAGCCAGGCATCCCCATGAACTCAAGCGAGGAGACTTCATCAACGTGAATATTGACCACAACATCCACGGCGTAGGTGGCACCGACACATGGGGGCGCCCCACCCTTGACAAATACACGATCAAAGGCACAGTACCTCACAGTTATTCCTTCCTGCTTTCTCCAGAAATTAAGTAATTTGTAAAAAAAATCACCACATATGCGATCAAGACCAATTCTCATTTCAATGGCTGTCCTTATGGCTGTTGCACTATATCTCACAAGTTGTTCATCCACGAATGAAGCTCCTCCTCCGGCTCCTTATGGTCCAATTCCTACCGAAAAACAGCTGAACTGGCAGGATATGGAGACGTATGCCTTCATTCACTATTCATTGAATACATATACCGATCAGGAATGGGGCTATGGAAATGAGGATCCTAAGCTCTTCAATCCCTCCGATCTTGATGTTAGGCAGTGGGTAAAGGTATGTAAGGATGCCGGTATGAAGGGTATAATATTCACAGCAAAGCATCATTGTGGTTTCTGCATGTGGCCGTCTGAATTCACTGAGTATTCCGTCAAGAACTCTCCCTGGAAAGATGGCAATGGAGATGTGGTGAAAGAACTTGCTGAGGCTTGCCGGGAGGCCGGACTTAAGTATGCCCTTTACCTTTCACCATGGGATCGTAACCATCCGGAATATGGCAATCCGGAGTATGTGACCTATTTTCGTAATCAGCTTCGGGAACTTCTCACCAACTACGGGGATGTCTTCGAGGTTTGGTTTGACGGTGCCAACGGGGGCGACGGTTGGTATGGGGGTGCGAATGAAACCAGACAGATAGATCGCACCACATATTATCAATGGCCTGAGACTTATAAGATGATACGTGAACTCCAACCCCAATGCCTTATCTGGAATGATGGCAGTGACCGCGGCGATCTTCGCTGGGTCGGTACGGAAGGTGGAGAGGTAGGTGCTACCAACTGGAGTCAGCTTAACAAAGATGGAGAAGTAGACTGGGGTATGCTCCATTTCGGCCTTGAAGGTGGTGATTCTTGGGTTCCTGGGGAGACTAACACAAGTATTCGTCCCGGATGGTTCTACCATACATCTGAAGACGAAAACGTGAAGAGCCTATCAAAGCTGATGGATACTTATTATAAATCAGTCGGTCGTAATTCTACATTGCTGCTTAATTTCCCGGTGATGCCAAACGGACGTATACATCCTACGGATTCTCTTAGAGGTGCAGCTTTCGCCCGAATGATAGAAGAAGTGTTTAAGGACGACTTGGCAAAGAATGCTAAAGCTGTTGCTTCTTCCGTAAGAGGAAACGGCAAGAAATATTCTGCCGACAAGGTGATCGATAATGATAAGGATACTTATTGGGCTACCGACGACAGCATCTTTACCGGATCTGTCACATTGTCGTTCAAAAATCCGGTTACGTTCAATCGTTTCCTTGCTGAAGAATACATTCCGCTTGGCCAGAGAGTCAAGGAATGGAAATTGGAGGCGTGTATAGATGGCAATTGGCAGGAAATTAAAGACGCACTCACTGACGATGGCAAACTTACCACCATAGGACACCGTAGGATTGTATGTTTCCCAACTGTGACTGCTGATAGTGTTCGTTTTACTGTGACTGACAGCAAGGCATGCCCTGTAATATCAAGACTCTCTATGTTTAATGCTCCCGAGCTTACCGCTGATATTCCGGATTCCGGAGAAAAACGCTCTTCCTCTTTGCGCATATTCTATATGACTCCAACATCAATGGCAGTAGATCTTGGCAAGACAAAGAAAGTGGGTGGTATACGCTATCTTCCCCCCTCGCTGCGTAGCGACGGAACTGTAACCCATTATTCAGTCTATGCCACTACCGACTGGCAGAACTGGAAGAAAGTCGCCTCCGGGGAGTTCTCAAATATAGTCAACAATCCCATCTGGCAGACCGTGAATTTCGATCCTGTTGACGCATCCGTCCTCCGTTTTGAGGCAGATGTCATGTCAGGAGGCAACCATATGGCCTACTCCGACTTCGAAGTCCTCTACAAATAACTATAGGTAGAATCTATATCAGAGTGCGTATATGAAGACTTTATGGTTTTCATATGTGCACTTTTTTATTGCTTATACGTTGCATATATCGATTTTGTGATATGATTTATTCTAAATGATGCTTGTATTTACAATAAATTTCCATTATATTTGCAATTTCTTAGATCAGTACCATTAGATTTTTTTAACCATCCCCATTATGAAATTGAAATTATTGTTAGGATGTATGGCTTTCATGGTGGCTCTTTCTGCTTTTGCAGCTGAAAAAGTGTCAGTGAAATTCTATACCCCTGAAATCGTGAGAATAGTAAAGTATCCCGATGGTAAGCCTGCCAATGAAAGGGAATCTCTCGTAGTGACAGCGAAACCTGAAAATGTTAAGGTAACCGGGACAATCGACGGTGACGTGACTTGCTATAAGACTTCGTCATTGAAAGTCATCACAGACAATAAGACCGGCAAGGTAAGTTTCTATAAGCCTGACGGTGAACTTCTCGTGGCAGAAGGCGAATATGGTTTCACTCCAATCTCAGAGGGAATTGACAAAGGAGCCTACAAAGTGAAGCAGAGCTTTGCCCTCGAAGTTGACGAACCCATCTATGGCGTGGGTATGCTCCAGAACGGAAAGATGTCTCAACGTGGCGAACACCGCTTGATGCAGCAGTCAAACTTGGAAGACTTTGCTCATTTCTTTCAAAGCATAAAGGGCTATGGCATTTATTGGGACAACTATTCACCGACCACCCTCAATGATAACGAAACCCTTGAGCTCGAATCGCAGGTTGGAGACCTCGTAGACTATTACTTTATGTATGGAGGCGATGCCGACGGTGTGATTGCTGATATCCGCTGGCTTACAGGCTCTGTGCCGATGATGCCACTCTGGACCTACGGCTTCCATCAGAGCCGCGAACGTTATAAGACACAGAATGAACTCCTGGAAGTAGTGGATAAATATCGCAAGCTTGGCATTCCGCTCGATGGAATAATTCAAGACTGGCAATATTGGGGCAGCAACTATACATGGAACGCCATGGAGTTCATAAGCCCTGACTTCGACCGAGCCCAGGAAATGATCGACAAAGTGCACGACAACAATGCACATATAAGCATAAGTATCTGGCAAAGCTTTGGTCCGCAGACCAAGCAGTATAAGGAACTTAAGGAAAAGGGTCTTCTTTTTGACTTCGAGACATGGCCCGAATCCGGTCTGACTGAATGGCCCCCTCGTCGCGATTATCTATCCGGAGTACGCGTTTATGACGCATACAGTCCGGAGGCACGCGATATATATTGGAATCACCTCAAGCGTCTCCATTCTATGGGCATAGACGCATGGTGGATGGACTCAACCGACCCGGACCATATGCAGTATAAGGA